>QHUC01000116.1 GCA_003221045.1 Gemmatimonadota bacterium | reverse complement strand
TGATCAATGCCTTCCTGTGGCCTGTTGGGCGTGGCCCCTCGACGCGATCGGGCGCGTTCACGCGGCAGGGGTACCACGTGCTGCACTGGACCACGCGCGATTACACCTACTGGGTCGCCTCCGACCTGGGGCTGCCCGAGCTGCGGGACTTCGTGGGATTGGTGCAGGGCGGCGATTCGGCCGGCGCGGCCGGCGCGGTGAGAAACTGAAGCGGGCCCCGCCGTCTTCGGAGCCCGCTAGCCGTTCGCCCGGTAGACATCACCTCCCCTTAGGGTGAAGCTGGTTTTGGCTCCCTCCGGAGCCGCTCATCCATGCGACGCTCAAGCTCTTGAAACTTGGTGCGCTGCGCCGGCGTGAGCTGCCCACTGATCTCGCTGTTGATCGCGGCGCGCACGGAGTCGAAACGCGGACGCATCTCGCGCCACAGGGCTTCCATCTGCGGGCGGTGGCGGGCGAAGATCGCCCGCACCGAGTCTTCTTGCGCGGGCGTCAGGTCGAGCTCGCGCTTCAGGAGCGAGTGGACGCCGCCACCCGGCCCTCCGGGTCCGCCCCGGTCGCCGCGACCCCAGCCCGGACCGCTGCCCCCTCGGCCGTGGCCCACACGCGTCCCGACGCCCCACCCCACGAGCCCCCCGGCCACGAAGATCGCGATCAACGTGGCGACCGCCCAGCCGGGCGATTGCTTCAGCATACGCGGGCTCCCTTCGTCAATTGGACTCCACCGATGCGTACAACACGGTGGCATCCGGGGCATTCTGCGACGTGAACAACGCCGCAGCCGCAGCGCTGCCCGTCGCCGCGGCGACCCACTCGGTATCGAGCGTCGCCGCCGGTTCGGTCGTGCTCCGAATCACGAGGGCACTGCCCACCGCGGCGACGATCAGGCCAGCCACCGCGAGGCGGGCCCACCGTCCCAGCACGGCGCGCGTCGAGCCGACGCCGGCCGCCGCCGCGCCGGCCATGACCGCCGCGACGAACTCGGCTTCGCCGGGCCGATCGAGCAGTGCCCGCAGCTCGGCGCCGAGCACGCGGTCCGGCTCCGCCGAAAAGGCCTTCGATTCAGGATTCACCGCCGCCCTCCTTCCAGCCTTCGAGCCACCGTCGCAGCCGGCGTCGCGCATGAAACACGGCCGAGCGCACGGTGCCGGGTGCGACGCCGAGGATCTCGGCGATTTCCGCCTGCGAGTACCCTTCCACATCGAACAGCACCAGTGCCATGCGGTAGCGCTGCGGGAGCGTGTCGAGCGCCATGGCGAGGCGCTGCCGTAACGCCAGCCGATCCACTTCCACGTCGGGCAACGGCCCGCCGCCGACCAGCCCCTCGTCCAGCTCGCTCGTCTCCCGTACCGCTCGCCGCCGCCGCCGGTCGATGGCCGCGTTCGCCACGATCCGCATCAACCAGGGCCCGAACGGGCGGCTCGGATCGTACCGGTCGAGTTTGACCAGCGCCTGCAACACCCCGTCCTGCGCTGCGTCGTCCGCTTCATCGGCGTCTCGCAGGATGGCGTAGGCCAGCCGGCGGACCGGCGCCGCGAACCGCGTGACCAGCACGCCCAGCGCGGTGCGATCGCCCGCGAGGGCCCGGGCCACAAGGGCCGGCTCGTCGTCGTCCCGAGAGCCAGCCGCTTCCCGGTCGGGCACCGCGCTCATGCTGGTTGTTACGGCCGCCGCTCGCCGGATGCTGAGCAGGGCGGCCCCTTGAACTCCGGCGGCCGGGCAGCGTATACAGAGAGGTCCGAGGTATCAGACCACCGGATCGATGAGGAGAGCCCTATGCGCAGCGCCGTGCCGAGCGTCGTGATCGTCACCCTCTTGGCGGCCTGCGTCGCCCCCACACCAGGCGGCATTCGGTCGGGGCCCGATCCGATCGGCACGCGCTACATCAATCCAGGGACCCTTGCGGCCCTTCCGGGATTCACACACGCGGTGCGGATCGGCTCGACGCTCTACGTGTCGGGCGAGGTGGCGCTCGACAGCATGGGACGCCTGGTCGGCGTGGGTGATCTGCGGGCGCAGGCCGCGCAGGCGTTCGCCAACCTCGCGACGGTCCTCCGGATCGGCGGGGCGACGCCTGCGGATGTCGCCAAGCTCACGGTGTACGTGGTGAACTATTCGCCGAAGGATCTCGAGACGATCCGGCAGGCGGCGCCCGATTTCTTCCCGCAGCGCAACCCGCCGGCGGGAATCGTGATCGGCGTCCAGTCGCTGCCGCAGGACGGGTTGCTCATCGCCGTGGACGCCACGGCCGTCGTGCGGGCGATGATCCTGCCGCGCGATCAGCGCATGGAGGGACGGGGACCGGGGACCCGGTGAGGCGGGGAGTGTCCCAGAGGCCGCAGTCGAGCAGGATTACCGCGCCAGGCCCAACAGGTGGTCGAGCGAGTACGTCCCGGGCCCCGCCAGGGCCAGCGCGACCGCGGCGATGATCAGTACGAGGTTGTACTCGTAGCCGCCGTTCTGGACGAAGAATCCCTTGGGCCCATGCACCTTGGCGATGGCCACGGCCATCGTGGCGAGCACGAGCAACCCTGCCAGCGGCGTGAGCAGCCCCAGCACGTAGAGGGCGCCGGCGATGAGCTCGCCGCCGACCGCCAGGCCCGTCCAGAAGCGTGCCGGCCGGAGGCCCAGGCTGCCGATGAAGCCGGTCATCCCGTTGAACCCCGGTCCGCCGAACGCGCCGAAAGCCTTCTGGGCTCCGTGGCCCAGGAAGACCAGGCCCAGCGTCACGCGCAGGGCCAGTAACCCCAGATTCGCAAGCATCGTGAGTCCTCCGTTTCGTTGATATCTCGAAATCGAGATATTAGATTCCTAACAGAAAGGAACACGAGGTCATCTCGGAAGGTTCCGGAAGGCAAGATGAAACGGTCCCAGGCCCCGCCCCGTGACCCCGCCCTGCTCCTGTGGGTGGTGCTGGCGCGGGCGTTCGACGCCGTGGAGCGGCACTCCCGCGCCAGCATCGCCCGCTTCCGCCTCGGCGTGACGGAGTTCGGCGTGCTAGAGGTGCTCTATCACAAGGGGGAGCTGCCGGTCTGCGAGGTGCGGCGACGGATCCTGGTGGAATCGTCGAGCACCACCTACGTGGTGGACAAGCTCGTCAAGCGGGGGCTCGTCCGGCGCCGGCCGAGCGCGGCCGACCGGCGCGTCACCCTGCTCTCGTTGACGCCAGCCGGTCGGGGGGTGATCCGGCGCATTTTCCCGTTGCACGCTCAGTCGATGCGGCAAGCGGTGGGGGCACTCCCTAGTCCCGAGCAACGCCAAGCCATCGATCTGCTCCGCACCCTGGGATTGGGCGCGGCCGAGCGCCACAAGGCCAGCGTGGACCTAGAGCCCCTGGCGGAACCGCAGACCTAAAGTCCGATAGCGAAAACCCTCGGTCGGCACGGTCCCGGGCGTGGTGGCCGCCGCGCTGTTGGTGATAGATCCGACGAGGCTCAGCTCGTTGTTCGCGCCCCACCCGCGCGACAGCGACACACCGACATGCCACTCCGTTTGCCGAGCGGCCCCTGTGAACACCTGCTGCGTCCCCAGGCCGCCGTCGGCGCGGATGCCCCAGGGTCGCTGTTGCCACACGTATACGGCTCGGGCCTCGACCACAATGAAGCGGTCGGGTGAGAAGTAGCCCGTACCACCATTGACTCGGTATCCCATGATGCGCGCGTAGGGTCCGAGCTGCAGTCCAGGCGCCGCGCGACCCAGCACCGCGACCACGGCCGAGAGACGGCGGTTGGCGTCGGAAAACCAAGCGCCGCCCCCACCTCCCGATATCGACCAGCCCGGCCCGGGTGACACGTCGAAGCTGAAGTCGAGCGCATCGATAGTGAGATCCTTGCGCATGAGTCCGGCGGTCTCATCGAACGGCGCGCGGGAGTAGCCCAGGCTCGCCGCCGCATAGCGAGCCGGGCGGAGCCCCACGCCCAGCTCTGCCGTGAGCAGCGTGCGGGAGGGCAGTGGGTGAGCGGGGCCGGTGTCCGACTCGATCCGCCGGGCGCCGAGTCCGGCACGGAAAACGGCTCCGTGGCCGAGCGCGGCGGTCACGACGCCTCCGCCGCCGTAGCTCGTGCCGGCGCCCCGGGGGTCCGTGCCGTGACGCCAGCCCGCATGCAGCGTTCCGCGCAGGTTTGCGCTGAGCGACGTGGTGATCCTCCCCTCCTGCGCGACGAAATCGTTGTCGTCCGAGTCTGTGGCCCCGTCCACCGACGTCGCCACGTCGGGACGGAGCGCGGCCCGCAGCTCCCGCTCGAGATCGCGCGCGGTCCGATCTTCCGGCGCGAGCGTCCGCGCGCGAACGGCGTACGACTCGGCGAGCTCGGGCTGCCCTTTCCAGTACAGCGTCTGCGCGAGGCCGATCAACAGCTCGGCGCTGTCCGGATGGCGCTCCAGCGCGGCCCGCCACAACTGCTCCGCCCGGTCCAGGTCGCCGCTCCACGCAATCACGCGCGCCCGGCCGGCCAGCGCGTCGGTGCGGTCCGTATACCGCGCCAGTACAGAATCGTAGAGCGCCCCGGAGGCTGCCGTCCTGCCGGCCCACGCCAACACCTGTGCATGAGACACCATGATGTCGGGATCGCGCGGGTCGATTCGGCGCAGGGTGCCGAACCGCGCCAGGGAGCGGACGAGCTTGCCGTCCCAGCTGTCGAGAATGGCGAGTCGATAGAGTGCTCGCTCGTTGAGGGAGTCCCGCGCGAGCACGCGCTCGTACGCGGCGCGAGCGGCGGCGTAATCGCCCCTGGCGAACGCGGAATCGGCATCCGGCAGCTGGGCGTGGAGGAGCGCCGGCACGCTGAGCAGGGCGAGCACCCACGCCGCCCTCGTCACCACGACCCCCACACCTCTCGCATCGCGAAGTAGGCGGGCTTCAGCCGTTCGTGCCACGTGGGCACCTCCCAGGTGGGCCAGGCGTAGGTCCGCTCGGGCTCTAGACTCCCAACCACCGCTCCGCCCTCTCGATCGAGCGCGGCCACCGCGAACCGAAACCCGTCGGTCGGCGCGGTCTCGAACACTCCGTCCCGTCGGTACCGCACCATGACGCGCCGCGACGACGGGTCGGTGACGTTCAAGAGTCCCCAGGCGATTCGCACTTCTATCTGCCCGGACGCGCGGTCGATGTACCAGTCCGCGAGCGTCGACCGCGCCGTAGGGCCGTAGCGCAACTGCCCGCGGTTGACGCCCCTGGCGGGATACGTCCGACCGTTCCGCCCGATCCGCCAACGGTTGGTGGTCACGAAGAGCGAATCGAACGCCCCATCGTGCCCCACGGAATTCGCCGTCGCCGCTTCATTATAGAAGGCGTCGAGGCCCGTCGGCCCCACGCCCTTCCGCGGTCCAAGGTAGGGGTTGTACCACGGAGCGACCAAGAGCTGTGCGTCGTTGGTGTCGTTCAGGACGAGAGCGAACTCGAATCCGATCGTACCGGGCCGGTCGACCCCTGGCAGCCGCATCTCGCCCAGGTCCCGCCGATAGGTGTCGATTCCGACGACATAGCGTGCCGCCTCGAACCTCGGCCCGCCTGCCAGCGCCAGATACAGATATGAAGGATCAGCCCCCAAGCGCAGCACAAGCGAATCGCGACGCTCGACCCACGGCAATGCCTGCCACGCTCCGGGCTCGCCGCCGGGCTCGGGCGTGCCAGGGGACGAGCCGGCGTACTCTCCCAGCAAGCCATAGTGCTGCTCCGCGTCCTCGACGTTGTGCCACAGTCCCGTGCGCTCCGGGGGAACCTCGAGATCGATCGTGACCCACGTGTGCTTGAACCACTCGTCGAGCCACGCGAACAGGATCCCGCCCGCCGCACCCGCATCGCGTATGTCTTGGGTGAGACCCGCATCGATCTGCGCCATCGCTCGCTCGTCGTGCCCGCCGTGGTCGTTGCGGTCGGCGTCGAGGTGGGACACCCCGCGTGAGGAGGGCACCCCGTACTCGGCCACGAGGAGGGCCCGACCGGCATGATGGCGCTTCAGCTCCCGCAGATAGCGCAGGTAATGCGATGCGCCGGAAACCCCGGCGTACGTGGAGTCGAGGCCGATGAAGTCCGGATAGTAGGGGTAGGCGTGGTACGACGCGAAGTAGCCTCCGAGATCCGCCAACGTGGTGCGAACCAACATGGCGTCGAGCGACTCGCGATCGTTGTCGTATTCCTTGAGGCGAGGGTTGGGCGGGAACCGGTGCAGGCGCCGCAATCGCTGCTCCTCCTCGAGCGTCGCCTCGGTCGGGTGTGACAGCGGATCGAGGGTCGGCCAATTGGTATACGCGATCGGTCGCTGAGCGTGGTAGGTGTCCCACTCGTAGCCCAGCAGATAGTCGCACTGCTCCGCCATCCATACGTCTGCGGGTGTCCCGCGGTCCACAGCCAGGAAACGACCGCTGAAGGTCGTGCGGTCGCGCCGCCACCGGTTGTAGGCCGTGATCGAGAACGGCTCCCATTCCCGCTCGATGATGAACCCGAAGACGTGGTCGGACACGTCCGTCTCGTAGCGACCGAAGGCGTGACCCGGCCGTGCCGCGATGAGCGCGCGTCCGTGCACCACGTCTACCGCCCGGCGCATCTCGGCGCGGAACGCCGCCTTCCAGGCCGTGGCGTCGTAGTCCTGCCTGGGAGGCGGTTCCGTCCACACTCCGTGGAGCAGCCAAAGAGTGCTGTCGGGGTGAGCGGTGTTCCACGCTTTGAGCGCCCGGTAAAATGCCGGGGGCAGAATCGTGTACACCCGGACCGCGTTGGCCCGGGCACCAGCGATCAGCTCGAGCCAGCGGGCGTAGGTCGAGTCATCGGTCGGAAACTGTGACGGAAAGTTGCCGGGCAGGGCCACGCCGAGATTGACTCCCTTCACGTAGAAGGGCTGCCATCCGCCCGCGGCCCGGGTCTCGAACCCGTCGCCCGCGGCACGAGCCGGCACGTCCGGGTGATCAGGCCGCCGCACGGCTGGCAGCACCAGCCCGCTGTCGATCCCCACGGCCAGTAGCTGAACCTCGGCGTCGCCGTAGCCCGGTGCGAGCCGCAGAGTGCGTCGCCAGGCATCCACCGCCGCGCCGCGCTGCCCCAGGCGGACGCGCGCGAGGCCGAGTCCGTACCACGCATCGGCGTCACCCGTGTCGCTCCTGATGGCCTGAAGGAATCGCTCTGCGGCAGCGCGCGGCTGGCTCTGGCGCAGCCGCACGAACCCGAGGCCCACCTGCGTCGCATGATCGCCAGGACAAAGAGAGTCGGCGGCCTCGAAATGGCTACGCGCGTCGGCGATCGACCCGCGCCGATAGGCGTTCCATCCGGCATCGGTTTGGCCGGCCGCGGCCGACGCGCGCGGGCAGGGCGCGGTGACCTGAAAAACGAGTGCCACCAGATGCGGGAGCATCAGCGGTGGCACAAGATAACGACCGGCGGCCCCCGGGGGCGGGGGGGCTCAGTGGAAGGTTACACCCAGGCCGAAATCGACGACGTTCTGTTTCCAACCGTGAGCCGTGCCGATGCCGGGCACATCAAAGTCTCCCAGTGCCCCGTAGACGAAATTCACGACGGGCGTGAGTGAGACGTTGCGGCCCACGCGGATATCATAGCCGGCCCCGCTCGTGAACCCCCACCCCGACCCGTTTACCTCGGGACTCGAGTCGATATTGTAGGCAGAGAACCCGAGACCGCCGGTGAGAAAGAAGCCACTGGAGGCGACGGGATAATAGAAGAGGGAGGTGGTAATGTTGCCCATCGACTCGTTCACGCCGGCCGTCTCGCGGGTCCACCCGTTGAGAGAAGCGCCGATGAGGACATTGCGACTCGGTGTGCCGCCCAACTTCAGGAAACCGGTGAAGCCTCCGGTGCGGGGCCCAGAATTGCAGTTGTCGCACGTGACGTTGGCCGAACCATATCCCAATCCGAAACTGATCCAGAAGCCGTCGCGCCGCTGCGGATACTGCGCTTGCGCGGTTGCGGCGGTGCAGGAAAGCACGGCGAGCAGTGCGACGAACCGAGACGTCGTCTCCATAAAACCCTCCCTCCCCATGATACCCGCGACGCGTGAGACCGCTGGCGCCGGCTCGGGCGAAATCCGTGCCGGAAATGGGGAGCGCGGCCGGCGGTTCGGGTGTCCTCACGCGTGGTCAGTCGATCACGCAAAAAAACGAAGGCCCGGAGGACCGGGCCTTCGCGCCTGCAGAACAGGGAACCGCGTCCTTAGAAGGTTGCGCCCAGGCCCAAGCCGAACCCGATCTCGTTCAGGTCCTTGAAGTCCGAGAACCAGCGGCGATACCGGCCGTCAAGCCGGATCGCGAGATTGTTTCTCACTTTGAACCGATATCCGAGCGCTCCGCCAAGGCCGGGGCCGCTGACCGACCCACCCCCTCCGGAGAGAGACACAGACTGAAACGCGCCGTTCGCCGCCACGTATACCGATCCCGGCCGCGAGGGCGTGACCAAATATCCGAACTGAAGGGTGAGCCCCACCGATGTCAGCGTCTGCCCTCCGCTGGACAGGAGACTGAACGCGACCTGAGGCTCCACCATGAAGGACGGCGAGGCGAAAATCGTGGCATAGACGGTCGGCGACGCCTGAATCCCGTCGCCGGGGATCCCCACGTGCGTGACCGATCCGCCGCCTCCCGAGACGCTCAGAATGGTGACCCCAACCGAAGTCCCGACCTCCGTGTTGGTCTTGGCACCTTGAGCCCCTGCGGCGCCCACCCCGCACACCAGCATGCCCACTCCAGCGCTTAACAGCCGACTTGCCGCACGCATACAGGCCTCCAGGCCGAAGAAGTGGCTCCACAGTTCCATGCGCAGTCACAAAAGGCAACGTTTGGGAGGTTGGGAGCTCGGACGGGCCTATGGCGCCGTGACAACGAATCTGTGCATTGGAGGCAACGTTATGAGCTCTGGTTGCAGGTGGCGCGCCGTGGCACAAGAATCGCTGCACATCAAAACGTGCAATAGAAGCACAATTCCTTTGACAGCATGCCGGTCCGGGGGTAGCTTTGCCCGTTATGAAACTCATCACCACTATCGTCCGGCCCGAACGCCTTCCCGATGTCAAAGCGGCGCTGTTCCAGGCCGGCGTCACGGGCATCACCCTCAGCCGCGTGAGCGGTCATGGGGGTGAGCAGGAAATCGTGAGTCAGTACCGCGGCACCACGGTCGTCATGGAATTCCACGAGAAGGTGAAGATCGAAATGGTCTGCTCCGAGCCGTTCGTCGAGCCGTGCATCAAGGCGATTCTCTTGTCCGCCCGGACGGGCGAAGTCGGAGACGGCAAGATTTTCATCCAGCCGATCGAGCGGGTGATTCGCATCCGCACCGGTGAGGCGGACAACGCCGCGCTCACCGCGGTCAACGCCGATGAGGTGCAGCGGGCGGCGCTCGAGAGCGCGCACCACGCCGGGGCCGCGGCCGACACGGAGGGCACATGACCACCGCGATCTCGGCCGGCGACACCGCCTGGGTCCTCGCCTCCACGGCGCTCGTGATGGTGATGACGGTCGGCCTGGCGTTTTTCTACGG
>QHUC01000256.1 GCA_003221045.1 Gemmatimonadota bacterium | reverse complement strand
GTACCGGAGTGAACCGTGTCCGACGATAGACTGTAGCGGCCGTTGCCAGAGGGGTATTGCGTCCACTCGCTCAAGGGGTTGGGGCTCTCAAAGCCGTCTTGAAAGATGATAGTGGCCGTCCCGGACTTCGCGACGTCGCCACTCGAAAGAAACCCGCCGTGGTTGTAAGTGTACGCCGGCACGTCCATTTGCAGAAAATCCGTCCCGCTCTCGGGTGACCCGTTGTCACACACGGCCACCGTGAAGTCTGTCAAGCTCCCCGTGTCCAGCCGGCCCGTCCCGTCGAACGCTACCCCACGCGTCGGGTCCGCGCACACACTCGCCCAATCGCGGTAAGCGGTGATAGCCGTCGACGGATCCGCTGGGTCCACCGTGAGCGTTCCCACCGTGCCGTCGATCCGCACGACTGCCCAGTCCCGGTAGAACACTTGCCCCCCGCTCAAGCTTGCCGTCACGTCGAAGTTGAAGTCCTGCCGATCGCTGCCGGGCGTCGCGCTGCCCGCGCCGAGCGTTCCCTGACCGCCGACGGTGTCCGTCCCCGGCAGGGAAAGGCTGGCGGCTCGGACAGCGGGGTGCCCGGGACTCGCGGGTTCCTCGCAAGCCACAGCCAGCAGCGTAGCCCCGATGAAAAGTGCGAAGCGGGCTCCTTGGTAGCTGATCGAGTCGTGCATGATCGAGCCTCCCGGTTTGTCGCAGCATGTTGCGGGCCGGAGTCTCTGAAGCGCCTTGTCCACAGGCGTCGACAGAAGCTTAGAGCGTCGCCACAGCGGCTGTGCCACACTCGTGGCAATGGCGCGGCATCATGCCGATAGCGTTGGTCTCTCTCACGAACGTTTTCACTGAGCCACGCCTGGAGCCGTTACATGGCGTCGACGAAGCCATCATGGATCGCGTTCAGCGTGCGGAACTCGATGACATCCGGAGGGGCGACGAAGAAAGCCGCCGGCGAACGCCGAGCGGCTTTCGAGTTGCTAGCGTGCCGGCCGCGCGGCCTACGTATATCAATCAGCGGAGCCCGACTCTACCCAGGAGCGCCGTGAACCTCGCGTCCGCGCGCAGGTCGTCCACTAGCGGCCACGCCTTGAGGTAGGCCAGCCAATGGGACCGCTCCTCGTAGGCCTGGTCGAGCGAGGCAAATGCTTGATCCCGGTCGCCGAGCCCGGCATATACCAGCGCCCCGCAAAACGGCGACACATACCCGGCGCCCGATCGCTGCTGGAGGCTCTGCAAGACTTTCGTCGCCTCGCGCCGCCTCCCCGCCCTTGCATACGCGTGGCCGAGCACGGCGCTCGTGAACGCGAGCCCCTCGGAAACGCTGACGGCGCTCTGCAGCGCGCTGATGGCTTCGTCATATCGGGACGCCGCCAGGTGAACTTGACCGAGCACGATGTACGTCAACAGGTAGTGCGTATCGAGGTCCAGCACCTTCCGGCATTGGGTGATGGCTTCGTCATACCGTCGTGCGAAGTAGAGCGCCCAGCCTAGATTCGCGTTGGCCACGAGCGACAGCGGCGCCAGGGCCTGCGCGCGCGATGCCTGCTCGACGCTGTCCGCGGTTCGCCCCATCGCCCACAAGCAGCATGCGTACCAGAAATGCGCGGTCGGGTAGAGCTCTTTGAGCTGGATCGCCCGCTGGAAGCCTTGTTCTGCGTCCGGCCAGTCCCAGTCGTAGAGCAGGCTCACACACGCGCGTGCCGTGTGCGCCTCGGCCCGGCCGTCGTCGATCGCAATAGCCGTGTCGGCAGCCTCCCGCGCCCGAGGAAATACCTGTTTCGGAGGAAGGTAGCTGTAGTACCCGAGCGCCGTGTAGGAATCGGCCAGCCCGGCATAGGCCAGCGAGTAGCGCGGGTCGAGGGCGATCGCTTGCTCGAAGTACTCGATGCCCTTCTTCAAGCCGCTGGCTGATTTCCGCCTCCAGAAGTAGCGCGCCTTCAGATACAGCGCGTAGGCCTCCACGTTGTCCGTGTGTGGCTCGACCAGCACGAGGCCGGGCTCGCTCGTCAGCTTCACTTTCAACGCGTTCACGATGGCCCGGGCGATCTCGTCCTGGATCGCGAAGACCTCCTTCATCTCCCGATCGTAGGTGGCGGACCAGAGGTGAAAGCCGTCCGCGGCGCTGATGAGCTGGGCGGTGACCCGCAGCTTGGTGTCCGCCCGGCGGACGCTGCCCTCGAGGACCGCGCTCACCTGCAGTCTCTCCGCGATCGCCCGGATGTCCTGCGTCGCGCCTTTGAACGCGAACGACGAAGTCCGCGAAGCCACTCGCAGTGAGCGGACGGCGCTCAACGCGTTGATGATTTCTTCGGTAATCCCGTCGCTGAAATACTCGTTCTCAGGTTCGGCGCTCATGTTCAGAAACGGCAGTACGGCGATCGAGTTCGCAGCGGCCGGCGGGGGCCGGACGAGCGGAAGGGCCGGCGACGTGACCGTCAGCGAGCCGTGTTTGGCCAGCGCCGCGACGAAATCGGCGGCCGTGGCGAACCGATCCGCCGGGGCCTTCGCAAGCGCTCTCACCACCACCTGCTCGAGCCAGTCGGGCACCGTGTCTCGGACGGCGCGAAGGCGCGGGACGGGCTCGATCGCTTGTCGGGCCAGAATCGCCTGGGCCGACCAGCCCGTGAAGGGCGGGTCTCCCGCCAGCATCTCGTACAGCACACAGGCGAGGCTATAGAGATCGCTGCGGCCATCGAGCTGCTCGACGCCGCCTGCTTGCTCCGGGCTCATGTACCCGGGCGTGCCCACCGCGATGCCCGTCCCGGTGACCTGCTTCACGCCCGCCACGCGGATCGCCCGCGCGATGCCGAAGTCGCTCACGACCGCATGACCGGCTTGGAACAGGATGTTCTCCGGCTTGATATCGCGATGCACCACGTCGCGGCCGTGGGCGTAGTCCAGGGCATCCGCCACCTCGCGGCTGATGCGCAAGGCGTCGTCGAGCGGGACCTGTCGCTCGCGGTTCAAGCGGCCACGCAGCGACTCCCCCTCCACGTAGGGCATCACGTAGTACAACAGGCCGTCGGCGTCGCCGGAGTCGTGGAGTGACAGGATGTGCGGATGGGCGAGCCGGGCGGCGATCTCGATTTCGCGCAGGAACCGATCGGTCCCCAGGTTCGCGGCCAGGTCCGGGCTGAGCACCTTGAGAGCCACCGGCCGGCGGTGCTTCAGGTCCTCCGCCAAATAGACGGTCGCCATCCCCCCGCGGCCGATCTCGCGTTCGATCCTATAGCGCTCAGCGAGCGCGACCTGGAGGTGGCCGAGCAGACCGCTCATACAGTGCGAAGAATACGCCGGGGGTCGGCGGGGGGCGAGCAGACTCAGATGCTGCCTTGCTGCCCCCAATGGCTGAGCACCCTCAGGGCATTATCGGAGCAGATCTGTTGGGCCGGACCGTGGCCGTACCGCTTGATGAGCTCCTGCTCCACGAACCGAAACTCGGCCGGTGTCTCCAAACCGGGGAGTGTGGGTTTGATGAAGCCGTCCAGATCGGACCCGAGCGCCACATGCTCGTAGCAACCGGTGAGCTTATGAATCCGGTCGATATGACAGTAGATGATGTCCATGGAGTCGTCGAACGTCTGAGGCGCGGGCAATCCGTCCGACATGTAATGGCGGCAGGCGATGAGGCCGACCACCCCGTTCCTCTCCGCGATAGCCTCGATGTGGCGATCGGAAATGTTGTATTCGAGCTTGCCGAAGGAGCACGCCGAGTGCGTGGCGATGAGCGGAACCTGTCGTTTGGGGTCGATGCGATCCAGGAGGGCCAGGGTGTCGTCGATCGCTCGCTCGCTCATGTGCGTGACGTCCACCAGCACGCCTTTGTCGACCATCGCCTCCACGGCTGCGATGCCCAGGTTACACAGGCCTTTCGCGGGCTGC
>QHUC01000255.1 GCA_003221045.1 Gemmatimonadota bacterium | reverse complement strand
GCCCATCGCGAGGATCACCTTCGGCTTCACGATCTCGATCTGGCGAAACAGGTACGGCACGCACGCCGCGATCTCGTCGAACTGTGGCAGCCGGTTCTCGGGCGGCCGACACTTCACCACGTTGCAGATGAACACCCGTTCGCGCGGCAGCGCGATCGCGCCGAGGATCTTGGTCAAGAGCTCGCCAGCCGGCCCCACGAACGGCCGGCCCGTCTCGTCTTCCACCCGCCCCGGCCCCTCCCCAACCACCACGAGCCGCGCATCCGCGGCGCCTTCGCCGGGCACGGTGTGCCGGCGCCCCTCGCACAGCCGGCATTTGGTACAGCCCGCCACGAGCTGCGCGATGGCGTCGAGCGAGGCGGCCTGCGGCACCGGGTCGTTGGAGAAGAGATCGCCGCCGGGGGGATCGTAGGAGAGCCCCGGGAGGGGAAGATCTGTGTCTGCCTTGCTCGTCGGAGACTTGGTCTTCCCTGGGCTTGGGCCCGGCTTGGGGCTCGCCGACAGAATCACCGGCTCTCCCCCCAGCACCCGCTGTTGTTCCAGGAATTCCCGCGCCAGTTGTCGCCCGTCGCTCACGTCAGAGCTTGCTCCACCGCGTCGAGGATCTTGTCGGCCACATCGCGCTTGGAAAGCAACGGCAACTCGGTGGGCTCGCCGCTCTTCCCGATGATCGTCACGCGATTCGTGGTCACTTCGAACCCCGCGCCGGGCTCGAGCGCGTCGTTCAGAATGACGAAATCGAGAGTCTTATCTTGCAATTTCTTCCTGGCTTTCGCAACGCCATCACCGCCGGTCTCGAGCGCGAACCCCACCAGGACGCAGCCCCGGCGCGGCTCGAGCGATTCCAGGATGTCCGGCGTGGCCTCGAGCTCGAGCGTGAGACCGCCGCTCGCGCGCGGGCGCTTCGCATCCGCCGGCTTCGCCGGACGATAGTCCGCCGGCGCGGCGGCCATCACGAGTAGATCCGCCCGCTTCACGAGCGCCTGGGTCGCGCGCTGCATCTCCGCAGTAGTCTCGACGCGGTGTGCGGTCACGCCGAACGGGAGCGGGAGGTCCCCCGGCCCCGCGATCAGCATCACGTCGGCGCCGCGGGCGTAGGCCGCCTCCGCCAGGGCGTAGCCCATGCGGCCGGTGGACGGATTCGTCACGACCCGGACCGGATCGAGATGCTCGCGTGTCGGGCCAGCCGTGACGACCACGGTCTTTCCCACCCACGGCGCGCGTTGCATCAGGAGCCGCTCGGCGGCTGCCACGATGGCCTCCGGCTCGCTCATGCGGCCCGGCTGGTCACTGGGTCCCTCGGCGAGCGGCCCCGATTCCGGACCAACGAAGTGCCAGCCCCGTCCGGCGAGCGTCTTCAGGTTGGCTCGCGTGGCGGGGTGCGCGTACATCGCGTCGTTCATCGCGGGGGCCACGAGCACCGGGCTTCCCCCTGGGCGCGCGAGCAGCAGCGCCGTCAGCAGGTCGTCCGCCATGCCCATCGCGGCACGGGCGAGCAGGTTCGCCGTGGCGGGCGCCACGATCACCAGATCGGCCTGCTTGGCCAGGCCGATGTGCGCGAGCGCCCGATCCCGCTCCCAGAGGGAGGTCAGGACCGGGCGCCCGGTGAGCGCTTCGAAGGTGACCGGCCGGACGAACTCGGCGGCGGCGGCCGTGAGGACGACGTCCACCGTCGCCCCGCCCTCGGTCAATCGTCGGGCGAGCATGCAGCTCTTGTAGCACGCGATCCCGCCCGACACGCCGAGGACGACGTGCCGGCCGGCCAGCGGCATCAGCCTTCCTGGCGCCGCCGCCGGACCAGCTTGTAGGTGAGCCGGCCGCGCACCAGCTCGTCGAACGCGCGGGTGGTGAGCTTTTCCTCGAAGTCCACCGATCGATCGCGCGGGAATTCGTTTACAAAGCGGGCGAACTTGGCCGCGACCAGCACGCCGAGATACTTGTTCTGGGTCTGGGTGGCCACCTCGCTCGGGGTTATGATCCGCATTACCTGCTCCTTCGCGTTGAGTACCGCAACTGTTCCGCTTCGCGCTCGAGCTCCTGCACGAAGCTCATCAGAGTATTCGCCATGCCATCGGCCGCGGGCCGCGCCACATCCGGCTGCCGAACCAGCTCGATGACCTCGTTCACGGCGGTGTCGAGGTCGTCGTTCACCAGCACCCGGTCGTAGACCGTCGCGAGCTCGCGCCGAGCCGTTTCGACCTCCTGCGTCGCGATGTCGATCCGCTTCCGCAGCTCCGCTTCCGACTCGGTGCGACGGCGGCGCAGCCGTTCGATCAACACCCGAGGCGACGGCGGGATCACGAACACAATGAGCGACGCCGGGCTCGGGTACGCCTGGCGCACCTGCCGCGCTCCCTGCACCTCCACATCGAGCAAGGCATGCTTCCCGCTTGCGAGCACGCGCTCCACCTCGTGGCGCAGCGTGCCGTACAGCTCGCCCGCGTACGGCGCCCACTCGAGAAACTCGCCCGCCTCGCGGCGCCGCAGGAACTCGTCCCGCGTGAGGAAGTGGTAGGCTTCCCCATCCTGCTCCCCGGGCCGGGCTTTGCGCGTCGTCGCCGACACGGAGTACCCGAAGAGGGCCGGCAGCCGGGTCCTGAGCTCACGCGCGATGGTCGTCTTGCCGCCACCGGACGGCGCGGCGAGCACGACCACC
>QHUC01000115.1 GCA_003221045.1 Gemmatimonadota bacterium | reverse complement strand
ACTAGCCGCCACGCCGGGACCCGCAAACGACGAGGGCGGCCCGTGCCTCGAGCCACCCTCGCGACGCGCGAAGACCTTCAGGCCTCAGAGCGGGAGCGGTTCCTTGCCCGTCACTGCGGCGCCCGGTGTACCCCCAAGGCTGGGCCGCAAGGGCGCCGTCAGCGACCCGTTGATGGGTGGTGCACCGAGGGCGCCCCCACACGTAAGGCCGGGGTTGTTGGCGATTGGCGCGGTCGCGAACGGTGTGAAGACGCCCGCGGGAACACCCACGGGGACGTTCTGCGGGCCGGCAGTATTGCCCCACCAGTTGCACGTCAAGTCCGAGAGACCCGCGCCATCCATAGGTACGACATAGGACGTCACGTCGCTCCGGTTGAGCGTTACGCTTGTCGTCAAGAGGACACTCACTGCCGAGATCCCCATCAGCGTCTCAGTGATGACGTTGTCCGTCCCCGTGACCACGGCATCGTGCGCGCTGATCCCCGTATCGGCATTCACGATGGTGTTGCCCGACACCGTCGCATTGTCAACTACCTCGCCGGGGGCGACAGCGGTGGTGATTCGGCCGACACCGATCGCCGCTCCCTGGATCGCGTAGCCTGTGGGACCCGCGCCGACGCCGGTCACGGTGTTTCCGACGATCACGTGCCCACCGCCCGGGAGCGCGGACGCGGCGATGCCCCAGCGAATGCGCTGCGCGTTGAGCACAAGGCGATCCGCCTCCACCGTGACTGAATTGTTCCTCACCTCGACCTGGCCGTCGAGCACGGCCCGGATGCAGCCAAAAGACCCACACGCGCTTATCGTATTGCCGCTGATAAGTCCGCTCGCCAGCTGGTGCTGGATTCCACTGAAGGTGAAGTCGTGGAACGTGCTCTGAAGCACGTCGACGTGTGGAGCTCCCGGGAGGAGGTTCCCGGACTCGTCTTGATCCCCGGATGCGAATACACCGCTTTCCCCCCCAGTGAACGAGCTGTGGCTTACCACCACCCGCGACCCTTCGACGGTACTCGAGCCGCCGAAGACACCCGTCCCATTACTACTGGTGATCGTGAAGTCGCAACTGTCGATTACGACCTGATCGTAGGTGCCCCGCGCCGAGATCATGAACGGCCTCGTGCCGGTGCTCACGAACGACAAGCGGCGGAAGGCCACCGTCCCACTTCCCACAGCATCAATCAAGAAGCCGTTCGTGTTTGGAAAGCTCGACTCGCCGGCGTTGTGCTGGATCACCGGCGGAGTCGCCGCGTCGGGCGCCGCCTCGATCGTGACCGGTTTTGTGATCTCGACGTTGTCCGCCGTGAACGTCCCGCTGCACAACTCGATCTTCCCGCCCGGCGGGACGGCCGCGAGGGCGTCCGGGAAGTTCGTGAAGGTCGTGAGGCTGCCTACCGACCCGGCGGGGCACAGGCCCACCACCGGCGCCGCAGCGACTGCCGTGAACGTGTCGGGGCTGCCGATCGCTCCGATCGCAGTCGCGATGACTCGATTCACTCCCAGCGCCGTGCCCAGCGTCCACATACCCACAGAGGCGAGCCCGTCCGAGCCGGTGACCGCGGAGTCCCGGACAATCGTGCCACCCCCTTCGACAGTGAACCTGACCGTCACGCCACCGACCGGATTGTGAGCCGCGGTGGTATCCCGGAGCAGCACCGTCGGCGCGGAGAGGACGGGTGTTCCTACAGCCCCCAGCTGAGGATTGATCGAGTTCGTCACGATTTCCGGGACAAACGACCAGGTGAACGTGCTGTATGACCCGGCGCTGCCCCCCACACCAAGGTGCGACGCGAACAGCGGCCGAGGCGTGACGGCGCGCCACAAGCGAGCGAGGAACCCCTTCACACCGGACCCGCGCCACCCGACGGACGACTCTCCATTGCACGGCAGAAACCTCGCCGGGACGTTTTGCAGCGCTCGTACCGGTAGCCCCACATCGAACTGGAACAGCTGGAGTTGGTGTACCGCCGTGCTCGGCACCGACTCTCGATCGATGCACATGGCTACGGTGACCGGCACATTGAACTGGTTGGGGCCCGGATCGGTGAAAAAATCGTAGCAGTCCTCGAACTCGGGCAGCGCAAACGGCGCCGGGATGCAACGCCCGCTGGGGTTTTGGACGATCGTGACTGTCACCGGCTGACTCAACGCTCCGGCTGGAATGAATGTGCCGGCCAGCTGGTTGTTGCTGACGATCGTGTTGTCGGTCCCCGGGCTCGCCATGTGCTCGGTGCAATCGAGCGTCGAGTTGCTCGGGCAGAGCGCACCGTCCTCGGACGATCACGGCGATGCGAAAGCTCGAGCCCACCGGCTCGCGGCTCGGATCGGTGTTCCAGTTGACGGTGTACAGCTGGTTGGTTACGTCCACGCGTACGATCTGCGCCCCCGAGCCGCTCGTCGTGGTGAACCTTGCGTGCACTTGTCCGTCGGGGCACGGCGATACGTTCTGGCTGCAGATCTCCACCACGGGAGACAACCGCGGATTGAAGACGCCCGTAAAAGTCGGCGCGGCCACGATAGGGGGTAGCCAAAAGAAGTGCGGGTTGCCGCCGCCGTTCACGGCGTCACGAATCTCGGCTGAGATAGCCGGCCCCTTTGCGGCCGTGGGGGACTGCTCGTCACGGCACGCCACGAACGCTACGAACGACAAGAGGACCAGAACGACGCGCTTCATGGGTCGACTCCTTGCGCCTCGAGGACCGCGGGCCTGGGCCGCGGGCCAGGAGCCCGATGCCCGCCGCGGCACGGAGCGAGTGGGCAAGATCTGCACCGCCAACCGCCCGGCTAATCTATGGTTTCGAGGCAATGTGCGCGGGCCCCCCCGACCGCCCGGCGGCGGCGTTGTAACACAGTTGCTACAACCTGCGCGCGACGTGCCGTCCTCCTCAACGCTGTGCCTTCGCTCCCGTATTCATTTGATCGTGCAGCTCGTCGAGCAGCCGGAGGTTGGGGGCGGGCGGCGCCGCGAGGATCAGGAGGTCGGATGCGCGCGTCACATCCACCGCTCGCCCGGCTCAGGGGACCAACCGACGACGTGGGGAATGCCCGCCCGCTTCGCTTGTAGCGCGACGGACCCTCCGATCGCGCCGAGGCCGATGACGCCGAGCGTTGTGGGACGCACCCTGAGGAAGCTAGCGCCGGCGGGCGAGCACGTAAACGAAAAGGGCGGCCGGGTCGTGGCCGCCCTCGCGCGGGTATGTCCGCCCACTCCGGAATCAGCGGGCGCTGGCTTCGGAATGCGCTCTCACATCACCACCCGGTCGCGCTGAAGGTCACCGGGTTGCCCGCGGCACCACGGGTCATGGCGGTGAGGGTGTTGGAGCCCGCACCCAAGATCCAGGAGCCGACCGTCGCCACGCCCGTCGCGTTGGTGGTATCCGTCGCCTGGGTAACGGAGCCTGCGCCCGAGGCCACGGCGAACGTCACCACGGCGCCGGCGATCGGCGCGCCGGAGGAATCCGTGAGCACCACCGTGGGCCGTATCGCCGTGGCTGTGCCGGCCAGGGCGCTCTGGCCGTCGCCCGCGAGCGTGGTCAGGATGCCCGGCAGTGCCCAGCCGAAGATGCTGTAGGACCCCGACGACCCCCCGACCCCGAGATGCTCCGCGTGCAGGCTCTGTGGGAGGAACAGCGAGCCCAGGTAGCGCGCGAGCTGACGCAGCCCCGACGGCAACCGCGACCCGAGCAAGTGCGCGGGATCGCACGCGAGGAACGTGGCCGGCACGTTGGTCAAGGCCAACGGCGGCACACCGGGGTCGAACTGGAAGATGTGCAGCAGGTCGATCTGCGCGTGGCTTAAGGTGCCATTGTTGGCGCAGATCCCGACCGTGACAAGCAAGTTGAAACCGTTCGGTGGCCGCGGGTCCGTGGAAAAGTGGTAGCATCCTGTGAACTGCGGCAGATCGAGCGGCTCACAGGGCTGCTGGTCCACGCGGTCGATGACGAGCAGGACGTCCTGATTCACGGCGAGCGGCGGGAACAATGTGCCCGCGAGTCCCGAGCTCGTGATGAACGTGCCGCCGGCCGTGCCGACCGTTCCCTCGAAGCAATCGGTCGTGTGACAGGCGATGCCGATCTCGATGCGGAACTTGATCGGCAGCGTGCGGCCGTCCACCAGACCGATGAATTCGCCGGTGTTGACGTCTCTGAGCGCGGCGCCGTTCAAGACGGGGTCGAGATCGGCGAAGCCGAGGACCGTGCCGCCCGGCGCAACCCTCACCTGGACGCGGTAGAACTTGCTCGGATCGATCGGTGGGAGCAGCGTGCTCCAATTGACCTGATACAGCTGGTCCAGGAGATCGAGCTGGACGATTCCGGGATTGATGATCGAGGCGATGCCGTTGCAGCCGATGGGGATACTGTTGACGTCGACGTCGAGCTGACAGATCTCGACCACCGGCCGAAGGTTCGGGTTAAACGTGCCGGAGAAGCTCGGCTGCGCGACGAGCGGCGGCAGGAAGAAGAAATGCGCGTTCCCGCCCGACACGCTGCCGTCGGAGAAGTCTGCGGACGGCCGCGGCGGCGACGTGATCAGGTGCTGGTCGCGACACGCGACGCACACCGCGAGCGCTGCAGCAAGGGCGACGACAGGCTTCATGGTGCGACTCCTACGGCCCGGACGACGCTACCCGTTGCATCGCAGCAGCGCCGTTGCGCGAACGCTGCACTCACGGTCCCCCGTCGACGCTTAGCGTTCCAGCTGGAAGAACCGATCCGGGCAAAGGCCTCCAAGGCCACAAGGTCCCGCTGCGGGTCGAGCCTAGCGGCGGCGCGGGCAGCGAAAAGGACATGTCGCGCGCTGTCAGCCAATCCTGCTCGCGCAAGAATCGCGCCGACGATCATCCCAGCACGGTGCATCTCGAATGGCTTGGCCGGTGCGGGCGTCGCGGTATCGATCTCGGCGTACAGCCGCCATGCCTCGCCCACGTCCGGCTGCGCAGCGTCGGTCGTCATCAGCCAGAGCCGGCACTCGGCGAACCGGTAATACCTGGGGAAGCGCGCCACACCCTCCTGACACCACCGGGTGGCCTGCCCGAACTGCTCGAGGTCGTAGGAGCCGATGAACAGACGCCATAGCACGTCGGTCGCGACGGTCAGGTACGCGTCCTCCTCGTAGGCCTTGCGCGCTGCGAGGACGGCCGCCGCCACATCCTCCGTCTGATAGTAGAGGTGGCTGAGGGTGCTGAACGCGCCGGCCAGCGACGGATCGGCCTGCGTTGCTGCCTCCAGGTCCTGCCGCGCGCCGGTCAGAAGCGTTGCCTGCGTCGCCGGGTCGGCGGAGAGCTCCAGCAGCCATTCGGTGTAGCGCGCCGTGCCTCGCAGCTCGAGCGCCCGCGGGTACCCGGGCGATAGCCGCAGCGCCCGCTCAGCGTGACCCAGCGCCAGGTCGAGCCATGGCGCCGCTCGCTTCCGGTCGCTCGTCAGTCGCGCCCGGCGGTGGGCGATCCAGCCGCGCTGCACGATCGGCTCGACCCAAGCCGGATCGGCTGCCTCCGCCAGTGCGAGCAGGGAGTCGGCGCGCGCGAAGGCGGCGAACGCCGCATCGACCTCGTCCTTCTGCAGCCGGGCCTCCGCATCCTTGCGTGTCCGTTCCCCCTGCTGGACCAGCGACCACGCAGCCACGCTCTGCGTGCCGGCTCGCTCTTCCCGGACGCGCAACTCTTCGCCGAGTCGCACGCGCAGAAACTCCACCGCTCTTCGCGTAAGGCTATCGCGAATCGCCAACACAGCGCCAATCGGCTGCTCAAAGCTCGCGCGCTTCCCCAAGTCCGCGCCGCTGGCCCCGTCGATCAAATTCACGGACACGCGGTAGCGGCCGCCTACCCCGTCCACGCTGCCCGCAACGATCGTCCCTACGTTGAGCGCCCGAGCCACACTGTCGAGCCGGACGGCCGAGCTGCGATACAGGCCCACGCCGTTCTTGCTGGCGACGGTGAGCGTCGGCACCTGTCGCAGTGCGTCGATCAACGCTTCGGTGAGGCCGTCGGCGAGGTAGCCGAGAGAATGGTCCCGACTCAAGTCATCGAAATAGAGTACCGCGATGTGCTTCGGGTCGAGCCCGCTCGTCGCCACTCCCCGCCCGGCGCGGGCCGACCGGATCACGAAGTAGCCGCCGAGCACCGCTACGACCGCGGCGACGGGCAGCAGGCGCCACACCACGGAGGACGGCCGCTTCAGCCCCCGTTCGAGCGTGGCCCGCCGGTAGGCGCCGGTCGCGGCCGACGGCCTGTTGAGCGCTTCCGCGAAGAGCGCGGTGGTCGGGTAGCGGTCCGCCGGCACCTTGGAGAGCGCGCGCAGGATCGCCCCCTCCACGGCGTCGGGAATGGAGGCGCGCACGATTGACGGAGGTGAAACAAGGTCCAGCGAGTGCCGCGCGATGATCGCCTGGGCGGTGGGGCCCGTGAATGGCGGCTCACCGACCAGCATCTCGTAGACCACACACGCGAGGCTGTACTCGTCGCTGCGGCCGTCGACCTCGCCGCTCCCGCTCGCCTGCTCGGGACTCATGTACGCGGGTGTGCCGATCAGCGTGCCGGTCTGCGTGAGGTGGTGGCCCTCTCCGGCCGCGGTTACCGCGCGCGCGATCCCGAAGTCCGCGACCACGGCCGTACCCCCCGACAGCATGATGTTCTCCGGTTTGATATCCCGGTGCACGACGGCATGGCTGTGGGCGTAGGCGAGCGCCCCCGCTACCTCGTTGGCCACCCGCAGCGTGTCCTCGAGCGACAGTTGCTTCTCGCGCGTGAGCCGGTCACGCAACGACTCACCTTCGACGTACGGCATCACGTAATAGAGGAAGCCTGCCGCAGAGCCGGAGTCGTAGAGGGGCAGGATGTGAGGGTGCTGCAGGCGGGCGGCGATCTCGATTTCCCGGAGAAACCGCTCGGCGCCGAGGGCCGCGGCGAGCTCCGAGTGCAGTACTTTGATCGCCACCGGCCGGCCGTGTTTTCGGTCTTCCGCGAGGAACACCGTCGCCATGCCGCCGCGCCCGAGCTCGCGCTCGACCGTGTAGCGGTCGGCGAGCGCGTCACGAAGAGAATCCAGGGGCTCGGGCACGGGACGGCGTAGGATACAGCGCGGCCCAAGCGCTCGCCAGCGCGCGGGCAGGGGGCGCTCTTGTCCGACCGCCTCCAGCTCCCTAGTTATAGGCGGTCGCATGACCAGTCCGGCGCCGGATCCCGCTCTGCGCCCCGCTGGCGCGCCGCCCAGGTTCCTGGCTCGGTCCTGGCGGGTGCTGCGCACCCCGAGCATTAGCCGCTTGTTTGCCGTCGTCTTCCTCGCCATCGCCATCGCCGGCCTCGCGGACCGCATCGCGGTGTGGCAGAGCGCCCGCCGAACGCAGAGTGACATGGTCGCCCTGAGCCAGCGCCTGGAGGCGCTCTCGCGCTTCTCACCCTCGCCCGCCCTGCAGGCGGAGCTCGCGGCCATGCAGGAGCTCGCGGCCGAGGTCGGTGACAACGCGATTCAGGCAGCGGTGCAGTCGACGGTGTTGTTCGCGATCATCCTTGTGGCACTGGGTATCGGCCTGTGGTACAACCGCCGCCGACTCGCCACGCCGTTCGCCCACGTGGTCGGCGCGCTCGAGCGAGTGGCCGCCGGCAGCTACCAGGAACGTCTCGGAGAGGACCAGCCAGAGGAGTTTCGCATCATCGCCCGGGGTGTGAACCGGATGGCGACGGCGCTCGCCTGGCGGGAGCGAATGCAGGATCAGGAAGCCCGCCTGCTCACGGCGTTGAACGCGCCGCCGCGGGAGTCGGCAGCCGGGGGAAGCTTGGCGCCCGCCCTCGATGTCCTCGCGGCGGCGACCGGGGCGACGGCGTTGGCGCTATACCAGCCGCACTACGACTCCAATGAGTGGAGTCCGACGGCCGTGCGCCGGGCCACGGCGCGGCCGCTGTCTCGAGACGTTGTGCGCCACGTGGTAGCCGACGCGACCAAGGTGATCCTCTACGCGGACACCGCCGCGGCGACGGCGCGTAAGGAGCTGCAGTTTTCGAACGGCGAGACCGGTTCCTCCGGGGCGCTGGCCGTCGTGCCGCTTCGCTCCCGCGATCGGCTGGTCGGCCTCCTCCTCGCCGCCGTGCCCGAGGAGCTCTCCGACGAGGCTCGCAATACCCTCGAGCTCGCAGCACCCAACCTCGCCTTCGCGTGTGAGCGCGAGTCCGCCCACCAGCACACCCGCCGCCTCGCTGTGGAGGTGCGGCATGCCGCGCAGCGGCTCGAGTCGCAAAACGCCGATCTCACCGCCCTCAACGAAAAACTCGAGCAGCAGCACCGTGAGGTAAGCCGGCTGAACGCGGAGCTCGACCACGCGGGGAAGCTCAAAGACACGTTCCTCGCGAATATGTCGCACGAGCTCCGCACACCCTTGAACAGCGTAATCGGCTTCAGCGAACTGCTCCTGGGCATGCTGCCCGCCGAGGGGGGAGCAGCCGACCTCGCTACGCAGCGCGATTATCTGGAGACCATCGCCCGAAACGGCCGCCACCTGCTCGACCTGATCAACGAGCTCCTCGATCTCTCGAAGATCGCCGCGGGGCGCATGGAGCTGCGACTCGAGCCGCTCGACCTGCGCACCGTCCTGCGCGAGGCCGCCGACAGCGTGCGAGCCCAGCTCGAGGCGCGGAAGCATCAGCTGGCGATCGAGCCGCTGCGAGACCGGGTTGTGATCCAGGCCGACCGCGGGCGCCTGCGCCAGGTGCTCCTCAACCTCCTTTCCAACGCGATCAAGTTCACCCCCGATGGTGGCCGCATCGCCCTCAGCGCGCGTCTCGAAGATGCCGGACGGGTGCACATCGCGGTCAGCGACTCCGGCATCGGGATCGCGCCCGAAGACCAGGGAAAGCTCTTTCAGGAGTTTGTGCAGCTCGACGCGAGCGCGAGCCGACGCTACGAAGGAACGGGACTCGGCCTCGCCCTCTCGAAGCGCCTCGTGGAGCTGCACGGCGGTACCATCGGCGTGGAATCCGAGCTCGGCAAGGGCAGCACCTTCTGGTTCACGCTTCCACAGGCCGACAGCAGGCCGGAGCCAGCGTAATGGCGACCATCGTCGTGGTGGAAGATCAGCCGGACAATCTGAAGCTCTTCAAGGCCCTGCTCACCATGAAGGGGCATCGCGTGATCGGGCTCACGTCGGGCGACGGGCTCGTCGCCACGCTGCTCGCCGAGCAACCCGCGCCCGAGCTCGTGCTGCTCGACATTCAGCTGCCCGGCCGCGACGGATTCAGTGTCCTCCGCGACCTGAAGAAGCTGGAGGGGGAACATCCGTGGAAGGTGGTCGCCCTCACGGCGCACGCGATGCCCGGCGATCGGGAGAAGACCCTCGCGGCCGGGTTCGATGGTTACATCGCCAAGCCAATTGACGTGCGTGGCTTCGGAGAAGAGGTCGCGCGGTTCCTGTCAGCGAGCCGCTAGCGGCGCCTTCTTCAGTTGAATCGAGCCGTTCACGGTGGTGACGCGCACCTCGCGTCCCCCGCGCCCCACGGTCCCCTTGAGGCTGTGGGTGGTGAACTTCCCGCTCACGGGCAGCGCGTAGTCGGTGACGATCGACCCGTTGATCGTGTGTGCATCCACATCCGCGTCGAGCACCGGCGGCAGCTCCGAGGTCACCGATCCGTTGACCGTCGTGATCGACACGCCCCCCGTATCCGCAAAGCCCAGGATCCGCGCGTGTACACCGCCGTTGACCGACGCGATCGTCACCGGGCCCTCGGTGGTCTCCACGTCGATGTCGCCGCTTACCGTGTGGACATGGAGCGGAGCGGTGGCTCCCGCGACATGCACGTCCCCGATCACGGTCCTGGCGTCGAGGCGGACGCCGCGGGGAAGGCGCACCTTGAAGTCCACGGTGATGTCGCTACCCCGCGTCCGCCCCGCCTTGAAGTCCTCGTCCGGAGTGCAACCCTCAGGGCTACCGGGCCATACCGCGCACACGGTCAGCCCGGCATCCGAAGGGACCGCCACGAGCCGCACGCTCGCCGTATCCGACGACCGATAGCTCTTCACCGCCGAGATCTGAACGGAGTCGCCCCTTCCGCCCTCGACTATCACGGAGCCGCGCGTGTTGCGGATCCACAGCCCGTGCTTGGGAGCGACCTTGGCGCGATAGGTCCAGGTCGCGCCCGTCGTGCGGGGGCCGCTTTCGGCGTCCGAATCGAATTCACCGCGGATCTCCCGCAGCGCCTCGGGTAGGCGGTTCACCACGCGCTCGCGGGCCCGGGCCACGAGATAGCGAACAGAAAGACCGATCGCGAGCACCACACAAAACAGTGTGGCCCCGCGAATGATCTCCGTACGCCAAGTCTCCCAGAATGCCCGCATCGCCGCCGCCCTCCTAGCCAGCTAGATACTGGCGGGTCTTACGAGGGTTGGCGAGGTGGGGTTTCGGAGGCCCGCTGAAGGGGAGCGGGCCGAATGGCAAGGGGGGCCGAAGCCCCCCAAGCCTTCAGGATACGGCGCTGAAGTGCGAGCGCACGGCGTCGGTACACCGGACCGTTGGCCGGGTGAATACGCGCGTCTTCGCGGCTACCGGGCCGCGCTCCGACTCCACCGTAATGGGATCGAGCACCCCGCCGTACCAGACCTGCCCGCGACCGTCGACCGGGGCGACCGCTCCGGCCGGTAGCGTGTCGGCGCGGTGACCGGCTCCCGCGGAAGAAACGGCGACCTGCGCCGCGTAGCCGTAGCCGGTCGTGAGTGCGATGCCGAGCATGAGAGCGTAAATACGCATGAGATGCCTCCGAGACACCTGGTCCGACGGCACGGCCTTTCGAACGTTTAAGACGTCACAGGCCCCGGAAAGGTTGCACCGGGCGTGTCAGGAGGTGGTAAACCCCGGAGGGTCAGGGCTGCGCGAAGATACCGTCAGTGGATTCCCAGACGACTTTCATCCGGCTGAGAGGCGTGTTTCGCAGGCGCTGGTGGGCTGTGCGCAACGGGTTGTACCTGATGATGCGCTCCGGCTCGCGGAGCGTGCGACCGGGCCGCAGTGGCCCGTCCACCTTAAGATGCGCGCTGTAGATCGTGTCACCGAAAGCGTCGAAAAACGTGACATCGCCTTGAAACGCGTTGATGGTCCTCGTCCCCTTGTTGCGATATGCAAAGGCGAGCGAGATGTAATCCTCGTAGCGCTCCTGCTCGGGGTCCTTCGGGAGAAACGCCTTGTTCACCACGGTCACCACGAGCGTCGAGTCGAGCTCTCGTCTGACCAAATCCTGACGCGCCCGCTCAGCCGCACTCTGCTCGGTCTCGGCCTGTCGTTTCCGTGCGGCCTCCGCGCGGGCCCAGGCGAGAATATCCGTGATGGTCATCGTGTCCTTGGGTGCCCGCGTCGCGAATGCGGTGTCCGCGGCTGCGGCGAGCAACGTGCGCGCTGCGGCGAGCGGTAGCCGGAGGCTATCGGACGCCTGGAGCACGGAGTCGAGGCGCATGACTGGCACGCGCGTGGAGAGGGAGGCTTTCTCCTGGGCGTGGGATTGGCACGCGGCGAGGAGCCCCACGAAGAGGATTACGGCCGCGACGGTCGGTCTCGAGGGCAGAACGGGCATCCGAGGATTCTAAGCCATCGCACGAAGGGACCTGTGACCGGGATCACGGTCGAATGCCGAGGGCAGGACTCGAACCTGCACGGGGGTTGCCCCCCAAGGGATTTTAAGTCCCTTGCGTCTACCGATTTCGCCACCCCGGCCGCCGGAAACATAGCGCGGGTTCACCGCACCGGCTCTCGTCGCAGGCCGCCCGACGCGCGTACCGTCGAGATGGCCGGCT
Organism: Gemmatimonadota bacterium; assembly: GCA_003221045.1. Classification (GTDB taxonomy): domain Bacteria; phylum Gemmatimonadota; class Gemmatimonadetes; order Gemmatimonadales; family GWC2-71-9; genus AG41. The sequence goes on along the minus strand of QHUC01000115.1, from coordinate 6,739 downwards.
CGCGTCCGTAGGCATCCTTGAACCCCCGCCGAACCTGGCGCACGACCTTCGCTTCGACCGCCTTTCCCCTGGGGAGCAAGACCAGCACCGCCCCGCCCCACCCTGCACCGGTCAGGCGAGCGCCCAGCGCGCCCGCGCGTCGCGCCGTCGACACGACCAGATCCAACTCGGGGGCGCTGCACTCGTACAGGCGACGACACGACTCGTGCGACTCGAACAGCAATACCCCGAAGCGCTTCAAGTAACCGCGGGCGAGTAGCTGCGCGCCGAACCGCGTTCGGGCCGTCTCCCCGACCACATGCAGCGCGCGCGAGCGCAGCGGCTCGGGCAACGCCCGCTTAAGCCGCGGCAGCCAGCCAGCCGGCCAGCTCGCGAGCCAGCGCAACTCCGGCAGCTCCAGCCTGAGCCGCGCCACCGCGGCTTCGCACTCGGCTCGCCGTTCGTTCAAGGCGCCTGAGGCGAGCTGGTGCCGAACGCCTGTATCCACGAGCAGCAGCGGCGCGCGAGCTGGAACGTGGCGCGACGCGAGCGACGCGCACTCGAGAAACAGCGCCCGGTCCGGACGCGCGAGCGCCGCGCTCATCTGATCCATGATGCCGCAGCGCACGCCCACGTGATCGTGCTCGGCCCGAAACGCCACGCCCGCCAGCTGTCGTGCGGTGAGACGGCCGCTCCCAAGCAAGTCGAGTGCTCGGGCCGCCGCCACGGTCAGCGCGGCCGACGACGCGAGGCCCGCCCCGACCGGTACGTCGCTCGCGATGGCGACGCTGGCGCCGCCACCCGGCGGGCCGGTGCCCGCTGCCGCAAGCTCGCGCATCACGCCAGCGACGTACGCGCCAGGGCCCGCCACGCCTCCGCTCCGGTAGTCGATCCGCTGCATCTGACCGTCACGCGTCGAGATGAGCTCGAGCATGCCGGCATCGGCAGCGCCAGCCGCGACCACGGTGCGCACCGCGATCGCGATCGGCAGCACCGGACCGCCGTTGTAGTCGGTGTGTTCGCCAAGCAGGTTGACGCGTCCCGGAGCGGACGCAGCCACGAGCGGCGCGACGCCGAACGTCGCGCGGAACAGCATTGACGCGTTTTGAGGCACAAGGTTTGACAAGGCTTCGGGCCAATGCTACCCTGTACCAGCCGATTCCACCATCTCGCGAAAAAAAGCCACCCGGAGACAAATCGTATGCGGCAGTCCGTGGGGTATGCGCTCTCAGTGCTGATCGGCGCTCCGGCCGTGCTGGGAGCCCAAGGCTTCGGGATCTACGAGCTCGGCAGCTGTGGGATGGGCCGGGCCGGGACCGGGGTGGCTGCCCCGTGCGGGGATGGCTCGGCCATTTTTTTCAATCCCGCGGGGCTCGCCGGACTCACGGGGTGGCACATCAGCGGCGGGGGGACCCTGATCAAAGCGGTCGGTAACTTCACGAGGGACTCGACCCTGGCCAAGACGGACCTCGACAACCCCTGGATCCCCGTTCCGAGCGTGTACGTGGCGTACGGGGCTACGCCCAAGCTGGGCGTGGGCATCGGGTTGTTCGCACCTTACGGGCTCGAGACCCGCTGGCCGTTGAGCTTCGACGGCCGGTACACCGGTTACGACAACATCATCCGCAACATCTACATACAGCCCAGCGTGGCGTATCAGGTGACCCCATGGCTGTCGCTCGGGGGGGGTCTGGACGTCGTCAATGGACACGTGGAGCTGAACCAGCGGCTGGATCTCTCGCAGCAGGTGATCCCGCTGGCCGGCCTCCCGCCCGGAACGACCTTCGCCCAGTTCGGCATCGCCCCTGGTACCGACTTCGCCAATGTGCACCTCGAGGCGAGCCACACCAAGGTGACCGGGGGCCACTTCGGCGCGATCGCCAAGGTGAGCGACCGCTTTTCGATCGGCGCGCGGTTCCTGATGCACGCCGAGATCGACTATGCGGGGACGGCGACGTTCACTCAGGTGCCGACCGGGGTGATCATCCCGACGACCGTGATCGTGGGGCCCGACACGATTCCAGCCGGGACGCCGCTGGACGCAGTACTTCAGGGCTTAGGCGTCTTCACAGGCTTACTCCCGAACCAGGCGGTCACGACGACGATCACCAACCCGGAGCAATTCGTCGTTGGGGTCTCCTACAAGCCGATGCCGGGCTGGACCCTGTACGGGGACTACCAGTACACGTGGTGGGGGACGCGGTTCGCGGCGCTCCCGATCAACTTCAGTAACCCGGCCACGCCCTCGCTGCTGCTCAACACGTACTATCAGAACACGAGCGACTTCCGGCTCGGCGCCGAATGGGTAAAGAACGCGAAGCTCACGCTGCGGGGTGGATACCTCTACAACACCGCGGCGGCCCCCCCCGAGACGGTGACCCCGCTCTTGCCCGAAGGCGCGCGCAACGAGCTGACCGCAGGTGCCGGGGTGGCGCTCTCGCCCAAGTGGTCGGTCGATTTCGCATACCAGTTCATCAAGCAGAACGACCGGCGTGGGAGGACCCGTGATCTGAGCGGAGCGACCTCGCCGCCGGTTGCGAGAACGACGACGTGTTCCCGCCGACGCCGCCCCGGTACGCGGGCGGCGCCATGTTCGCGCGCTACGTGTCCTTCGGGAACAGCATCACCGCCGGCATCCAGTCGTTTGGCCTGAGCGATTCGACGCAGCGGCTCGCGTATCCCGTGCTGCTCGCGCGGGCGATGGGCACGCCGTTCAATTATCCGAGCCTCAGCAATCCCGGGTGCCCGCCGCCGATCACGAACATCTTCGCGAATCCGCCGACACGTGTGCTCGGGCTCCCCGACACGTTCTGCGCGCTGCGCAGCGCCAACGTACCACCGTTTCTCAACAACGTCGCGTTCCCGGGCGCGGATGTGCTCGAGTTGCTCAACACGAACTACGGTCCGCCTCAACCACCCGCGGCGGCCACGGATGCCTACAAGCTGTTCCTGCTCGGCGGCCGCACGGAGCTGCAGCGCGCGCGGGAGGTTCTTCCGACGTTCGTGACCGTGTGGGTCGGCAACAACGACGTGAGCGGGGCTATCCTCGACACCGGTGACGCGGGCCAAGCTGCCGACATCACGCCCCCGGCCACATTCGCCACGCAGTATAACGCACTGATGGACAGTCTCGATTCGTTCGGGAGCATCCAGGGTGGGGCGCTGATCGGGGTGGTGCAAGTGGTGGGCGCCCCTTACGTGTCGCAGGGACGGTATTACAAAGCTGCCTCCGCGTCGATCCCGATGTTGACGGTGCTCGATAACTGCCTCGACAGCCTCGTGATCGCCCCGGGGGACACCGTGAGGGTATTAGTGCCGGTCCACTACGGCGCCCCTATCGTGGAAACGGCAGCAGCCGGGACCCCGCAAACGCTCGACTGCTCGAACTACCACGTGATCTCGGTGACGGAAGCGGTCAACATGATCACCGCTGTGGTCCAATACAACGCGACCATCCAGGCAGCCGCCACGGCGCGGAACTGGCTGTTCGTCGATCCCAACCCGCTGCTCCAGGCGCTCGCGGCTACGCCGGGTGCGATTCGGCCGTTCCCCGCGTTCCCACCCGACCCCAATTCCACCGCCGCGCCCTTCGGGACAGCGGTCAGCCGTGACGGCGTTCACCCGAGTACGTCGACGCAGAAGGTCATCGCCCAATCGTTGCAGCAGGCGATCAACGCCTTCTATCAATCCGCGATTCCGGCTATCCCCTGAGACGAACCTCGCCCGTGGTGGGGGGTAGCGAACACGGCATCCGCCTTCCGGCGGGTGCCGTTTCGCTAATGCGACCGGCCGCCCTCCTCATCGTGCTCCTGAGCCCCAGCCTGACGCTGGGGCGAACACTGCCCGCCCAGGCGGTCGAGCGGACCGACACACCGGAGCGCGGGGTGCTCCGGGTGACGTTCGACCCCCGCGTCATCACCTGGAACGACCAGTTCACAGCAAACGGTCGGATGCGGCTGGGTGCCGGGCTGAGCGGCGACACGGTGGGCGGGCGCTACATCCCGGCGGTCGCACAGATGGAGCAGAATGTCCGCTTCGCGAGCGGGCTCGCTGGGTTCGTGGCGAGCCTGGGTCAAGGTCTCTTGAGCGTCCGCCAGGAGCGGCGCGAGTACCCCGTGAAGGCCGAGCTCGGGCTCACGCGTCGCCTGTCGGTGAGCTTGCGCGTCCCGATCGTTCGCGTCGCCACCCGCACGTCGTTCCAGCTGTCGAGCAACGGGGGAAATCTTGGCCTCAACCCCCGGCTCCTCAGCGGGGCCACGGCGAACGCCGTGTTCCTCGCCCAGTTCGACACGGCCCTCGCGCACTGCGCGTTGAGTCCGTCGTGCGCGGCTCGGAGCAGTACCGGCCAGTGGAGCGCGATCCGTGACGCGCTCCGGGCGGTTGCGATCGCTCCCTTCGTGCCGCTCGACAGCTCGGCCGCCGGCAAGGCCATCGACAGCACCGTCGCGCGCATCCAGCGTGCCCTCGATTCGCTCGGCGTCATGAGCTTCGACTCAGCTTTCACGTTCTCATCAGACAGCCTCACGGGGGCGCACGTGGAAGCCGCGATGCTCGACAACACGGGCATTGGTTTTGGATACGCCGGCCTCCCGTTCCGGAGCAGCTGGCGATACGGCCTGGGGGACGTGGAGGTCGCGGCCAAGTACCGCATCGTGGCGGGCGCGCATTACGCCGCCGCCGCGCAGGCGCTCGTGCGGCTGCCGACGGGAGCCCGGGACTCAGCCGACGATTTCCTGCGACAGTCCATTGGGGATCACCAGCTGGACCTCGAAGGGCAGCTCACGCAGGAACTCATCGCGGGTCCCCTTTGGCTCAACGTGGCTGTCCGCGCCGGGATGCAACGCCCAGGGACGCGGATTCAACGCGTGGCGCCCTTCGACGCCCTCCTGGTGCCGGCGACGGCGACCGCGAACCTGCAATGGGATCCGGGGGACTACGCGGCCGTCGATGTCGCGCCGCTCGTCAACCTCTCGCACGAGTTCGCGGCGGGCTTCACGGCGGGGTACTTCTCGAAGACGCGGGATCACTATGCCTATCGCTCGGCGCAGGATTCGATCGACCTGGCGGCGCGCACCGGCTTTCCCACAGCCGCGAGCGTACTCGATGCCGGTACGGCGCAGCGCTGGTTGCGACTCGGGTTTGCCGTGACCTATCACGCCCCGGGCGTGGAGGGCGGCTTTTCGATCGAGCAGACCGTCACTGGCGCGGGGGTCGTCCCGGCGGCGACGGTATACCGGATCGTGTTTCGGACGTCGAAGAAGCTTTTCTGATGAGCTCGGCGGCGTGGCCGAGCGCCGACTTCATGTCGGGATCGCCGAGCATGCGCGCCAGCTCACGCCTCCGGTCTTCCCCCTCTACCACGCGCACGTCGCTCGTCGCAATCCCGCCATGCGCTCCCTTCGCCACCACGAGGTGATGGTGGGCGTAGGCAGCGATCTGGGGCAGGTGTGTGATGACGAGGACTTGCCGGCCCGTGCTCCGGCCCCGTGCGATCGTGGCGAGTGCGTCGCCCACCCTGCCCCCGACCTCCCCGCCGATCCCCTGGTCGACCTCGTCGAACACCAGCGTGGGCACGGCGTCGTGCTCGGCCAACACGACCTTCAGGGCGAGCATCAAGCGGGACAGCTCACCGCCGGAAGCGACTTTCGCGAGCGGGCGGGCGTCCAGGCCGACGTTCAACCGAACCTCGAAGAGGACGTCTTCGGCGCCCTTGGAACGTGCAGCGGGGAGCGGTACCAGTTGTGCCGCGAAGCGCCCACCCTGCAGGCCGAGGGCCGGTAAGAGCTGATTGACGGCTTTGGACAGGCCGCCCGCGCCACGCGTCCGTTTTGTCGTGAGCGCGGCGCAGGCTCGGGTGAAATCGCCCGCGGCGCGCTCGCGTTGCTCAGCCAGGTTGCGGAGGTCGAGATCGGCCGTGTCCAGCAGCTCCAGCTCCCGAGCCGACCGGTCGCGCGTCGCGAGGACATCGGGAAGTGTCGGGCCGTACTTCTGGGTGAGGCCGTAGAGCACATCGCGCCGCTGCTCGACCGCCGCCAGGCGGCCGGGGTCGTTCTCCATCCCGGCGGCGTAGTCCCGCGCTGCCTGCCGCAGCTCCTCGAGGTTCGCGAACGCACCGTCGAAGAGCTCCTGCCACTTGCTCGTCGAAGGGTCCAGTCGCGTCAGCCCGGCAAACAGCTTGGCCGCGCGGGCGAGGCCGGTGGTGTCGAGCGCCTCGCCGAGATCTCGCGACAGGCGACCGAGCTCATCTGCGTGCCCGAGCCGCTTCGCCTCGACCTCGAGCGCCTCCGCCTCCCCTGCCTGCGGCGCGGCGTGCTCGATCTCGTTCACCACGTGTCGAAGGTAATCCGCCTTGCGGCGAACTTCCTCGCGTTTCGCTGTAAGCTGCGCCTCGCGACGTTCCAGCTCCTGGAGACGATCGTACGCATCCCGCACGGTGGTCCGCTCCACGCCTGCGTCCGCGTAGGCGTCAAGGATGTCGCGCTGCGCGTCGGATTTGAGGAGGGACTGCGTCTCGTGCTGGCCGTGCAGGTCCGCCAGGACGCCGCCGAGCTGTGCGAGTACGGCCACCGTCGTCGGGCTCCCGTTTACCCAGGCGCGCGAGCGCCCTTCCGCCGTGATCTCGCGCTTGAGAATCAGGCGCCCGTCTTCCAGCTCCACCCCCAGGTCGGTGAAGGCGGGTGGAGGACGGTGGAAGATGGTGGAGGTGAAGTCGAAGGCTCCCTCGATTACGGTCTTCGCGGCGCCGGGACGGACGACGTCC
>QHUC01000254.1 GCA_003221045.1 Gemmatimonadota bacterium | reverse complement strand
TGCTCGTGCGACGGGCAGTGCTGGCGGGAATCGTTTCGGCGCTGTGCGCGACCGGCGGAGGGGCGCGGAGGCTCATCGCGCAGCAGGCGCCCGTGGTTCCGCAGGCGCCGCTGGAGATTACCCTCCAAGAAGCGGTGCGGCGGGCGCTCGATGTCCAGCCTGCTATGGTGCAAGCCCGGGGCGATCAGCGGAACGCCGGCGCAAACCAGCTTTCCGCCTCCGGCGCGTTCCTGCCGACCATCACCGCGAGCGGGTCATCCAACCTGAGCTCGGCAAACCGCTACAACCCGTCAACGGGACAGATCGTCATCGCGCCCTCGAACACGTCCTATTCGGGCACGCTGGGTTTGACCCTCAACTTGTTCGATGGCTTTCAACGCATCGCGTCCAAGCGCGCGGCGTCCGCCACCCAGGACGCGGCCGACGCTGGCGTCGTAAACCAGCGGTACGTCGTAACCGCCGCGACGGCGGAAGCCTTTTTCACGGCCCTCGCCGATGAAGAGCTCGTGCGCGTGGCGCAGGCGCAGCTGGACCGTGCCAAAGAAGAGCTCCAGATCTCCGTCAACAAGTTCCAGGCGGGCGCGGCCACCCGCTCCGACACGCTGACCTCCAGGGTCGACCTCGGCAATGCTCGGCTCGCGCTGCTCCAGGCACAGGCCAACCTGGCCGCCGCGCAGGCGAGCCTCGGACGCCAGGTCGGTGTGGACCAGCTGGTCCGCGCCGTCCCCGATACCGCGTTCCCGCCACTTCCGGACACGACGGCGCTCCGCGCGCAGGCGTTGGAATCCTCACCGCTGGTACAGCAGGTCGAGGCGAAGGCTCGCGCCACCAGGGCCCAGGCCGGCATTGCGCGCGCGGAATACTGGCCGGCGTTGTCGCTGTCGTACTCGAACGGCTACACGGGGCTCGACAGTTTGGGTCGTATTGGGGTGGCGCCCTGGTCAACGACACAGAACTACGTCAACAACTGGGCTCTCCGCTTCACGCTGAGTTGGACGCTCTTCAATGGATTCAGCCGTGAAGCGGATCAGGTATCCGCCTCCGTACTCCGGGACGTCGCGGATGCCACGGCGGCGGACACGCGACGTCAGATGAATGCCCAGTACACCCAGCAGCTCGCCGCCTTGTTCACCGCGAACGCCCAAATCGACATCGCGGGGGCCGACGTTGCCGCCGCGGCCGAAGCAGTCCGAGTCCAGCAGGAGCGCTACCGGTTGGGTGCCGCCACCTTGCTCGACCTCCTCACGGCTCAGGCCAATCTTACGCAGGCGCAGGTGAGCGAAGTGCAGGCCCGGTACAACTATCTCATCGCCCGCGCCCAGCTCGAAGCGCTGGTGGGCCACTCCCTATGACCACCGCCGAGGTGATGACGTTCCGCACCGGCGACACGCCGTTGCCGGATATCGTGATTCTCACGCACAAGCTCGCCCGCGACTACGACATGGGCGGCGAGGTGGTGCACGCGCTGCGCGGCGTGAACATCCAGATCAAGAAGAATGAGTTCGTGGCGATCATGGGCCCGTCCGGCTCAGGGAAATCCACGCTCATGAATCTCGTCGGCTGCCTCGACACGCCGACGGCCGGCGAGTACTGGCTCAACGGGCAGAAGGTGAGCGACCTGTCGGATGACGATCTCGCGCGCATCCGCAATAAAGAGATCGGGTTCGTGTTCCAGACGTTCAACCTGCTGCCGCGCGCCAGCGCGCTCCACAACGTCGAGCTGCCGTTGATCTACGCGGGGCTCGCCGCCAAAGAGCGCCGCGATCAGGCGGCGCGGGCACTCGAGCACGTTGGGCTCGCCGACCGCATGGAGCACAAGCCCAACGAGCTCTCCGGCGGCCAGCGCCAGCGCGTGGCGATCGCCCGCGCCCTCGTGAACGAACCCTCCATCCTTCTGGCCGACGAGCCGACCGGCAACTTGGACTCGGCGACCGGCGAGGAGATCATGCGGCTGTTCGAGGAGTTGCACGCCACGGGACAGACCATCGTGCTGGTCACGCACGAAGCCGACATCGCGGCGCACGCCTTCCGTCAGATCCACTTGCGCGACGGGCTCGTCGAGCGCGACGAGAGCACCCCGCCCCGGACCCGGCCATGACTGACCGGCGTTCCGCCGCCCCCGCCGCCGCGGTCCTGTTGCTCGCCGCGGCGTGCCAGAAAGCTCAGACGGCGCCGCTCTACGAAGCGGTCCCCGTCGAGCACCGCGACATCGTGGTCACCGCGAGCGCGTCGGGCGTGATGCAGCCGATCCTCACCTTCAGCGTGAAATCCAAGGCCTGGGGCGAGATCATCGAGATGCGGGTCCAGACCGGTGACGAAGTCAAGAAGGGCCAGCTGCTTGCCCGGATCGACCCGCGCATTCCACAGCAGAATTTGGCGGAGGCGCAAGCCGCGGTCGACAAGGCCCGGGCGCAGCTGCAGACTGCCACAGCGCAGTTCAAGCGAAGCGAAGA
>QHUC01000253.1 GCA_003221045.1 Gemmatimonadota bacterium | reverse complement strand
CTGGGGGTTCGTCGGCTATCACCTCCTGCGGCGCAAGCTGTGGTCCATCAAGCCCCCCAAGACACCCGCCGTGCTGGTGGGTCGGCGGTTCGACTTCGGGTACCTGCTGTTTCTCTGGGCGGCACGGACGCTCGCCGCGCGCCTCGCGGCGGTCCTGAAGGCGAGCGGCGTGGTGCCCGTGCCGCCCGAGCGCCGGCGGCGCACGCCGCCCCGCACCCCGGCGCCCTGGCCCCGCGCGACGTCGGCCGACCCGACGCCTTAGGATCCCGCATGCGACTGCGCGACAGGCCGATCGCCGACTGGCCGCCGCTCGCGTGGCTGGCCCGCTGTCGCCCGGGCGAGACCACGATCGACGTCTTCCACGGCCGGCGGGTCGAGATCGCCGCCGACTGGCTGTGCGAGGCGGCGTGGAACGGATCGTTCGCGGACGGAGACTTCGATCGCACCGACCTCGTCTTCGGCTCGGGCGTCCGGGTCCGCGGCGACCGCGTGTGCTTCGTCTCGTCGGGCTCGACGGTCGACCGGCTGCAGTCGCTCGACACCAGAGACGCGTCCTGGGTGTCGAACTCCCTGCCCTGTCTCCTCGCGAGCGTCGGCGGGACCCTCGATCCCACCTATGCCGGTTATTTTCCGGACTTGAAGTCGATCTCCAGGGGCTTGACCCGCTACGCCCGCGTGCTCGCCACGGAGAACATGGGCGCGCCCTCGCGCGTGGAGCCGTACCGGATGCTCGGAACCATTTCGTCCGGGTACGATTCCGCCGCTGCCGCCGCGCTGGCGCGCCCCTACGGCCTCACCGAGGCGATCTCCTTCGGCAGCGCGTCGTCCGGCGAGCCCGACTCCGGCGAGATCATCGCGGACGTGCTCGGCGTGCGGCTCACCATCCTCGCCCCCCGCGCGTGGCGTGCGGCGAGCTTCGCGGAGGTGCCGTTCGTCGCGGCGGACGCGAAGGGCGAGGACGTGTGCTTCAAGGGTGCCGAGGAGGGGGGCCACCTGGCCGGGCGCGTGTTGCTCACGGGCTTCCACGGCGACCGGGTGTGGGATCGCGCAGCCCGCACCGACGCGGACCTCGTTCGGGGAGACCAGTCGGGCCTGTCGCTCTCCGAGTACCGCCTCTGGGCCGGCTTCCTGCACTGCCCACTGCCGTTCGCCGGCGCCCGACAGGCGGCGTCGATCCGCGCGATCAGCCGCTCGCGCGAGCTCGCCCCCTGGCACACCGGCGCGTATTACAGCCGCCCGATCTGCCGCCGCATCCTCGAAGAGGCGGGAGTGCCACGGGACGCATTCGGACGCTGGAAGAAGAGCGTGTCGGTGCTGTTCTCCGCGCAGGAGGGATTCCTCACGCCGGCCTCGCTCGCCGACTACCGCTTCTGGCTCGAGCGGCACGCGGAGGAGTGGCGCCGCCGGGGTCTGACCCCGCCGAGCCTGGTCGCGGACAGCGAGGAGCGGTGGCGCGGGGCCCGGGACGCGATCGCGCGGGTACTCGAAGGCCTGGCGCACGCGGGACCGCGGCGGTTGTGGTTCCTCCGATCGGCGGCGCGGCGCATCATCACGGTGGGCCGGCGCGACCGCCTGTTCCACCATCTATTCCCTTGGGCCATGGAGCGTGCCAAGCAGCGCTATGTGACGGCGCCGCTCGATGAGCCTTCGCCACGGGCTCCCGAGCCGGCTGCCGTCGAGGCGTCGCCGGTTGCGGCGAGGGCCTATGGCTAAGCCGGTGCTCGTCATCGCGGCGCATCCCGATGACCAAATCCTCGGCTGCGGCGGCACCGTGGCCCTGCACGCCGCGCGGGGCGACCGCGTGACCGCCGTGATCGCCTGCGAGGGCGAATCGCTGCGCTACGGCCCGGGCGGCGTGGGGCAGTCCGACCACACGCGCCGCGCCGCGGAGATCCTCGGCGTGTGCGACGTGCGGGCCCTGGGGTTTCCCGACCAGCGGCTCGATACCATCGCGCTCACCGACATCATCGCGCCGCTCGAGCGCGTGGTGCGCGAGGTGAAACCGCAGGTGGTCTACTGCCAGTACGGCGGGGACATCAATCGGGATCACGAGATCCTCTTCAAGGCCACGCTCGTCGCCACCCGCCCCACGGAGGCGAGCATCGAGGCGGTCTACGCGTTCGACACCGCGTCGAGTACCGAGTGGGCGTACCCGCGGACGTTCGCGCCCGACACATGGGTGGACATCTCGAGGACGCTCGAAAAGAAGGTCGCCGCGATGGCGTGCTACGAGAGCGAAGTGCGCCCCTACCCCCATCCGCGCTCGCTCGAGGCGCTCCGCCACCGCGCCCGGGCGTGGGGCAACCAGCAGTGTCTCGACGCGGCGGAAGTGTTCATGACCATCCGGCGCGCGCTGCACAATGGTCAGACGCCTGGTTGACGCCCTGCTCGCCGGCCTTGCGCTGGTGGTCACCGCGCCGCTGCTCGCGCTCGCCGCCGTGGGCATCCGCCGCGCCAGTCCCGGGCCGGTGCTGTACCGCGCCGAACGCGTGGGCCGCGGCGGACGCCCCTTCATCATGTACAAGCTGCGGACCATGCACTCCCGGCGGCGCTCGGACGCGAGCCGGATCACGGGCGCGCACGATCCCCGGGTGTTCCCCCTGGGCGCGTGGCTCCGCGCGGTGAAGCTCGACGAGCTCCCGCAGCTCATCAACGTCCTCAAGGGCGAGATGGCGATCGTGGGCCCGCGACCCGAGGACCCAGCTATTGTGGCGCGGCACTATGACGCGCTGGGACGCGAAACGCTGACCGTACGGCCGGGGCTGGCGAGCCCCGGCAGCATCTACAGCTCGACGCACGGCGACGCGTTGCTCACTGGAACGGACCCCGAGGCGGCGTACGCGGAGCGGCTGCTCCCCGTCAAGCTCGCGCTGGACGTCGTGTACGTGCGGCACGCCTCGCTCGCGTACGACGCGCGCATCGTGGGGCGAACGCTGTGGGTGATCGTCGCGACACTGGCGGGTCGGCGCCGGTTTGCGGATCCCCCCGAGCTTGCGGAAGCCCGCCGGTTACTTTCCGAAACTGCTGCGTGGTCGCAACAACGTCACGTTTCGCTTCTGTAAGACGGCTGATACAAACAGGGGTTCTAGCGGAGGTCGGTTGCGATGGCCGAGCGAGGCACGGCTCCTGCCTTGCCTCGTCGCATGTACCGCCTCCTCGTCGGTCTACTGTCTTTCGCCGTGCTACTCGTTGTGACGACCTGCCGGGACGACCAGAGTTTTCGCGTCCCGACGGCGGTATCGCGCCCGCCGGCCGCCGACCTCGCTGCGGGCACCGGTCCGGTCACGTTGGTCGGTGCCGGCAACATCGCCGTGTGC
>QHUC01000114.1 GCA_003221045.1 Gemmatimonadota bacterium | reverse complement strand
GGATCAGCTGCGACACCATGGCGCCGATCAGGGCCATGAACATGTCCCACTGGGTGTCCCAGACATCACCCTGGGTGCCGAGGAAGGCGTCGGCGGCGTGACCGCCGGCGACCGCCGTCCACCACTCGAACAGCTCATAGCAAGCGCTGAACGCGAGGCAGCACGCGGTCACGAGCACGAACAGCCAGGGGCCGGGCCGCAACGGCGAGGTCCGTAGGAGAAGCTCGCGGATCAGAATGGCAGGTACGAATCCCTGGGCGAAGTGGCCGATGCGGTCGTAGTGATTGCGTGCGAAGCCGAAGAAGTCCTCCATCCAGAAGCCGAGCGGCACGCGTGCGTACGTGTAGTGGCCGCCGACCACGAGGATGAGGGCATGGACGGTGAGGAGGGTGTAGGTCAGCCGAGTCAGGGGAAACCGACGAGCGGTAAGCACGAGCACGGGCGCTACGATCAGAATCGGAAAGATCTCGAGCCACCAGGTGGTGCGATCGTACGGAGCGATGCCCGACAGGATGAGCGCGACGCCCACGATGACTAAGAGGCTAATCACGTAGGTCTTCACGATGGTCGGGCTTCCGTCAACGCGGGACCTTGGCCCGAAGCTCGTCGAACCAGTTCAAAACCACGTTGATCCGTGGACGGGGCAGTCCAGCCGGCAGCTTGGTCATCAAGAACCGCTCGCCGTCCGGTGTGACGTCGTAGCTCCGCGGCCGGGTCCAGCCGGGGTTGTCCGGATAGGATCCGGCGAACAAGGCCCGGGGCGGACCGCTACGGCCGTTCTGCAGGTCGATGCTCACCGCCATCACGGTGTCACCCTTGCGGTACACCAGCTCCCGCCCGCCCTGCGTCCACATCGGCTCGGATCCGTTCGTCGGGGACACCTTCCATCGTTTCCGCTGGGGGTCGGGGAACGACTGCGCGTACACTTCCACGCGACCCGATTCGTCGGAGTCGTACGCCATCCACCGACCGTCCGGCGAGAGGATGGGATGGGCGAGGTTGAACCCGTTGCCGAAATAGCGTGCCGCCACCGGCGCGCCTCGCAGCTGGACGGTCCACAGCTCCGCGCCGCCGGGAACGGAGAGCACGAAGGCAAACAAGCGGCCGTCCCTGGAAACCGCGCCGGTATAGCGGTCATACGTGCCGGTCAACAACGGTTCGGCGGGCCGGCTCGCGTCCGCCGCTCGACGATACAGGTCGAAGAACGGGCGCTCGCTCGAGTAAATCAGCTCCCGACCATCGGGCGTCCATTCGGCGCCGAAGTCCCTGCCACCCCCCGCGGTCAGGCGTATGCCGCCCGCGCGCCCCACCTGGAACACCCAGACGTCCCCCAGGGAGTTGGCCGACCGGATGTCGACCGATATGCGGCCGCCGTCCGGGGAGAGGCGCGGGTGGTTATAGCGATCCCTGGTTGGCAGCGCGCGGGTTCGTGGCCCCGGCGGTCCACCATCACCATGTCGGTCTCGGTGACGTACGAGCTGACCGGGAGGTACGCCAGGGTTCCGTTCTCCGACACGTCGAACGCCGCGGCGCCGTCCGTGGGATTCATGGCCACGCTGTCGAGGACAGGAACAGCCGGGCCCGTCACTGCCAGGCGATTGACGTCGAACGGGACCCCGCGGATGGTCTCGCCCGCCGCATACAGCAGGTGTCCGCTCGGCACGTAGAAGCCGAACACGCCCCCCGTGACGAGCACCTCCCGCTTACCGGAGCTGATCGAAAGCACCTCGATGGTCGCTCGCTCGAGTGGCGTGCGGTAGGCCGTGAACACGACGTGCTCGCCGTCGGGCAGGATCTGCGGCCACCAGTGCCCCAGCTCGCCTGCCGCGGTGTCCGGCGCGGTGAGCATGCGGTCATCGCCCCCGCCTTCGCTCACGATCCACAGCCCGGTGTTGTAGGCGCGCGTGTAGACGATCCGGCCGTTCCGGCCCCAACTCCCGCCCGCCCAGTCGGCCACCGCGAGGTCGACCGCGGGTCCGCCCTCCACGCGGACCTTCCGCAGCTTTCCCTGTTTTGCGTAGGCGATCCATTGTCCGTCCGGCGAGACGAACGGCCGGCTGTTTCCGGTTCCCTGATCGCCCTGACCGGCGCCCGCGATCACCTCCATCCGCAGCTCATCGAACCGACGACGCACCACCTCCTCCCGCCGGTCGACCATCGCGGTGACGAACAGCTGCCGGCCGTCCGGGCTCAGGCGCACGATCGGCGTAAAGCTGGGCTGCACTCCCGCCTCGAGCTCGACGCTGAAGCGCATCGGGCCCGCTGACGACGGCGTCCCGCGCCCGCGCCAGAGGCCGGCCCAGCCGAGCGCGAGCAGGAGGGCCGCCGAGGCGGCCCACGGAAGGACGGACCGCCGCCACCCGGACAGGGCGCGGCGACGCTGCGCCCAGGTCGACGCACCCGCGTTGCTGAGCGCCTCGGCGAACTCCGCCGCACCCTGCCAGCGGTCAGCGGGGAGCTTCTCGAGGGCGCGTGCCACCGCGGCGTCGACATGCGGCGGGACCGTCTTCCGCTGCAGGAGCAGCGGGCGGGGCTCGTCCGCCATGACCCGCGCGAAGACCGCCTGAGCGGTCGCGCCGGTAAAGGGCGGTTCGCCGGTCAGCATCTCGTACAACACGACGCCGAGCGCGTAGACGTCGGTTCGCCGGTCGAGGTTGTGATGGCCGGCCGCCTGCTCGGGACTCATGTACTCGGGCGTGCCGAGGCTCACGCCCGACTTCGTCATCCGGGTCCGGTCCTCGCCGTGGGTCCGGGCCAGCGCGATCCCGAAGTCGGCCACAAGCGCCCGCCCGTCGTGGAACAGCACGTTGTCCGGCTTGATGTCGCGGTGGATGACGCCGTGGCGGTGGGCGTAGTCGAGCCCCGCCGCGATTTCGCCGGCGATCCTGAGTCGATTTCCTTCAGGAACCGCTGGGCGCCAATGCGCTGCGCCAGCTCAGGGTGCATGACCTTCATCGCGACGTTGCGATTGTGGCGCACGTCGCGCGCGAGGTACACGGTCGCCATGCCACCCGCGCCCAGCTCGCGCTCGAGGGTGTAGCTGTCCGCCAGTGCCGCCCAAAGCCGATCGAACGCCTCACCCATGTGTCACAACATAGAGATCAGCCGGAGTCGGGGCCAGCGAAATGGAGGTCGCGCGGCCCGACGTACTCGGATTGGGGCCGGATCAAGTGGTCCTCCGCGTGCTGCTCGATGACGTGGGCGCACCAGCCGGCGATGCGTCCGCAGGCGAACGTGGCGACGAACGAGCGGGGCTTGAGCCCCAACGACTGGAGCACGAGCGCCGTGTAGAACTCCACGTTGGTCCGAAGATTCCGACCGGGCTTCACCTCCTCGAGAACCTTGAGGATGGTCTCCTCCACCGCCCGCGCCAGATCGAACAGCTTGCGGTCCTCGAGGTGTGCCGCGCCCATCTCGTCCACCACCGCGCTGAGCACGTCGGCGCGCGGGTCGCGGACCTTGTAGACGCGGTGACCGAACCCCATGATGCGCCGTCCGGCCGCGAGCTCGTTCCGCACCCAGCCCTCGGCCCGGTCGGACGAGCCGATGACGGTCAGCATATCCAGCACGGGACCGGGCGCGCCTCCGTGGAGCGGCCCTTTGAGGGCGCCGATCGCGCCGGTGACGGCGCTCACCATGTCCGAGCGCGTGCTCGCGATCACGCGGCTCGTGAAAGTGGACGCGTTCATGCCGTGGTCGATCACCGTCACCCAATAGGTGTCGAGTGCCCTGGCCGCGATCGGATCCGGCTCTTTGCCGTGCACCATGTAGAGGAAGTTCGCGGCCCGAGACAGATCCGGGCGGGGCGGGATCGGCTCCCTGCCTTCGCCGATGCGGGCGTGCGCCGCAACCAGCGTCGGGAAGCGCGCGGTCAGCATCTTGGCCGCCGTGAGGTCGGCGGATGGCGAGATGTTGTCGGGGTCCGCCAGATCGAGCGACAGGGTGGCGCACGCCATGCGAAGCGCATCGATGGGAGGCGCCGCGGCGGCCGCCCGCACCACGTGCAACGTCTCCTCCGGCACCGCGCGGAGTGCGACGAGCTCGCGGCGCAGCGCCCCGAGCTCCTCCGGGCCGGGCAGCGCACCGCGCCACAACAGGTGGGCCGCCTCCTCGAGGCCGACCCGGCCGGCCAGCTCCTTGAGCTCGTACCCGCCGATGATCAGCTCGCCCGCCAGGCCATCGACGTGGCTCAAGCGGGTCCGGGCGGCTACGACGCCGTCCAGTCCTCGTGGACCCGGCGTGGCGGTAATGGACGAACGCGTCATAGGGTCCCATAGCAGGAGGTTTGGGATTGCCGTCGGCGGATCGCGCGTATCAGACGCGCGCCTCGCGAGTGCGCTGGCTCCATTGCCAGATGCCGCCCGTCGTTGCCACCGGCAGGCGCTGCCCCAGCTGACGGGCCAGCAGGACGATCTGGCCGCGGTGGTGCGCCTCGTGGGCCACGAAGTACGTGAGCACATGACCCACGTCGAGGGGCAGGTTGCGCCAGACGTATGCCCGCGAGGGCGGCACGCGGCCGTCTGCCGCCATGCCGAGCTCGAGCAGCGCGGCGATGCCCCGCCCGCTGCGCCGTAACGCCGCGGCGAGCTCGCGGCGTGACACGTTGCGATGGTCCACGCGCCGCGGGACCGGCACCCCGTGCTCCTGCCCCAGGGTCTTGATCCAGCTGCAGCGGGCGTTGTGCAGGTGGGCCGCGATCATGCAGACGGTGCGGTGTGGCACGCCCGGCACGGGAGCCCGCCAGAGACCCGACGGCACCTGCTCGACGAGGAAGATCGTGACACGATTGTTGGTGGCCCAGGCCGAACGCAGTGTGGTCCGAAGATCAGGGACGGGCGCCATACGTCATCAGCCCTCGATCTTGTAGACCTCGCGCCGGCCGTACTCCACTAATTCGTGATAACCCTTCATGCTGAGCCTGGCCATGGCGAGGAATTTCTCGACCAGGGGGCGAACTTTCCCCGGCTTGCAATACATGATTTCGCGAACGAGCAGCATGCGGGTTCTCCTGTGTTCGGGTTGAGCGGGTTCAAGCCCCGCCCTCATACTTGAATGACACCTTGACCCTGGCACGATAGCTCTGGACCTTGCCGTCCTTGAGCTGCATGTCGAGCAGCGAGATCTCCGCCACGCGGAGGTCGCGTAAAGTCTGCGCCGCTCGCTTGACCGCAGCGGCAGCGGCCTTCTCCCAGGACTCCGTGCTCGTGCCGACCAGCTCGATCACTTTGTAGACACTCTCTGGCACGTGGGTCTCCTTGTGAAGAGGGTTGCCAGCCGCAAAACCTAACCTCAATCTCCGAAAGCGGCCTGCGTCTAGGCGTAATTGACAAAGAGGTTGTTCACCCCAACGTCATGCGGCTCAGAGTGCGCGAGTCAACCCGCGGCTCGGCACCGGCCCGTAAACGGGCGTGGAACCGCCGCTTGAGCGGCAGACGCCGAGTCGCGGCTTCAGCCGCGGACCACTCGCTGCGCCGCAGGACCAGAACAAGGTCTTCGTCAATTGCGTCCTAGGCGCGCCGCTTCGCCGGCTGGAGCGGCTTCTCGAACCAGTGGTGCGCATAGGGCTCGTCGTTGAACGGGCGGACCTCGCGATATCCGCTGCTCCTGTAGAGCGCATGCGCCTCGGTAAGAGCCTTGTTGGTTTCCAGCCGGAGCAGCGGGAGGCGCCGGTGCCGGGCCAGCGCCTCCAGACGAAGCAGGATGCGTTTGCCGATGCCGAGGCCGCGGACGGAGGGCGCCACCCACATCCGCTTGATCTCGCCATAGCCGGCATGGCACTTCAGCGCGCCGCATCCGACCGGCTCCGCGTGGAGCGTCGCCAGCATCAGGAACCCGCGCGGCGGCGTCAGGTCTTCGGCGGCGGCAGGAATGCTGCGCCGCGGATCGAAGCCTCCTTCGAAGCGCTCGGCAAGCTCTTGGAAGTAGCGTCCGATGCAGTATCGGGCCGCAGGGCTGCTCGGATCCTCAACGCGGAGCTGGACGGCGCTGGCGAGCAGCACGCGCTCCACGGTGTGCATCGCCGTGATGAGCGACTCCCGCTGCGCCGCGGTGAGCCTCGCAAGCAGAGACGCGGCCGCCTGGTCGGAGAGGCGGTTCAACACGGCCAGCTCCTTGCGACCCGCTTTCGTCAGCTTCACGAAGCGCACGCGGGCGTCGGCCGACGATTCGGCGGTACGGACCAGCCCGGCGGCTTCCAGCTCTCGAAGCAGACGGCTGGTGTACCCGGAGTCCAGGCTCAGGCGGGCGCGCAGCTGCCGCACCTCGATGCCATTGCGGCCAATCTCAAACAGCAGGCGGGAGGCTCCGAGGGGGCGCTCGCGCCCAAGAAATTGTTCCGCCAGGGCACCGATCTGCTGGGTCACGGTGCGGTTGAAGCTGCGTACCTGGGCGGTCGCCTCCATTATCTGACGATAGTCAGATATTTTCCCGTGCGCCAGAGAAGGCTAATGCCGACGCGAGACGCGGCGGAGCAGACGCCCACCTCCGAGGAACACGCCGACGAAGAGCAGCGTCCATACGGTCGCAGCCGCGCCGATGATCGTGAGGTCGTGTCCCAGACCGCCCAACGCCCGATGCCTCACGAACAGCCATGCTTGCACGAAATAGCCGGGTGCAATAACGACCAGCGCGGGGATGCTATCCATGTGATTGACACCTACTGCAGAGGCCGCGGCGGTAAGCGCGAAGATCGTTGCGGCAAGAAGCCGAGCGTTAGACCGCGGAATAGCTGGCCTTGGCGCGCAGCTCGATCATGACTGCCTCGGTGCGGCTCTCAGCCGCGCTTTTCCCCGGCCCCCCCCGCCCCCCCGGCCCCCCGGGCCCCCCCCGCCCCCAATGCTGAGCGATCCCGCGCCTGGGCCAAGAGTCGCTCGGTAAAGTCAAGCCGTTCTTGAAGCTCTGCGAGCTGTGTCGACTGATTCGTCAACGTGGTCTGGGACTCTTCCAGCGCCGCGGCTTGCTGGTCCATTCGCTGCTTGATCTGGGCGAGCTCGGAACGCGAGGGGCCACGTCCGCTGATTGCCCCGGCTATCGTCCTCGCTACCAGTACTAGAGTGGTCGCGACGATTGTCAGTGCCAGTATGAAGACGGCTTCAGTCATGGGTGGCCTCCTCCGAGACCGGATCATAGTAGGCACCCTGTGCCGGGCCGGCAAAGAGGGTCTGCGCTCGTTTCAGCAGGGTGGGAGGAATCCCCGACGCCGCGGCCTGATGAGCGTCGATGCTATCCCACACCTCGATGATCGCGAGGCGCGTGGGGTCGTCGTGCTGCGACAGCAGCTCGCACGAACGGCACCCCGGCGCGTCGCGGATGAGGCCGATGACCGAGCGCAGGAACTCGCGGAGCGCCGCGGCTTCGCCGGGTTTCGCCTGGAACTGGTTGATCCGCGTAATGGCCAAGCAACGCCGCCTTGAGGAAGAAGAGCCCTCAGAATGTAAAGGTCTGCTCCTCAGCGATCAGAATGACGGGCGGGCCGCCACTCGAGATCTTCGCGGCGTGCGCGAGCGTCTCTTTCCCGCCCGCCGAGGCCGCGCACGCCTGGAGCGCGTCGAGAGAGGGAAAATGCACCTCGGCGATACGGTAAAACGCGGCCTTGCCCTGGGGCGAGCCCTGAACCTTGGTCGCGACGAGCTTTGTCTTGCCGGCGAGTTTCTTCACGGCCATCGGGACGTGCTCATCCTGGTAGAGTCGCTCGAACGCCTGCACATCCTTCGGGGTTGGGTACATCACCATCAACTTGACCGCGGCCATGAGCTCCTCCCCTCCTGTTTCCGGATCGAAACGGTTAGTGGTGCCAGCGTCAAGCGCTGGTTCGGCAGTCCGCGCTCCCCACGTCTAGACGGCATGGTATGCTCGATCGATGAGTTGACGGATTGGCGCCGCGACGCTTACGACGCGTACCACTTTCGAGGGGAAGGTTATGGTGGTCATTTACCCGAATCCCATACGAAGGCGTCCCGCGCATTATACAAGATCTCTCCGCTCCGAGAACGTACCGTCACGAACGCAGAGACGACCGGAGTATCCAGTCGGTTCGTTGCAAACCGTGTGAGAAACCTGCCCTCGATGGTGATGATGCCCACCTGAGGGTAGTCACAGCGGAGGTGGATGCGACCAGCGTCGATCGTCGCCTCGAGGCACGACCCCGAGTCCTCAGTACCGGAGGTCGTTCGGGCGAACGTAACGAGGGCTTCCGGACGGAGAGTGAAACCGGAGAATCGGAAAAGACCCACCGAAAAGCGATAGCCCGGGACGTAGTGCCCTTCCGCGTCTGCCTGAAGCGCTGGCTTGGACCGCTCCGCGGCCGGTGGTGGCGGCGGAGGCTGTTCAGAGACGGTCGACCTGGGCAGGAGCAGTTGCCGGACGACGAGCAAGCCGACCGCAAAACCGACCGCGAGCAGGAGCAGGATGCGCTTGGCAGACAGTTGCGCGGCCATCTACCTTGCTGGCGCCAGGTAGTCGTGTGCGGCGACGATCTGCCAACGCCCGTCTCGCCGTACCCAGGTATCCGTGAAGCGGTATCGGCGGTTGAACCGTCCGTTGGGCCCGTGACCGGCGACGACCAGCCATCCCGTGACGATGGCCGTCGTGCCGAAGCGATGGACCTTCATATCCTCGTTGTGCGCCGCCTCGACCGTGTCCGGTCCCGCAACGATATCGCGCAACACAGCGTCGCGATCGACCGTCCGATCGTCTTCGGTATAAACAAATCCGTCCGCCAGCAGCCGCCGAAACAGAACGGCGTCACGGCGGGTCAACCCGAGAGCCCAATCGTCCTCGAGCCGAAGCAGCGCCTGCACCGCGGTATCCTGCCTGTGGGGCGTCTGAGCTCGCAGCGGAGCAAGGATGCAGCCGCCCAGAATGAGCGCAGGGAGAAGCGAGAAGGACGTATTCCAACCCAAATGGTTCATGACGAATTCTTACCGGAAACAACGGCCTCGAATTGGACGAGGACAGGCGTCTGACTCGGGAGAATGCGTTGCCGAGCCTCAGGGAGTGGGAACCAAGCGGCGCGATCCACCTCGGGTACCTCTTGTACCCGGCCAGACCCCCGCGGCCACTCAATCCGAACGGTATTGCTCTTGAGTGTTTCCGGATCCCAGTCCGCCTCCACGGCCCAGGACTGGACCACTTTGCCGGCCCGCTGAGTGATGGCACCGAGCGGGAGAAAATCCCCGCTGACTCGGACGCCGAGTTCCTCGGCGACTTCGCGTCGAGCGGCAGACAGTGGATCCTCGCGAGGCGCCAATTCGCCCTTGGGAATCGACCACGCGCCCTGGTCCCGGTGAGCCCAGAATGGACCGCCCGGATGAACGAGGAGGACCTCTAGGCCATGGGGACGGCGTCGGTACAGGAGGAGTCCGGCACTCCGGACCGGCATGTAAGGCTCAGCTCCGTGTCAACTGCCAGGTGACTCGGCCATCACCGCCACTTCCCGTGATGAGCAGCGACGCACTGGTCGCGGACTTGAGGGAGAACTCCACAACTCGTCCGGCGCCGTCCACGTGCCGAAAGACACCGGGCGCGGCGCGATCCAGCTGATAGGTGCGGCCACCCGGCAAGGCCAGCTCCGGCGGCACGCTGATTTGCAATCGGTGCTCCATGGGCTTTACGTCGACAGCGAACGGATGCGTCGCCCGGCCGGATTGGAAAGAGACGCCCGACGCCACCCAATGGCCCGCGCTTCGGGCGAGCTCGGAATCAGCTGGCGCGGGGCGTTGACCTGAGGCGGAGGACGCCCCAAAGGTCAGACACGCGGCGGCGACACACCAGAAAGGCTTGCTCATTGGTCCTCCTCTGGACGCGGAGTCTCGATGCCACAATGCTCTCGTCAAGCCGCTGTTATGTGGCAGGGCACTCGTCCGGAAGGGGCGCCGTCGAACCGGTGTCGACGCCGGGCGCCGGAAAGCGCTGCTGGAAGGTGAAGGCGTAAGAGGTTGGCCCGTGGCGACGGAGATGCTCCAGGCGCTCGATGGCCTCCTGGACCGTCGGACGATGCCCCGCAGGGACCCACCACAGCACGGTGAACGGCTGATCCAGCCGCTCGAACCACTCCCGCCGGTATCGCATAACCTCGGCGTGCTGAGTGCGGTAGACGAACGTGTGCAGGGCTTCCGCCGACTCCCAAACGGAGAAGTTGACCAGCATGCGCTCGTCATCGAAGGGCCGAAGGGCCGTGGCGTTCCCGTCCTCTGTCTGGAAGCGCCAGACGAAGCCGGGCGCTCCGTCGGCAAGGGCGTTGATCTCCTCGAGACGGGCCACGAACCCGTCCAGCTGAGGCGAGTCGAGCGGCGCGACGATGCGTCCGATATTCAGCTGGGCAAGGTGGTAGTCTGCCATCGCGGCAATATAGCGCCGAGACTTGGCCCTGCTATTGCTATTGCCCCGTCGACGGGTGGCGGCCACGCGGCGCGACCGTCATGGCTTGCTCACCAGCTCCCAACGGCCGTAGACGGTCACAGAGACCGGGACCGATGGTTGGACCACCACGGTAGCGACGCCTTCTCGCCCTTCCGTGCCCGTCGCCACCGCGCCCGAAAGCGTGAACTCGTCGAACCGATCGGCGTAATCAGCCTGGGTGCTGAGCGAAAGAACGCGGCCCAACTGAAGGCCGCTGGCCGTAGCGATCGCCACGGCCTGTGCGCGAGCTCGGACGGCGGCCGCGCGCAGGGCTTGGTCCTGCGCAGCCGCGACCTCGGTCGCAGCAAAACGAACGTTGGAGATGTCGGTAATGCCTCGACCCAGGGCGGTGTCGAGGACAGCTCCGATCTTGCTCAGGTCGCGGATCCGCACCTCGACGGCATCGTGGGCGCGATACGTCGTGTCCTGCACGGGGTAGTTGAACCGTGGGTCGGAGCCGGGCTTGGAGCGCGGCGCGTACCGCACGGGCCCGACGACGGTCTCGATTCGTCCGCGCCACCAATACCACTGATTGCGATTCACGATGGAGTCGCGAGGGATCCCCAGCGTGGCGAGCGCTTGCCGCAAGCTATCAACCCGGCTCGCGAGATGCCTCCCCGCCTCTTTGGGACTGGACCCGTCGGCGCTGAACTGGAGGGTCACCGTAGCCAGGTTTGGCTGGACGTTTCGCTGAACTGTCGCGGCGGTACGCACCTCCGGTACCTCGGGGGCGGGGCGGTCCGCACGCGCTTGCGTCACAGCGTCCGCCGGGACCATGGCGACGCTCGCGAAAACGATGATCGGACGGTGCAGGAGTAGCATTTGAAGCCTCCTTTGCAACCGTATGCGCGCCGACGGGCTCGCGCACCTGAGAATGCAGGCGGCGCTCCGTCGATGTTAGAGAGACGATCTATCGGGCGCGTGTGACACAGATTGCGAATCGATGAAGGACGGATCGCGAAGGACCGACAGTGTGGGCCGCCGCTCACTCCTCCGGTCGGACGAAGTAGCCAGTGACGCGCCCGTACCTCCACCTTGCGCTCCCTGGACGGCTCACCCACTCAGCTATACTTTGGCGGCGCCGATTGAAAAGGGGATCCCACTGCTGCTCATCGCGGCGTCCACCCTGGTCGGAATCGCCGGCTTCGCGGGCCTCCTCCACCTGATCCCCCGACTCGGCGCCGCCGGGACGAGCATCGGCGCTTGGCTCTGCCGCGCCCCGGGGCTCGACCTCGTCGTCTCACTCTTCACGTGGATCCCCCCGACCGTCCTGGGAATCGTCTTCGGTTGGCGCGGCGTGGTGGGATCGATCGTCGGGCAGCTGCTGGGGATGCTCGTCTGGATGTTCGCCCACGAACTTGCCAACCGCACACACGTGCACGGGCCGCGCATCGTCACGTTCCTCAACCGCACCGTCGGACGGCTCAACAACCACATCGCCCTGTGGGTGACCGCGGCCGCCCTCCCCTGCTTCATCGTCATCCGCGTGGCGGAGCTGTGCGTCTACCCGTTCCTCACGCCGCTCGTCGGCCTGCCGCGATACCGCCACGCGGACTGGGTGAACGTCAGCCGCCAGAAGTTCGACGGTCTGGTGGGACACGACCTGATCTGGTGTCTCTACTGTGACTGGATGACCGGCGTGTACGCCCTCGGCGCGGAGATGCTGCGCAATGTGGAGAGTTTCTGGTGCCCGATCCGCTTCGCCAGCGGGAAGAAGTGCGACAACTGTAAACTCGACTTTCCCGATATCGACGGCGGATGGGTCGGGCCGGAGGGGACGATGGGCGATGTCGTGGCGACCTTGGAAAAGATGTACGGTCCGCGGGCGACAGCGGACCTGCCGCGAGATCAGCGACACCCGTGGTTCGGACACCCAGTGCGCATGACGGTGGAGGGAAAGGCGACGGATGTGACGTAAGCGGCTGCGCCGGCTCAGCCACTGTCTAGGAGGGCCCGATCCGCAGGTTCGCTGTGGCAAGAAAGATCTCCCGAAGAAACGCGAGCAAGCCAACGAACAACGCGATCATGGCCGCGACGAACAGCAAAGCCACAGGCACCGAAACGTCGAACCGGGCAAACGCCCCCAGGAAGAGGGTCGCGATGACGGCGCAAACGAGGAGCGCCGTGAGACTCGTCAGCACCGCCAGGAGTGCTCCGACGCCCGAGAGCAGGAAGACGGGCGCAACCGCCAGCTGAATGGCGTGCGCGACGGCGGAGATGCCAGCGTCCGGTTGCACGGAGGGAATCAAGGCCGGCACCAGTCACCTAAGGCCGCTCGCGCAACGCAATTCTGCCAAGCGCTCGTCACGCGGCGCCGGCAAGCGGGCCCTGAGCGAAGGCTGCCTTCGTGAGCACGTAGACCACGCTCTCCCGACCCTTCGCGTCGGGGGCAACGCGGAGATACACGGCGCCGATCTTCTCAACCGCACGGCGCGAGCGGCGATTCTCTGGCCCAATGATGAAGAGAACCTGGTCGACGGTCTTGAAGGCGTGCTCGAGCATCAGGCGCTTCATCTCGCCGTTGTACCGGCCGCCCCAATAGCGACGAGCGAGAAACGTCCAGCCAATCTCGACCCCGCGCTCTGCGGCGTCGAGGGCGTGGTAACGCGACGATCCAATGATCTGCCCGGTAGCATGGTCGATGGCCACCAGCGCGCCCCTAGAATTCAGGGCATCGGCGAAGAATTGCCGGAAGACGTCTTCCTTGTAACGATCAGAGTCCGGGTGCTGCTCCCAGATGAGCGGATCTGACGCAACGGCAAACAGCGCGGCCCAGTCGTCTTGCCGCAGTGGCCGCAGCTCGAGGAGCTCACCAGTAAGAGTGGGCTGGCGATCGAACATCATGGAGGGGAAATGACTTGACCGGTCGCTGTCCCTTCGACGCTGCGAACATAGGCTTGGGCCACTGTTGGAGCTGGCAAGCCGCCTTGGAGCGGCATGCCGAGTGCTTGCAGGGTCTCGGTAACCCAGGGTGGGGTCACCACGTTGATCCGAATACCTCGGGGGGCACGGAGCCGAGTCCGTACCTGACGACGTTGACCTGGCCCATGAGTTTGCTGTCGAGGCTGAAACGGAAATCCGCATCCGAGAGCTCGTCGAGGGGCTTGAAGCGGGCCTCACCGGCGGCGCTGATCACGGCGCCGACCTTGCCGACCTTCGCGTACAAGCCTCGGATGGATGCCGGGTCGGCAATGTCGACCTGGAGGGGCGCCTGCTGGCGACTCGCGAGCAGGACCTCATGTCGACGGCCGAGGGCCGCGGCGATGGCCTTGCCGATGGTGCCGGTGGCACCGATGAGGAGAATGCGCATGGGAGGAATCTAAGCCGAGGCGCGCGAATCAGTCCCGGCCTAAGAGCAGCTAACGGATGCGGAAAATGAACCGCTGATGCACGTGGGCGGCGGTCGGAACCCCCCCTACCTCGGCGGGACGGTACCGAGCCCGGCGCAGCGCCTCGATTACCGCAGTGGCAAACTCCCGGTCGTCCGATAGCAACACCTGAAAACTGGTGGCGTCAGCCGTGCCATCTGGCTGGACGACGAAACTCATCCAGACTTCGCCCGACTCCGAAGCTAGTCGAAGGCCTTCCGGGTACCGCAGGACGAGGGTCCCCGGCACCGGCTGAGGGCAGCTGGCCGGATCGCGCGGATTCGCGTCGCGGACGGCGGTTGAGGACGGTCGCTGCCGGCTCCGCCCCGCTTGCAGCCAGAGTGCCTCGAGAAACGTCCGCGCTTTGTCCCGATCCGCGTCGATATACCAGGAATGCCGTTCCTCCCGATCCAGCAAGAGAATCTCTGTGTGCGCCTCCCACTTGTGCTTCTTCCGACGCCGGAACACCAGCAAGTGACTCCCATCCCGTGCAACGAGCGGTGGTGTCGCCAGGGCAGTCGCTGAATCCGAGGGAAGCGTGGTGGTTGTCACAACGAGGTGTGCGAGGTTGAGCCACGGGTCCATATCCTGCGGGTTAAAGGAAGCCGCAAAGCTCTGTTGCGTCGCCTGATAGGCGATCGGTGATGTCTCGGCCCAGACGAGGAGTCCGTTCGTTGTATCGGCTCGTATTAGAACGTTGATGGTGCCCCACGCGAGACGCGTGATAGTCGAGTCGGGGATCCGGTTCTGAGCGGACCCCGCCGTTGCACGCAGGCCAAGCAGGAGGCCAAGGAGAATGGCGGAGCGTTGCATGACGCTGCTCAAGAACGTGCTGCCATCTAACGGCTCGCGGTTAAACTGCGGGCGCAATGCTAACCGGCGCAAGGTGGTGGAGGAGATGAGGAGGTGTGGCAGCGAAGCAACGCAAGGAGTGTCTGCGCGCACCACTCAAGTCACCGGCGGCCGCCGACGAAAGATGCCCAACAGCGCGACA
>QHUC01000252.1 GCA_003221045.1 Gemmatimonadota bacterium | reverse complement strand
GCTCCGGCGCGCCGTTGATCCACGCCGTATAGACGAGTCGGCCGTCCGCGAGCCAGGCCGGCTGCCCGGCGGTGTTCGTGTCCGTGGTCACCGGCGTGATCTGCTGGCTCGTGACGTCCACGGTGAAAATCTTCGTGCCCCCCGCGCGGGTCGACGCGAAGGCGACGAGCTTGCCGTCCGGGCTCCACGCGGGCTCGACGTCGGCGGTCGCGTCGCTGACGAGCGCCGCGGGTAAACCGCCTAGGACCAGGACATAGAGCCCCGCGGTGCCGCCCGCCGTCGAGACGAAGACGAGACGGTCGCTCGCAGGTCCCCAGCTGGGCGACGCTTCGGCCGAGCCGGCAAAGCCGAAGCCCGTCGTGAGGCGCTGGCGGCCGGTGCCATCCGGGGCGCAGAGCCACAGCTTGGGCACGCCGCTCGAATCGCTGACGTACGCGATTCGGGTCCCGTCGGGCGAAAGGGCGGGCTGCGTTTCGTTGAAGGTCGTGTTGGTGACTCGGTGGGCCGCGCCGCCCGCGACGGGGACGGCATACAGTTGCGCATGGCCGTCGCGATAGCTCGTGAACACCACGACTCCGCCGCGCTCGCTCGGGTGCTCGTCGTCACTCGCCACCGAGGTGAGGCGCAGCGTGTCGGACCCGTCGAGCCTCGCGCGATAGATGCTGCGCACGCCGCCGCGCGACCAGTCGAACACGATGGCGGGCGCCGGAGCGGGCCCGCTTGGGGAGGAGCATCCGAGCAGCGAGACGACCAGCGCGGGAGCGACCTGACGTAAGGCGAGCTTCCGTGCAGGCCGCGCCGCCGCCCCAGACCAAGCGCTCGACGGATATGCGCCGAGCCACTCCAGCTTCCCCGTTGCCCGCGCACAGCGGATGCAGGGAAGCGTGTCGAATACGTCCCCAGCGCCGGGCCTCGGTGCCTGCGCGGCGCGCAGCTCTCGCAGCCGCTCCACGTACTTGCGATGCGCGCTCGCCAGGGATTCATGGTGCAGGTCGGCCACGACCTCCGCTTCATTGCCGCCGTACTGCGACAGCTGACAGCAGGTGCACACCCGACCCCGCGTGTCCACGTAGATCCGCCGCAGCGCGAACGTGTCGCATGCGGTCTCGGGTCCATCGAACGGCGCGCCGTAGTCGAGCGCCACAACGGTACGGCGCCCCGGCTCGCGAGCGATGGCCTCGGTTTCGTGACGCACGGCCATCCACTCCTCCGGGGGCAGATCGCTGTCGCGCGCCACACTCCCGGGCACCGGCTGCGGCAGGATCACGTGCAGCCGCACACACCCCAATCCCTCGGCGAGGTCGGCCGCCTCGCGCAGCTGGTGGCGGTCGCGCCGGTCGATCACAATGGAAAGCGCTGCCGGGATCCGACGGCTGGTGAACAGGGCGACGGCGAGCAGCACGCGGCGGAAGCTCCCGCGTCCCCGCTCGGCGTCATGGATCTGTTCAGTCGCGCCGGAGAGGCTCAACCGTGCGGCCTCGGGGGGATGCCGATCGAACAACGGCATCAGGCGCTTCACGTGCCAGCCGTTGCTCACGAAGCGATAGGGGATGCCACGGGCCGTGCACGCGGCCACGATGCGATGGAACTCGGGATGGAGCAGCGGCTCGCCGCCGGTGAAGCTCGCCGTCACCGAGCCGTACAGGGCGAGTGCCTGATCCAGAACGGACTCGACCAGCGCGGCGTCGAGCGACCGCACGGTCGTGACGTCGTCCCGAATGCAATGGGGGCACCGCAGGTTGCAGTGCTCGGTCAGCGCGAAGCCGAGGAGCATACTAGGGCGCGTGCTTCTCTAGAACACGGTGCTACCGCCTCCCGGGTCTCCTATGCCAGGGATGGGCGAGCCCGTCTGGAGCGTGAGATCGGTGAGCCGGGGCAATTCGGTCAGCTCCGGTTTGACCCACGGCCGCTTTTTCTGGGAGCCCGGCGGCGCGGGCTGCGGCTGCTCGCCGCTCTCGACGTGTTGCGGATCCATAGGGCGCTGGCTCCGGTGCGTGTAAAGACGACGTGACCCCCCGGGGTCGGCGCGGGCCTCGACACCGGGGGGCCTCCGAGAGTGCAACTTGAACCTACCGGTCCACCTGTGGCGCGCAAGCAGCGCGACGCGCCTTGCGGAGGGTGCGGGCTACTGTTCACTTAGCACCGTCAGCCCACTCTGGTCCCTACCATGCCCCGCGCCAGCATCCGAGATGCGTTGCGACTCCGCGCGGCGGTGCTCCAAGTCCTGAGCGGACGTTCTCAAAGCCCGAGCCTCCAGTCGGGCTCTGTTTGCACCTGGGACGTGTTTCTCCGCACCGAGCGCTGCGCGCTGGCGCTCAAGTCCCGGCTCGTAATGGCGGGTGCCGGGGTTCCCAACGTGCTCGAGGCCGCCGCCACGAGAGAGCTGCAGCGTATCCTCTCCGCTCGGGGGCAGCTGCTACGCATCGGCCAACTTGCATTGGCGCATGACATTCCGGCGATCGTGCTCAAGGGGGGCGTGGCCGCACTCACCAGTGCCGCGCCGGTGGACCTGACCGACGTGGACGTGCTGGTGCCGTCTCCGCATCGCGAGGCGGAACGGCTCGCCGAGCTACTGGACGCGGAGGGATTCCGTGCGACGGGACCCGCGGCGACGGCCCACCTGGCGCAGCTCATCGCCCCGAATGCGGTGCAGATCGAGGTCCATTTCGCCATCCAGGATGTCGAGGTGAACGACGCGATGTGGCGGCGCACCCGGCCGCTCGACGGCGTGCCCGGACTCTCGAGGCTCGGCGCCGTGGACCACCTGTGGCACCTCCTGGTTCATACAGTTGTCACTCACCCGTA
>QHUC01000113.1 GCA_003221045.1 Gemmatimonadota bacterium | reverse complement strand
TCGAGCGCCAGCTCGAGCGTCACTTGCCGCGGCGGCTCCAGGATGATCATCTCGTCCGAAGCGGTCGTCCGCATGTTGGTGAGCTTCTTCTCCTTCGCAGGATTCACGTCGATGTCCCCGACCCGCGCGTTCTCCCCCACGATCATCCCCTCGTACACCGGGTCGCCCGGCCGCACGAACATCGTCCCGCGCTCCTGCAGGTTGAAGAGCGCGTAGCCCACCGCCACGCCCTCCCGATCCGCCACCAGCACACCCCGGCTCCGCCCCGACAGCGGCCCCGCCCACGGACCGTAGTCGAAAAACCGGTGGTGCATGATCCCCGTTCCGCGGGTATCCGTCAAGAACTCCGATCGGTACCCCAGCAGCCCCCGGGCGGGGATCTTGAAGCGCATGCGGACCGTGCCCACCCCCGGGTTCCGCATGTCCAAGAGCTCGCCCCGGCGCGGGCCGAGCTTCTCCATCACCACGCCCAGGTACCCCTCCGGGGCGTCGATCATCAGCTCCTCGTACGGCTCGAGGCGCTCCCCGTTCGGCCCCTCCCGGGGGATGATCCGCGGCCGGCTCACCTGAAACTCAAACCCCTCGCGCCGCATCGTCTCCATCAGGATGCCCAGGTGCAACTCCCCCCGGCCCGAGACCGTGAACGTCTGAGGATCGTCCGTCTCCTCGACCCGGAGGGCGACGTTCTTCTCGAGTTCCCGAAACAACCGCTCGCGCAGCTGGCGGCCGGTGACGAACTTGCCCTCGCGCCCCGCGAACGGCGAGTCGTTCACCTTGAAGTCCACAGAGATCGTGGGCTCTTCCACCGCGATGCCGGCCAGCCGCTCTAGGTAATCCGGCGCCGTCACCGTCTTCCCGATCTCCACCCCCGCGAGCCCGGCCAGGGCCACGATGTCCCCGGCGGGCGCCTCCTGCCCCTCCACCCGCTCCAACCCGTCGAACGAGAACAGCTTCACCACCCGGGCCTGCTCGTACGTGCCGTCCCCCACAGGACCAGGCTCGCCCAGGGGAAGTAACGCCACCGTCTCCCCCACCCGCACCCGGCCCCGCTCGATCCGCCCGATCGCGATCCGCCCCAGATATGAGGAATAGTCGAGCGTCGAGACCAGCATCTGGAACGGCCCACTTGGGTCCGCCGTCGGAGCCGGGATGGTGTCCAGGATGGTCTGGAACAGGGGCTTGAGGTCCGTCCCGGGGACCTTGAGATCGAAGGTCGCCGTGCCCGCCCGGCTCGATGTATAGAGGAAAGGGCAGTTGAACTGCTCGGGCGTCGCCTCGAGGTCCAGGAACAGCTCCAGCACCTCGTCGTGCACGCGCAGCGGCTCCGCGTCCTGGCGGTCGATCTTGTTCACCAGCACGATCGGCCGCAGTCCCAACGCCAACGCCTTGCCGGCCACGAACTTGGTCTGCGGCATCGGCCCTTCGGCCGCGTCTACCAACAGCAGGAACCCGTCCACCATTCGGAGAATGCGCTCCACCTCGCCACCGAAGTCGGCGTGGCCCGGCGTGTCCACGATGTTGACCTTGGTATCGCCCCAGCGCACCGCCGTGTTTTTCGACAGGATCGTGATGCCCCGCTCGCGCTCGAGCGGGTTCGAGTCCATCACGCGCTCGCCCACCTGCTGGTTGGCGCGAAACACCCCCGCCTGGCGGAGCATCTGGTCAACCAATGTGGTCTTCCCATGGTCGACGTGGGCGATGATGGCGATGTTGCGGATCTGCAAGGGGGTAGGTCCTAACGGTGGCTATATGAGCGGTGCAATCTGTGAGGGGCGCAGTATAGGAGGGACGCTCGGAAAAGACAAGGCAATCCATCACCAAAAGGGCGGCAACAAGCGGCAACGGCAGCAAGGGCGGCAGGGGCGGCACGACCATTGCCGCCCATTGCGGCCTGTGCCGCCCGTTATTCGCAGGTCGGATCCCGCTCCATCTGGACCGTCACATGTCCGATCCCCAGGGTCCCGAGCCGGGCCTGCACGGCCTCGAGCACCCGCTGATTATCCGCCGGGTTCTGCACCACGAGGTGCCCGCTCATCGCGATCACGCCGCTCGTCACGGTCCACACGTGCAGGTCGTGGACGGACGCGACGCCCGGGATGGAGGCGATGCAGTCGTGCACGTCCGACAGGGCGATGTGCGCGGGCGCCGCCTCGAGCAGCACGTCGGTGCTCTCCTTCACCAGCCGCCACGCGCTCCCGAGGATCAGGAGCGAGATCAGGAGTGAAATAAGCGGATCCACCCGGACCCACCCGGTGGCGAGGATGATCACGCCCGCCGCCACGGCGCCGACCGAGCCCAGGAGATCGCTCAGGATGTGGAGATAGGCGCTACGTTGGTTGAGGGAGTGGTCGTGCCCGCGGTGCAGGATCGCGGCGCCCGCCGCATTGGCCACGAGCCCCACGCCCGCGATCGTGAGCAAGAGCACGCCGTCTACCGGCGCCGGCGTGCGCAACCGGTGAAACGCCTCGACGGCCACGCCGAGGGAGATGACGATCAGCGCGGCGCCGTTGACGAGCGCCGCGAGGATTTCGAGGCGCATCAGCCCGAAGGTCCGCTCCGCGGTCACGGGCCGTTGCGCGAGCGACGCGACCACCAGCGAGAGACCGAGCGCCCCCACGTCCGCCAGCATGTGACCCGCGTCGGCGAGGAGCGCCAGCGAGTGCGCCAGCCAGCCGCCCAGCACCTCAGCGACCATGACGCCTGCCGTGATCGCGAGCACCGTCCGAAGCCGCCGCCGGCTCTCGGCACGGAACGGTGCCCGATGCGTACACTGGACGTCGATTGGCAGCGTGGCGCTCACCGGTTTCTCATCCTCCTCCTCACATAATAACGTGCCCGTTCCGCCACCGGGCAACACGCCCTATGTTCCGGCCTCTATGCCCGATCCCGCCTCGGAATCGCTGGGTTTCCGCCTGTTGGCCGTCGTGATGCTCGTGTTGGCGAACGCGTTCTTCGTCGCCGCGGAGTTCGCGCTCGTCGCCGCCCGCCGCACCCGCATCGAGGCGATGGTCCGGCGCGGCGACCGGCGGGCGCGTACAGTGCAGACCGCGCTGCAGGATCTCTATCGGCAGCTCTCCGCCGCGCAGCTCGGCATCACGGTCGCGTCGATCCTGCTCGGCTACGTGGCGGAGGACACGGTCGCGCACCTGTTCCGCGACTGGTTCGCCGCCCTGCCATCGGCGCTCCAGTTTCTCACCCGCGGCGGCGTGGCGTCGACGGTGGCGGTGGCCGTCGTCTCGTTCCTCCACGTGGTGTTCGGCGAGCAGGCGCCCAAGGCCTGGGCGATCACTCACCCCGAGCGCACCAGCCGCTGGATCGCCGCGCCACTCATCTTCTTCTCGCGGATCACCCGTCCGTTCACGGACCTCCTCAACTGGAGCGCCCATCGCGTGGTCCGCCTCCTCGGCCTGAGAGGCACCACCGCCGAGCTCGAGCGGATTCACTCGCCGGAAGAAATCCGCATGCTGGTCAAGCAGAGCCAGGAGCGGGGTAAGCTCGACGCGGACGACGCCCTCCTGCTCCAGGGGGTGTTCGAGTTCAGCGAGAAGTCGGCGCGCGAGGTGATGACGCCGCGCACCGAGATGGTGGCGCTGCCGGTGGACCTGACGCTCGAGGAGGCCGCCGATCAGGTGGCGGTCGCCGGCCGCTCGCGCTATCCCGTCTACGGGGAATCCCTGGACGACATCCTGGGCGTCGTGCACGCGAAGGACATCCTGGCCGGGCTGCGCTCGCTGAAGGGAGGCGGCCTGCGCGCGGTGCTCCGCCCGGCCATGTTCGTTCCGGGCACGCGCGAAGTGGAGGACGTGCTCGCCGACATGAAGCGGCAGAAGATTCACCTCGCCATCGTGCTCGACGAGTTCGGCGGCACCGCCGGGCTCGTGACCATGGAGGACCTGCTCGAGGAGATCGTCGGCCAGATCTACGACGAGTACGACCGGCCGAGTGGCGACTCGCGCCCCACACCGCCCGCGGGCACGGCGCCGGTCATCACGGGCTCGACCCCGATCCGGGAAGTCAACGTCGCGTTCGGGCTGGAGCTGGACGAGCAAGACTACACGACCATCGGTGGCTTCTTGTTCGGCGCCCTGGGCCGGCTGCCCAAGCCGGGCGATCAGGTGGCCGTGAAGGGCGCTCTATTCGAGATCGTGGAGATGGAGGGGCGCCGGGTGGGTGCCGTGCGGGTCGTCCGGCGCGCGGCGACCGGTAGCGAGGCCTAGCGGCGGACGCGCCGGGCCAGGTCGGCGGCGAGCTCGAGGGCCGCGCGCATCGAGCTCGGGTCGGCCACGCCGCGGCCAGCGATATCGAAGGCCGTTCCGTGGTCCGGGGCCACCCGCGGGAACGGCAATCCCAACGTCACGTTCACGCCTTTGCCGAACCCCGCCACCTTCACGGCCGTCATGCCGACGTCGTGGTACGGCGTGATCACGGCGTCGAATTCGCCTCTCAAGGCGCGCACGAACACCGTGTCCGCTGGCACGGGACCCACGGCACCAAGCGTCCGGGCCGCGGGCGCCAGCACGCGCTCGTCCTCGTCGCCGAACAGGCCTGATTCGCCGGCATGCGGATTCAGGGCGCACACGGCGAGCCGGGGCGAGGGCGTTCCCCACCAGTCACGCAGGGCGCGCTCGGCCAGCCGACCGCAGCACACCACCCGCTCCGTCGTGACCTGTGCGGGGACCTCCTTGAGCGGGATGTGCGTGGTGACGAGTACCACACGCAGCGACCCGGTCGCGAGCATCATCGCGACCTCTACGTCGCCGGCGAGATGGGACAGGAGCTCGGTGAGCCCGGGATAACGGAAGCCGGCGAGGTGCAGCGCGTGCTTCTCGACCGGTCCGGTGACGATGGCGTCGACCTCGCCCGCCGATCACTTCCGGCCCGATTCCGCGCGGGTCGCCCAGCGTGACCGCGAGCCGGGGAGGGGACCGGCGCGCCATACGACTAGAAGCGAACGTCGACGTAGGTCATGCGGCGGAGCAAGTCCAAGTAATGCTTGATCGCGAGCTGCTGGCCCAGGGCGTCCTTGATCCGGTCTTTCACCTCGTCGAACGACAGCTCGCCTTCGGGGAGGCGCTTCGTCAGTTCGAACACCACGAATCGTGGCCGGGACGTCCCCGCCCCGACTTCAAACACCGGCTTCAGCCCCGGCGTGCTGTCGTTGCCGATCGCACTCACATAATCGGGCGGCAGCTGGGACACGGGGAGCGCGTCCGCCAGCTTCGGCTCGTTGGGGTCCGCGTAGCGGCGCGCCAGGGAATCGAACGCCGCGCCATGCGTCAAGGCGTCGTGCACCGAGTCGGCCTTGGTTTTCGCGATGGCGATCTGCGCGGGTGAGATGGTCGGCTGAATGAGAATATGGCGGGCGAGGATCTCCGCCGGCTGGGCGCGCTCCACCTGAATGATGTGGAACCCGAACTCGGTCCGCACCACGTCCGAGATGGTTCCCGGCTTGAGCCGAAACGCGACGTCTTCGAACTGCTTCACCATCACACCGCGACGGAACCACCCGAGCTCGCCGCCTTGCTCTCGCGAGGCGCTGTCGGCGGAGAATTTCTTGGCGACCTCCCGGAAGCTCGCGCCCCGCCGCAACACGACGACCAACGACTCCGCGAGCTGCAGCGCGCGGACGTCCGCCGCCGAGTCGGGCTTCGGCACGATCACGATCTGGCGGAACGAAATCGCCGCCGGCCGCTTGGGCTGCTGCGCCCGATTCGCTTCCCAGAACTGCCGCATCTCGGCGTCGGTGGGCGGGATCGGGCGCAGCTTCCCCTTCTGCTTCAAGTCCTCGATCAACCGCTGCTGCAGGATGGAGCGGCGCTGCTGGTCCGCGAGCCAGCGGCGCCACTCCTCCTCCGACACGAAGCCGGCCGCCCGCAGCTGAGCCTTGAACTCCGTGATCGACGTGAATTGCTTCCGGACGTTCTGCACCGTCTGCTCGACCGCATCCTGCACTTCCTGCTCGGTCACCTTGATGGTCGTGTCGCGCTCCGCCTGCTGCACGATTAGCTCCTCGTCGACCATCTGCGAAAGGATCTGCCGGCGCGCCGCGTCACGGCCGGCCGAGTCTTCCGGCATCTTTGCTCCCTGCGACTGCGCCAGCACCAGCTGCTCCTCGACCTGCGACGCGAGGATCGGCTTCGCACCCACGACGGCCACGATCCGGTCCACGGGGCGGTCCATCGCGGCCCGTCCCTGTGCGGCCGCGAGGGGTCCGACGAGGGCGGCGAGCCCCGACCAGACGATCGGCAGCGCGAGGGCGCGCATCTACGGGCGACTCGGCTTCGAATCGCCGGGCGACGCTATGGGCGGCGGCCCGGGAGCACGCTTGAGACCGGTGGGCGGCGCGGGGCGGCCGGCCGAGTCGGCCGCCCGCATGGTCTGCGCGGCCTCGTAGGCGCGGGTAATCCCCGCCTGGTTGAGCGACCACGACGTCCCCTCCCGCAGCGCGCTCGCGAGGAACGGAGGCACGGGGTAGAACGGCGCCGTGCCCTGAGTGACCGCCTGATCGAGGTAGCGGTCCACGTGCGCCATGGCGAGCTGGACCCGCGCCGCCGGCGTGGCGGCCGAGTCGTTCAGCAACTGCGGCGTCAGGACGAGCAGGCCCTGCAGGCGCGCGACCGACGAGTCGTGCTCGGTGCGCACCTGGCCCCAGTCCTTGTCGGTGAGCTTCACACCCGCCGCGTCGACCTCGGCAAGCAGCATATCACGCTGCGCCAGCAGCTTGACGAACTGCGTCAGCTGGGCATCGCTCGCCGTGGCCACGCCCCGCACGTCGTTGGGGTCGAGCGCCAGGAGCCAGCGCGCGAGATCTTTCACCCGGAAGGCGCCTCCGGTGAACGACGCGAGCGGCCGCTTGTCTTCCCGAGCCGACACGATCTGCGGCACCGCCTGCCGCACCAGGGCGGGAGCGCCGGACTCGATCCGCAGCTTCCGCTGGACCGCGAGGCTGTCGACAAAGAGCGAGTCGAAGCGCACGCTGCGCGCGTTCTCCACGTCCACTCGGAACGAGTCCCGCACCTCCGCGAGCGGCGGCCGGCGGATGATGTGGAACCCGAACGGCGTGCGGACGATGCCGGTCATCGCGCCGGGCGGCAGCGTCCAGGCCGCGCTGTCGAAGGCGGGCACGAACTGCCCGCGTGGCGTCGCCGGGAGGTAGCCGCCCCGCACCTTCGAGCCGGGGTCTTCGGAATAGCGCTTGGCCAGCTGCCCGAAATTGAACCCGCGCTGCGTGGCAGCCTGACGCAGGATTCCGGCGATCTCCTTCAGTTTCTGCTGCCCCACGATCGGGGCCGCGCTCGGCGGGACCCGGACCAGGATGTGCTGGAACAGCCGCACCGACCCCTCGTTGAACGCGGAGTCGGCCTGCGCCGGCGTGAGCTTGCCCCGCGCGGTGAGGAGGCGGGCGTGATACTGCTCCCATTTGAGCTGCGCGACGAGCGGCCATTCCGCGGCGAGGACGAGCGAGGAGTCGTGCAGGTTGCGTCCGTGCCCGAGCGCCGTCGCGAGCACGGCGTAGTCCAGGTATACGTTCGCGACGCCGGTCAGCACGTCCGGGCGGAGCGGGATGCGCTGCGCCTTCCCCACGAGCGTGGCGAGCCGCTCGACCGAGAGCGTCTGACCCGCGGCGGTGCCGGCGACCTCGGCGTGCGCCGAAAACGCATCTCGTAACCCACCCCCACACCCCGCCAGCACGAGTGCCGCCAAGATCGAACCGAGCCGTCGCATGCCTTCTCCTCTAGAGGTGAGTATCCGCGACCGCCGCCGCGAGAGCCCGCACGAGCCCGGGCCCGATCGCCTCGCCGCCCACACGCCGGAGTCGCAGGGAAAGGGGCGCCGCGCGCCGAACGTCGGCCTCGAACTGTACGGCGTCGAGCGCCGCGGTCAGCCCGGCGAGACGGGGGTTCGCATCCCGCGCGAACGTGAGCCGTGCTTCGTCGCCCTTCACCAGCACGGTCTCCAATCCCAGGCGGGCGCCGAGCACTCGAAGCTCGGAGACGAGGAGCAGACGCTGTG
Organism: Gemmatimonadota bacterium; assembly: GCA_003221045.1. GTDB lineage: Bacteria > Gemmatimonadota > Gemmatimonadetes > Gemmatimonadales > GWC2-71-9 > AG41. The sequence goes on along the minus strand of QHUC01000113.1, from coordinate 32,952 downwards.
CGTCCTCCGGCAGCGGGCCGAAGCGATCGCGCAGCTCCTGGCGAACGGTCTCAATCTCGCTAGGGGTCGCGGCGCGCGCCAGCCGCCGATACAGCTCGAGCTTCACCGCCTCGTCGGGCACATATGCGTCCGACAGGTGCGCCGCTTGGTCGAGGACGACCTCTGGCGCCGGGAACGTCCGGCTCCCCTCGCCCCGCTTCCCCTGTTTGAGCGCGGTGACCGTTTCCTGCAGCCACCGGAGATAGGTGTCGAACCCGACCGCCTGCGCGAAGCCCGACTGCGCTGCGCCGAGCAGATCGCCCGCGCCGCGCAGCTCGAGATCCCGCAGCGCGATGCGATAGCCCGAGCCGAGATCCGTGTGATGCTCGAGTACGTGCAGCCGTTCGTCCGCGTCGGGGTCCACCTGGTCGGGCACGAGGAGGTAGCAGTAGGCGCGCCGATGGCTCCGGCCCACGCGGCCACGCAGCTGGTAGAGCTGCGCCAGGCCGAACTGATCCGCGCGGCTCACGAACATCGTGTTCGCGTTCGGCACGTCGAGCCCGGATTCGACGATCATCGTGGACACGAGAATGTCCACCTCGCCGCGCACGAACCGCGACATGACGTCGTCGAGCGCCGCGCCCTTCAGCTTGCCGTGCGCCACCGCCACCCGAGCCCGCGGCGGGGCGAGCGACCGCACCCGCTCCGCGATCGTGTCGATCGTCTCGATGCGGTTGTGCACGAAGTACACCTGCCCCGCCCGATCCAGCTCGCGCGCAAGTCCCTCCTCGAGCAGACCGTCGTCCCACGGCTCGACGAACGTCAGCACCGGCGATCGGTCCTTGGGCGGCGTCTCGAGCAGGGTCAGATCCCGCAGGCCCGCCAGCGAGAGATGGAGCGTGCGGGGGATGGGCGTCGCCGTCAGCGTCAGGACGTCGACCGCGAGCTTCAGCGCCTTGAGCCGTTCCTTGTGCCGCACACCGAACCGATGCTCCTCATCGACGATCAGGAGACCGAGATCGTGAAACGACACGTCCCGTGACAGGAGGCGATGCGTCCCGATCACGATATCCACGGCGCCGCTCTCGAGCCGGCGGGTGGCATCTTTTGCCTCTTTCGGGCTGCGGAACCGCGACAGCACGTCCACGCGCACGGGATAGTCGGCCAACCGCTCGCGGAACGTGCGGCCGTGCTGCTCGGCGAGAATGGTGGTGGGAACGAGCACCGCCACTTGCTTCCCAGCCTGCACCGCCTTGAACGCCGCGCGGAGGGCGACTTCCGTCTTGCCGTAGCCCACATCCCCGACGAGCAAGCGATCCATCGGCCGCGGGCGCTCCATGTCGCGCTTCACCTCTTCGGAGGCGCGCCGCTGGTCGGGCGTGTCTTCATAAAGGAAGGCCGACTCGAGCTCCCGCTGCCACGGGGTATCGGGTGGGAACGCGTAGCCGGACGCGAGCTGGCGCCGCGCGTACAGCTCGAGCAGCTCCACCGCCATCTGGCGGATGGCGGCGCGGGTCTTGTCGCGCTGGCGCTGCCAGGTGGTGGCGCCGAGCTTGTGCAGCCGCGGGGGCTGGGGGGGCGCCCCGCCGTCCCCGTTCGTGGCGGCCCGATACGGCTCGAGCTGGTCCAGACGGTACAGCGGTACGTTCAGCCGGTCTCCCCCTTCGTACTCGACGACCGCCACCTCGAGGCTGCCGCCGTCGGCACCCACCGCGATCGTCTGGATGCCGCGATAGATGCCGATCCCGTGCTCCAGGTGCACCACGTAGTCGCCCACCTTGAGCGCCTGCGCCGCCGTCGCCAGCGCCTCGCGGTAGCGGCGTGGCCGCCGCAAGCGACGCGCCCGGCGGAAGATCTCGTGATCGGTCAGGACCCGTAGGTCAGGCAGCAAGAAGCCGCCGTCGAGCGCCCCGACCACGAGGGTGCCAAGCTGCGCGTCGAGCAGCTCCTCCAGCCGTTCGAGCTGCCCTTCGTTGTCGCACAGGATCACGGTCGGTGGCTCTCCCGCGACGATCCGCCGAAGGCGCTTGATATCCCGGTCCACCGCCTCGGGTGGTGCGATAGGAAACCGCACCGCAGCGTCGGCCGAGTTGAGCGAGAGCCGCGCAAACCGGCGGAGCGCCGCGCGCCACGCGTCCGGCTCGACGAAGAGCGCCTCCCGGGCCGGGGGCTCCTCGCCGAGTCGCCGGGCGATCGTGAGGTGGTGCGCCGCGTCGGCCCACGCCCGATCCACCTCCCCTCCGAGTGCCGTTTCCTGCTCGAGAATCAGGAGCGCGTCGGTGGGCAAGAGATCCAGGAGCGATTGTCTTTGTGACCCTGGTAGCGACGCAGCAGGCTGCACCGCCGCTTGAGCGGTCGCCAAACCTTCGGTCTTCACGGGAAGGATCGTGACCCGCTCGATCTCCTCGGCCGACCGCTGCGTGTCCAGATCGAACGTCCGCAGCGACGCGAGGTCGTCACCCCACCACTCGAGGCGCGCCGGGGCCGCCATCCCGAAGCCGTACACATCGAGGATCCCGCCGCGCACGCTGAACTCGGCGACTTCGGTCACCGTCGGCACGCGATTGTAACCCATGCCTTCGAGGCGCTGGATGACTTCACGGAGGGTACCGCTCCCCGCTCCCCGCTCCCCGCGCGCCAGGACCAACCGCATGTCTCGCAGCGCGGCCGGCACCGCGGTGCGCTCGGCCGCCGCGCGCGCCGTCGTCACCAGAATCCGGACCTGACCCGAGAGCAGCATTTCGAGCGTCTCGATCCGCTCACCCGCGATCTCGAAGTGCGGTTCCTCCGCGCCCAGCGCCTCGCGCTGCGGATACAGGGCGGCGCCGACGCCGATGAGCGCCTGCAAATCGGCGAGCCAGCGCTCGGCGTCCGTGGGTGTGGCGGTCAGGACGACGAAGACGCGCTGTGCGACCCGACGCGCCAGCGCGCCGAGCAACACCGCAGGACTCGAGCCCGGCAGCCCGCCGACGCTCACGCCAGCCCCGGCCGCCGGGAGCGCGCCGGCCAACGCCCCGGTGGCGGGGAGTTCCGCCATCCGATCGATCAGAAAGTCGAGCGCCATCAGCGGGTGAGCGTGGCCACACCTAGCTCCGCGAGCGCGAGGAACAGCGCCACCGTGAGCAGGACACCGCTCACGTCGCTCCGTCCGGTACCGGCGAAGCGCGCCGCCGCGAACGAGGCGTCGTCGAGCACCTCTGCCCCCAGCACATCGCGCGCGAGCCCTGGTGCGGCGGGTGTGAGATCGGATTCACGCGGGTCCGGTCCGAACACGGTCGCGCCCAGGGTATCAACGCCGCGGATCCGGAACTCGACGCGCGGCACGCCTTCCGCGTCAATCACGGGCGCTTCATTGCGTGCCAGCCGATTCACCAGTGCATCCAGAAAGGGCACGAACCCCGGCGTCGCGGGGAGAGCGGTCCAGGCCGTGTCCAGGCGGCTGCCGATCAGCAAGACAGAGCCGTCCCGCACAAGCCATGGCTCGCCGTTCACTCGCGCCAGGACCGTGCTGTCTCGACTCTTCGCCCCGTCCTGGCCTATCTCTTCCAGTCGATATCGACGTCCAACCGGTGTACGCTCTGGCGCGACCGTACCTGCGATCGGTCCCGGTGTTCCGACGGGCCCGAACCGCCATCGACCTCCGCGCTCCGCGAGCGCCCGGTTCACCTCGCCCAGGAGCGCCGGGTCTGCCGGCGGCACCACGACGCTCGCCTTCGACCCTGCCGCCGGGCGGTCGCCAATGATCACCTCGGTCCCCGGCCGAACCCTGCGTCCGTCCTCGAGCACCGCGAGCGCCGCTGCGACGAACGCGCCCGCACCTGGCAGCGCCTCGACTTGCGCCGGCGGCGCGACGCGCCAGACCAGCAGACGGCGGTCATCGGCGCGGAGTTCGTCGGGATCGAGCGCCGCTTCGCCCACCCACCAGCCCGCCCCGAGCGCCGGCAACGCAATCGTGGCCGCGGACCCTGGCGCGGTGAGCGCGCGCCCCACCTCCCGGCCCTGAACGCGAACCGTTACCGTGGCAGCTCCCGCACCCGGAGTCCCGACAACGCTCACCGCCACGGCGTCGTCCGTCACCTGGACGGCGCCGATGCCCCGGTTTTCCGGCACGCGCTCGAGCGGCGCAAGCGCCAGGACTCGCACGCCCCTCGGTACCGCGGCCCGGCCGGGCCCGAGCGCGCTTCGCTGGAGATCGCTCGCGACATGGACTTCGCGCGCCGCGAGCGGCTCCGCGTCCACCAGACGCGCGGCCGCCCGGACCGCGGCCGTCAGGTCCAGGCGCAAGGGCGAGACGCCGACGCTGTCCACCGTCGCGAGCAGCGCTTCGCGCGTGCCACCGCGCGCGCCGCCGTCCGCCAGCACCAGCCAGAGCCGGTCGGCTGCGCTCGCCCGGGTGAGCGACGCGCGCGCCGTGGCCTTCAGGCGGTCGAGCATCGGACGCCCATCGATCACCGCGCCCGAGGAGGGCGAGTTATCGAGGATCACCGCGAGGGCCGTCGGCTCGTGAACCAGGCGAGCGCCACTACCCGGCGAAGGCAGCAGTGGTCGCGCGGCCGCCAACACGATCAGGACGATCAACGCAGTTCGCAGCATGAGGAGCAGCAGGTGCCGCAGCTTCAGGCGCCGCGCGCTCTGGCGCTCCGCCTCGCTCAGGTATCGCAGCGGAGGAAACTCCGCCTCCGGCGGAACCCGGCGCTCGAGCAAGTGCAACAAGGCGGGAATCGCCGCGGCGGCGAGCCCCAGGAGCACCAGCGGGTGCAGGAACGTCACGCGAGCAGCCGAAGCGCCACGCCGAACGGCATGTCGGTCAGCACATGGTGATAGGCGATGCCGTGTCGACGGCACGCCGCCCGCCAGGCGGCGATTTCCCGACCGACGGCCTCGCCGTACGCACGCGCCAGCTCCCGCGGCCGAACCACCACGCTCGCCGCCGACTCGGGGTCCCGGAACCGCACTTCCGGAGGGCCGGACAGCTCCGCCTCCGCGGGGTCCATCAGGTGCAGCACGATCACGTGATGACCGCGATGGCGCAGATAGCGGAGCGCCGTAAGCGCGAGCTCACGATCGAACAGGAGGTCGGAGATCAGCACCACGAGGCCGCGGCGCGCCAGGAGTGATGTGACGTGCACCAGCGCCGCCTGCGCCGCCGTGCGCATCCCGTCCGGGGTCTGGACCAGGCCTCGCACGACGCGGGCCCATTGACCCGCCTTCACCCGGGCGGGGACGACCTCCCGCACCGCATCGTCGAACGTGATCAGTCCCGTTGCGTCCCGCTGCCGCAACAGGATCAGGGCGAGGGCGGCGGCGATCCGGTCGGCGTACGCCCGCTTGGTGAGCCGGGCCGGCGCGCCACGCCACGCCATCGAGCGACTGACGTCCACCAGAATCATCGCCCGCAGGTTGGTCTCTTCCTCGAACTGCTTGACGAACAGCCGGTCCGCTCGAGCCAGGATCTTCCAGTCGAGGTAGCGGAGCTCGTCACCTGGCTGATACGCGCGGTGCTCCGTGAACTCGACGGAGAACCCGCGGAACGGTGAGCGGTGGATCCCGGCAAGAAAGCCCTCGACGACGCCCGCAGCCACGATCTCGATGCCACCGAAGCGCGCCACTTCGGCGGGATCGAGGAGATCGAAGCGCTGCGTATCGACCATGGGTTCGCGGAAGCTAATGAGCCGCCGATTGTCCCGGGTAGAGGACAGGTCGACGTTTGCGGCGCTCAGATGATTCTTGCAACATCAATATCGACAGTCACTTGGATGCCAGCCGCCCGGACCGCCCCTTGGCATGGTGCCTGCTCCTCGCGCCCGCCGGAGGCACGTATGTTGACCGCGCTCGGCTTGCTCAGCCTGTTGTCCGTGACCGGCACGGCTCCCCTCACCGCGGGGCAGCCAGCCACGGATTCCGATCGCCCCCGCGTCGAAGTCTGGACCGATCGGGGCGACGACCCGTATCAAAGCGGCCAGGGTGCGCGCGTGCATTTCCGCGCCGACCGGGACGCCTATGTCACCATCCTGCGAGTCGACACTGATGGACGCGTTCGCGCCCTGTTCCCGCGCGAGCCATGGGAGGACAACTTCGCCCGCGGCGGTCGCGAGTACGAGGTGCAGGGCGGATCCGATCGAGATGCGTTCTATGTCGACGACTATCCAGGAGTCGGCTACGTCTTTGCCGTCGCCTCCGCCGACCCCTTCGTCTACGACCCGCTCGAGAGCAACGAGCACTGGGACTACCGCACGATCGCGGATGGCCGAGTGCGCGGTGACCCGTACGTCGCGCTGACGGACCTCGCCCAGCGCATCGTGCCGGACGGCTACGACGATTGGGACTATGACATCGTGCCGTATTACGTGCAGCAGCACTATGACTACCCCCGCTTCCTGTGCTATGACTGCCACAGCTACGTGAGCTATCCGTTCTGGAGCCCGTACGATTACACATGCGTGCGCTTCCGGATCGTCGTCTACGACGATCCCTACTACTACCCGTACCGCTATTACGGTGGCACGCGGGTGGTCTTCACGCGCCCGGCTCGACCCGAGCCCCGGTTCATCTTCAGGGACCGGCAAGGCTCCGACGCTTTCATTACCCGCGTTCGTGAGCGGCCCGTCAACGACGATCGCCGCCGCGACGTCGGTGTGCGGGGACGAGATCTCGGCGGCACCGGCGTCATTCCTCCTCCGGACATCCGGCGCCCCCACGAGCGGCCCGTCACCGGAGATCAAGGGCATGACGACGGCCGCGGCCGGGGACGGCAGCATCCCGAGCGGCGCGATCGCCCAGACAATCCCCAGAATCCCGACCGCCCCGAGCGGCCCGATCGCCCCGATCGCCCCGATCGCCCCGATCGCCCCGATCGCCCCGACCGCCCGGATCGTCCCGAGCGGCCCGAGCGACCGGCCCAACCGGAGCGGCCGGCGCGACCGGCGGAGCCTGAACGGCGCGCCGAGCCGCGGCGCGAAACACCGTCGCCGCGGAGCGAGCCGCGAGCCGAGCCGAAGCGTGAGTCGCCCAAGGAAAAGCCGCGCGCCGAGCCCGAGCTCAAGCGACGCAAGCCCTGATGCAGCGTGTCAGGAAACGCGCCCGACCGTAGTCGCTCCCGGTCGGGCGCGTTAGCTTTCGCTCCACCTTCGTCAGAGGCCACAACGATGCGGTCGCACTTGATACTGCTCCTTGCGGTCCTTCCTGGATTGGCTGTGGCGCAGCGACAGCAGTCTTCCGCCAGCGGCGCGGCCTCCATCACGACCGCGGACGTGCGACGTCGCATCAACATCATCGCGGACGATTCGATGCTCGGTCGGGCGACCCCGAGCCCTCAGCTCGACGCGGTGGCCGCCTACGTGGCCGGTGAGTTCCGCCGCTTCGGACTCAAGCCGGGCGGCGACAGCGGCACATACCTGCAGCACTATCCCTTGGAAGTCCTCCGCTTCGACCCGGAGAGCGCCGCAATCCAGATCGCGGGGCCTGCCCCAGGCACGTGGCGGTCCGGTCAGGACGTGCTCCTCGTGGATGGGCAACCGCCGGCTGGCACTGTGACAGCCTCGGCCGTAGTCGTCACCGGCTCCGCCCAAACGAGCGATACGCTCGATTCGAGCGCGGTGACGGGTAAGGTCGTCTTCCTCGCGTATGGGCCCGGGGTCAACGCCGTCGCCAGCAAGGTCCTGCCGCTCCGCCCGCTCGCGGTGATCCTGGTAGCCGGCTTTCCCGATTCCATCTGGCAGACGCTTCCCGGCCACAAGGTGAGTGAGCGCGTCCGCAACCCGAGTGAGGGAGGCGGCGTGACGACGCCGGCGGTGTTCGTCGTTCGCTCGGCCACCGCCGGAGCATTGTTCTCCCAAGGGGGCGTGAATCCCGATTCGCTCCGAGCGTGGGGCGACCGCTCGCTCTCGGCGCACCCCCTCGCCGGCGTGTCCCTACGGCTCGACGTTCACGAGCAGCTGCTGCAACACGCATCGGCCCCAAACACCATCGGGATTCTCGAGGGCAGCGACCCGGTGCTCAAGAAGGAATACGTCCTGTTCACCGCGCACATGGACCACATTGGAACGCCCGCCGCCGGCGAGGGATGCGTCGCCAGCGGGGCGGACTCGATCTGCAATGGGGCGGACGACGACGGCTCCGGGACCGTCGCGGTGATCGAGCTCGCGCAGGCGTTCGCGTCCGCCCGCGGGCGTCCCAAACGCTCGCTCGTGTTCATGACGGTGAGTGGCGAGGAGCGGGGCCTGTGGGGAAGCGCGTATTTCGCGGACCATCCCACGGTCCCGCTCGCGGACGTCGTCGCGGATTTGAATAGTGACATGGTCGGAAGGAACTCGAAGGACACGGTGGCCGTGATCGGTCGGGAGCACTCCAACCTGGGCACGACGCTGGACAGCGTGGCAGCGGCGCACCGTGAGCTGAACATCAAGCCCGTGGGTGATCTCTGGCCGCAGGAAGGGCTGTACTTCCGCTCCGACCACTACAACTTCGCGAGGAAGGGCGTCCCGATTCTCTTCTTCACGACGGGCCTGCACCCGGATTATCACAAGGTGTCGGATTCCGCCGACAAGATCGACGCGGAGAAGGAAGCCCGATTCGCGCGACTGGTATACCACCTGGGCCTGGCCGTGGCGAATGCATCCCAGCGCCCGCAGTGGAACCCCAAGAGCTACAAGCAGATTGTCGGCGCAGAGAACTAGGCGCTAGGTGACCGCGGCGAGGAGCTCGCCGTTCGTCTTGTTACGCTTGAGCTGCGCCAGCAACAGTTCCATCCCCTTTTCGGGCGGCAGGCCCACCAGCCCGCGCCGGAGCTGCTGCTTGGCGGCCACCGTCGGAGGATCCGCGAGCAGCTCTTCCCGACGCGTACCGCTCGCCGCGATGTCCACGGCAGGGTAGATCCGCCGGTCCGCGAGGGCGCGCGCGAGCCGGAGCTCGGCGTTGCCGGTCCCCTTGAACTCCTCGAAGATCACGTCGTCCATCCGGCTCTCGGTCTCGATGAGGGCGGTCGCGATCACCGTGAGCGCCCCGCCGGTGGGCACCGCGCGCGCGGCGCCGAACAGTCCCTTCGGCTTCGCAAGGGCGTTCGCATCCAGCCCGCCCGTCATCGTACGCCCGCTCCCCCGGCCCGTCGTGTTGTGAGAGCGCGCGAGGCGCGTGAGCGAGTCCAGCACGATCACGACGTCCTTCCCGAGCTCGACCTGGCGGCGGGCGTGCTCGAACACCATGTCCGCCACGGCGACATGCCGCTCGTGTGGCAGGTCGAAGCTCGAGGCGATCACCTCACCACGGCCCCAGTCGATCATCTCGCTCACTTCCTCGGGCCGCTCGTCCACCAGCAGGATGAGGAGGATGGCCTCCGGGTGATTGAGCGCGATCCCCTCGGCGATCGCCTGAAGCATCACGGTTTTCCCGGCCTTCGGGGGTGACACGATGAGCGCTCGTTGGCCGAATCCGAGGGGGCAGATCAAGTCCACGACCCGTTGCGTCTCCGCGGTGCGCGGGCTCGACGCCCGCGGGGTCTCGAGCCGGAGCGGCCGCGAAGGATGCACGGCACCGAGCTTGGCGAACTCGGGCCGGTCGGCCAGGTTCGTGGGCGGCGCGCCGTTGACGGTCAACACCTTGCTGTTCTCGAGCGTCACGAGATCGCCGCGCCGCAGCCCGCCTCCCGGCAGTCGCACACCGGCATCGCCTTTGGCGGGCAAGTAGCTGTTCGCGGCGAGGCGCAGGGCGCCGCCGTGGGAGGTGGGGTCGAACCAGCCGGTGGTGGGGGACAGAGAGGAGCCTCGGTCCGCTAAAGATAGCGCCTATATTTCTCCCGCACATGCGCCAGGATCACATCCGTAACTTCTGCATCGTGGCCCACATCGACCACGGGAAATCGACCTTGGCCGATCGCCTCATCGAGCTCACGGGCACGCTCGACAAGCGCCTGATGCGCGAGCAGGTGCTCGACACCATGGACCTGGAGCGCGAGCGGGGAATCACGATCAAGCTCAACGCGGTACGCATGAACTACCACGCTCGCGATGGTGGCCTGTACGAGCTCAACCTCATCGATACGCCGGGGCACGTCGATTTTACCTACGAGGTGTCGCGCTCGCTCCAGGCCTGTGAGGGCGCGATCCTCGTGGTCGATGCCTCCCAGGGGATTCAAGCGCAGACGATCTCGAATCTCTTCCTCACCCTGGACGCCGGGCTCGAGATCATTCCGGTCCTGAATAAGATCGACTTGCCGGGCGCCGAGCCCGAGCGCCGGGCGCAGGAGATACACGAGCTGATCGGGGCCAAGCCCGACGAGATCATCCGGATCTCCGCCAAGGAGGGCACGAACGTGCCGGCCCTGCTCGAGTCGGTGGTGCGCCGCGTCCCGCCGCCGCGCGGCAACCCGGATGCACCGCTCCGGGCCCTCATCTTCGACTCCTACTACGACCGCTACCGTGGCGCCGTTCCGAGCATCCGGGTCGTGGACGGCACCATCCGCCCGGGCATGAAGATCGCGTTCGGGGCCCACCCCGAAGATCTGTACGACGTCGACGAGGTCGGGTACCTCCAGCTGGGCCACAAACCCACCGAGCAGCTGGAAGCCGGCGAGGTCGGCTACGTGGTCGCCAACGTCCGCGGCGTCCGCGAGATCCGCCCCGGCGACACCGTGCTCGACGCGGACCACCGCGACGTGCCGCTCCTGCCTGGCTACCGCGACATCAAGTCGATGGTGTTCGCCGGCCTGTATCCCACCGAGCCCAATCAGTTCGAGGAGCTGCGCGACGCGCTCGCCAAGCTCCAGCTCAATGATGCGTCGCTGCACTACGAGCCCGAGTCGTCGGTGGCGCTCGGCTTCGGCTTCCGGTGCGGGTTCCTCGGCCTGCTGCACATGGAGATCGTGCGGGAGCGGCTCGAGCGGGAATTCAACCTCGATCTGATCAGCACCGTGCCGAACGTGGAGTACCACGTGCACAAGACGGACGGCACGGTGGAGCTCGTCGAGAACCCGAGCCTGATGCCGCACGGCTCGGAGATCGACCATATCGCGGAGCCCTACGTCAAGGCACGCATCGTGGCGCCGGCCGAGTACATCGGTGCGATCATGAAGCTCGGGCAGGAGCGACGCGGCGTGTACGCGGGCATGCATTACGTGGATCCGACCCGGGTCGAGTTCGGCTGGGAGTTCCCGCTGGCGGAGATCATTCTCGACTTTTACGACAAGCTGAAGACGATCTCCCGGGGCTACGCGTCGCTCGATTACGAGTTCCTCGCATACCGGCCGTCGGAGCTCGTGAAGCTCGACATGCTGCTGAACGGTGAGGCGGTGGACGCATTCTCGGTGATCATTCACCGGGACAAGGCCTACGAGTGGGGCCGGAAGATCGCCGAGAAGCTGCGCGAGCTGATCCCGCGACAGCTGTTCGAGGTGGTGATCCAGGCGGCGATCGGCACGAAGGTGATCGCGCGGGAAACGATCCGGCCGCTCCGCAAGAACGTGACCGCCAAGTGCTACGGCGGCGACGTGACGCGCAAGCGCAAACTCCTCGAGAAGCAGAAGGAAGGGAAGAAACGCATGAAGCAAGTTGGGACCGTCGAGATCCCGCAGGAAGCGTTTCTCGCGGTGCTCCAGGTTGACTAGTCTGGTCATACAGACGGCGTTCCTCGGCGACGTCGTGCTCACGACGCCACTGCTCGACGCGCTCGCCACGCGGCACGGACCGGTGGACATCGTGACCACGCCGGGCGCCGCGGCACTCGTCGAGACGCACCCCGCCGTGCGGCGGGTCATTCCGTACGACAAGCGCGGCGCCGATCGCGGACTCGCCGGTCTCATCCGACTGGTCCGGACGCTCCGAGCCGGGCGCTACGATGTGGCGTATCTTCCCCACCGCTCCCTCCGAAGCGCGGCGCTGGCGTGGCTGGCAGGCATCCCCCAGCGGGTCGGCTTCCAAGACGGATGGCGCTCGCTCTACACGGAGGGGCGCGGTCGCGCGAGACAGGGTCACGAGATCGATCGGTTGCTCGCGCTCGGCGGCGGCAGCGCTCCTCATCACGCGCGTCCTTCGCTCCACCTCACGGTGGCGGACCGCGCGGCGACGGAGCAATTCCTCCAGGCGCACGGCGTCCAGGAGCCGTTCGTCGCTCTCGCCCCGGGGTCGATCTGGGGCTCGAAACGGTGGCCGTACTATCGGGAGCTGGCGCAGCGGCTCGCGCAGCACGTGGCGATCGTGACGGTAGGCGGCCCGGAGGACGCGGCGCTCGGCGAGCAGGTGGTGCAGGGGGTGGAGGGTGGTGGAGCAGCGTGGAGGGCCGCCAACGCGTGCGGGAGACTCTCGCTCCGGCAGTCCGCCGAGCTCATCCGGCGAGCCGCCGTACTCGTGACCAACGACAGCGCGCCGCTCCACCTGGCGCAGGCCGTCGACACGCCGACCGTCGCGATCTTCGGCTCCACCGTGCCGGCGTTCGGCTTCGGCCCGCGCGGACCGCGCGACGTGGTCGTCGAGCTCGTGGGGCTGTCGTGTCGCCCTTGCTCGGCGCACGGACCGCCGGTGTGCCCGTTGGGTCACCACCGCTGCATGCGGGATATCGACGTCGAGCGCGTGTTGGCGGCGATCGCGGCGACCGGCGCGCTGAAATCGACGTGAGACGAGGAGGCTCATGCGCTACGTAGTCGGGATCGACATCGGCGGCACCAATATCGTCGTCGGAACCGTGGCCGAGGACGGGTCCGAGATGCTCGGCCTGGTGTCGGAGCCGACCATCTCGGAGCAGGGCGCGAACGCAGTGGTCGGGCGGATCACGAAGCTGGCCCGCGCCTCGATGGCCGCGGCGCGCGGGCACGACGTCGCGGGCGTCGGCATCGGCTCCCCGGGCCCGCTCAATACGACGACCGGAGTGGTCCTTCTGACCCCGAACCTCGGGTGGACCAATTTTCCCCTGCGCGACCGGATCACGGAAGCGCTCGGGCTGCCGGCTACGCTCGACAACGACGCGAATTGCGCGATCTTCGGCGAGTGGTGGCGCGGAGCCGCGCGCGGCTCGCAGCACGTGGTGGGTCTCACGATCGGGACGGGCATCGGCGGCGGCATCGTGCTGGATGGCGAGGTGTACCGCGGCGCCTCGGACATTGCGGGCGAGATCGGTCACATGACGATCGACCTGAACGGGCGACGCTGTAAGTGCGGCAACTACGGGTGCCTCGAGGCGTACGCGTCGGGCCCCGCGATCGCGGCTCGCGCGGTGGAAGGCATCGCCGACGGCACCGACACGTCGCTGCCGAAGTACGTGAACGGGGACCTCTCGAAGATCACCGCGCAACTGGTGTACGAGGCCGCCCACGATGGCGACGATTACGCGCTCGAGGTGGTGAAGGACACCGCGAAGTTCCTGGGTGTCGGCGTCGCGAACATCATCAATATCTTCAATCCACAGGTCGTGGTGATCTGCGGCGGTGTGACGCTGGCGGGCGAGCGGCTGTTCGGGCCGCTGCGCAGCGAGGCAAAGCGGCGCGCCTTCAAGCCGGCGGTGGACGTGTGTCGGATCGTGCCGGGCGAGCTGACCGGTACGGCGGGTGTGTACGGCGCCGCGGCCGTGTTCATGCGCCGCACCTGGGGGCGGGTCTGAAGCGGCTTGGCGTGATCGGCTCCATGGTGTGGGATACGATCCACGGACGCGATCCCGCCCAGCCGGCCATCGAGGAGTGGGGCGGCATCTCGTATTCCCTCGCGGCCCTGGATGCGACGCTGAGCGACGACTGGCAGATCGTCCCGTTGATCAAGGTCGGCCAGGATCTCGCGACCCGGGCGAGTGCCTTCCTGAAGACCCTCCGCCACCTCGCGCCCGACACCCGGTTCATTGAAGTGCCGGTTTCGAACAACCGCGTCACCCTCCGCTACTACCAGCTCGAGCGGCGCTGCGAGCAAATGTCCGGCGGCGTACCGCCGTGGACGTGGCCGGAGCTCGGCCCCCACGTGCGGGACCTCGATGCACTCTCGTGTCCCCCGCCCGCTGCCCGATGCCCCCGCCTGGTTCGGGTGCTTCGACATGGTGCAGCTCAACGACGAGGAGCTCGAGCAGCTGGGCGCGGACCCCCTCGTGACCGCGGCCGGGGCGCTCGCGCGCGGCTGCACCACGCTCGTCGTCACGCTCGGATCGCGAGGCGCGGCGTACTTCACGGGGAACCCGGTGCGGACCGCGCGGATTCCGCCGGAAGGTCTGACGATCGAAGCCGGCGACCCCACCGGATGCGGCGACGTCTTCGGCGCCTCCGTGGTCGCGTCGCTTGTGGCCGGCGGTCGTCTCGAGGAAGCGTTGCGGCTGGGCACGCGCATGGGCGCGCGCAACGTGTCGCACCGCGGCGCCACTGGATTGCGCGACCACCTGCTCGGCAAGCTGTCCACCGTATGACCCGACTGGTCGAGGTGCCCGCCCAGTTCGACGACCGCTCCTTCGATCAATTCGCAGGCGCGTTCGCCGAGGCGACGAAGGACGGTGAACGGTTGCTGTTCGATGCGCATGCCGCCGAATGGGCGTCGCCGTATGGCCTGGTCGGCTTGCTCGCGGCGGGCCAGGCGGCGCGCAGCGCGGGCGGGGGGGGCACGGTGGCCGGACGGGCCGGGGGGGCCGGGGGGGCCGGCGCGGAGCGTCCGCTCTTGACAGCGCCGACGCAGAGCGAGGTGCTGACCTATTGGACGCGGGCCGGTTTTTTCCGAGAGGCGGCGGAGCTGTTCGAGATTCACGGCAAGCTGCCCCGCGTCAAGCCCGCAGAAGACAGCGACGTGTTGCTGCCCGTGACGCCGGTGCGTGCCGCCGAAGACGTGCACGCCGTGGTTTCGAACATTCAGCAGCGCGCATCCGCCATCCTGGCGTCCGAGCTGGGACTCGACCCGAAGGCGACGATGGGCTTTGCTATGGCGCTTTCGGAGGCGTGTCAGAATATTGTAGAGCACGCGGGCACGGGCGGATGGGTGGCGGTGCAGGCGTATACCTGGCGGCGCAAGCTCGCGAAGCGGGTGGTGGTGATCGCCGTCGCGGATGCAGGCGTGGGGTTCCGCCACTCGCTCGAGCCCACACAGAGCAAGCGCTTTGGGGAGCGCTGGGGCGACGCGGCGGCACTCGAAGCCGCGCTGATCCAAGGGGTGAGCCGGTTTCGCGATCCCGGCCGCGGCCAGGGGCTGGCGGGTATCCGGCGCTACCTCACACGGTGGGACGGCAAGATCGCGATCCGGAGCGGCACCGCACGGATCGCGATCGTGCCGAAGTGGGACGACGACGTGCCCTTGAAGGAAGGCCTCCCGGCTTTTCCGGGTGCCCAGGTGCTCATCATCATACCCGAGCAGGGGTCCACGAAGCGGTGATACAGCGCATCGACGTGCACGCGGTGCTCCAGGAATCGGTTTCCGGCGTCTATGCCGACCTGGTCACGCGGCCCACCGGGCGCGTCGTGCGCGAGCGCATCGAGCGTGAGATGGCGACCGCCGAAGGGGACGTGGCGATCGCGCGCATCGATTTCACCGGCGTCGGCTGCATCGACTACTCCTGCGCCGACGAAATCGTCGCGAAGCTGCTGCGCCACCGGCCCGCCCTGTTGGTGCTCATGGGCCTCTCCGACGGGCACCGGGAGGCCATCGAGCCGGTGCTCGCAGGCCACCGACTGGGGGCGCTCGTCGAGTGCGCCGACGGCACGCTCGAGGCGGTGGGGGCCCCCGAGGCGGCCACCTCGCTGCTCGAAGAGCTGGTGATGCGGCGGCTTGCCGCGCCCACGGCGGGAGGGACCTTCGCGCTGACGCTCGCGTGAACGTTCACCAACCCGGTCGGGTCCACGCAGGAAGTCCTCTATACCCGCTACGGCAACAACCCCAACCAGATCACCATCGCCAAGCGCCTGGCGCTGCTCGAGGGGGCGGAAGCCGCGGTCTTCGTCGCGAGCGGCATGGGCGCCACCGCGCTCGCGCACCTCGCGGTCCTGCGGCCCGGGGACCACCTGATCTCGAGCGAGTGGGTCTACGGGACGACCCACAAGCTCTTCCAGGGCGAATTCGGCCGGCTGGGGATCGACGTGTCGTTCGTTGACCCGCTCGAAGCCCGACAGTGGAAGCGGGCCCTGAAAAAGACCACCCGCGCGATCTTCGTCGAGACCCCGACCAACCCGCTGCTGCGCGTGCTCGACCTGGAGCCGATCGCGGCCCTCTGCAAGACCGAAGGGCTCGCCCTCGTGGTGGATTCGACGTTCGCGACGCCCGTCAACTTCCGCCCGCTCGAGCACGGCGCCGACGTGGTGATCCACAGCGCGACGAAGTACCTGAACGGGCACTCCGACGTGATCGCGGGAGCGGTGGTCGGCTCCGAGGCGGTGATCGAGGAGGTGAAGAAGCTCATGCGCATCTGGGGCCAGGCGATCGACCCGATGGCGGCCTGGCTGGTGGAGCGCGGGATGAAAACCCTCGTAGTGCGGGTCGAGCGGCACAATCAGACGGCGCTCGCGGTGGCCCAGTGGTGCAGCCAGCAGCCGCAGTTCGCGGCGGTACATTTCCCGGGTCTGCCGGGACACAAGGACCACGAGGTCGCGAAGCGGATCCTGAACGGCTTCGGGGGTATGCTGGGGGTGGAGCTGAAGGGCGGTACGCGGGCGTCGGAGCGGTTCTTGCGCGCGCTCACCATCGCGGCGCACGCACCCAGCCTCGGCGGCGTCGAGACGCTTGTGTCCGAGCCGCGGCTGACGTCGCACGCCATGCTCAGCCCCGAGGAAAGGGCCCAGGCTGGCATTCCCGATGGCTTCCTGAGATTTTCCATCGGATTGGAGGATGCCGACGATCTCATCGCGGACTTCGCGCAGGCCCTGGCGCAGCTGTAAGTGATCAAGTTCACGAATGTCTTCAAGGCCTTCCCCAAGGGGGGGCTCGCCCTGAAGGACGTGTCGTTCCACATCGCGAAGGGCGAGTTCGTGTTCCTCACCGGCCATTCCGGTGCCGGCAAATCCACCGTCCTCAAGCTGATCTACGCCGAAGAGCCGGTGACGAGCGGCGAAGTGCGCGTCTCGGGCTTCAACGCCGCCGAGCTGCGCCCGCGCGACGTCCCGATGCTGCGCCGCCGCCTCGGCATCGTGTTCCAGGATTTCCGGCTGCTCGAGGATCGGACCGCCGACGAGAACGTCGCCTTCGCGCTCGAGGTCACCGGCGCGCGACGGTCGTCGATCCCGGCGCGCGTCATGCGGGTGCTCACGCAGGTGGGGCTCGCCGCCAAGGCACAGGCCTACCCCCGCGAGCTCTCGGGCGGTGAGCAACAGCGGGTCGCGATCGCGCGCGCGCTGGTGAACGAGCCCACCGTGCTGCTCGCCGACGAGCCCACCGGCAATCTGGACGAGCGCGCGACGCGCGGCGTCTTCCAGCTCCTGCGCGACATCAACGCGAGCGGCACCGCCGTCGTGATGGCCACGCACGATCTCGACCTGGTGCGCCAGGCACCCTACCGCGTGATCGAGCTGCAGGAGGGCGCGCTGGTGTACGACTCCGCCGTGGATGAGCCCCGTGAGGCGGCGTCGCCGTGAACCTGACGGTCCGCGAATCCTTGATCGCGTTTCGCCGGGCGCCGCTCCTCTCGGCGCTGTCCGTAACGACCATCGCGTTCTCGCTCTTCGTGGTGGGACTGTTCGGCCTCGTGGCGGTGAACCTGCAGCACGCGCTGCAAGACGTCGCCGAGCGCGTCGAAATCGTCGCCTACCTCCTGCCGGGGACGCCGATCGAGTCCATCACACTCGCCGAAAAGGACATCGAGGCATTCCCCGAGGTCCAGTCGGCCGCGTACGTCAGCGAGGACTCGGCCCTGGCGCGCGCGCACGCCGAGCTGGTCGAGTTCCGGGACGTGCTGCAGGAGCTGGAGCGCAATCCCCTTCCCGCCTCGATCGAGGTCAAGCTCAAGCCGCGGTTCCGCGACGTCGACCACGTGAACGAGGTCGCCGACCGCCTGCGCGGGTTCGGTTTCGTGGACGACGTGCGGTTCGGACGGGATTGGGTGGAAAAGCTCGACCGGTTGCGCGGGATCGCCGCAGCGGTGGGGCTCGTGGTCGGGGCTGCGTTCGCGGTCGTGGCGATCATCATCATCGGCACGACCATCCGGATGGCGGTGCTGCAGCGCAGCCGCGAGATCGCGATCATGCGACTGGTCGGCGCCACGAACGGCTTTATCAGGCGGCCGTTCCTGCTGCAGGGGGCGATCAAGGGCATGCTCGGCGGATTGGTCGCGATCGGACTCTCGTACGGTGCTTACACCCTGATCAATCGTTGGCTGATTCAGGCGGCTTTCTTCTCGAAAGAGCAGGCGGTCGCCATCGTCGGTTTCGGAACGCTCATTGGACTCTTTGGCAGTGCGGCATCCGTTGGCAGACACTTAAGACGTGTATAACGACGTGGAGAATAGACGTAGAGAAACGGCGTGGAGAAAGAACGTGAAGGGAAAACCATACGTCTTTCCTCCACGTCGTTCCTCCACGTTTCGTTTCTACGTTTCTTGGTTTACGGTTTTCGTCCCGATCTCTTTAGCTTCGCAAAAGCCCGCGCCGTTTGATCAACAGCTACGCGACAACCAGCAACGCCTCGAAAGCATCCGCCGCGAGCGGTCCGACGTGGAGCAGGAGCTCGAGCGTCTCCGCACCCAGGTCCATTCCCTCTCCGACGAGCTTGCGAACATCGAGCGACAGAAGGAAACCACCAACCGCATCGTGAACGAGCTCGACCGGCAGATCAACGGCCTCTCCGATCAGCTTGACAAGACCACCGTGGACCTGCTGCTCGCCCAGAACGCGCTCGCGGAGAAGCGCGCCGTGCTCGAGCGTCGCCTCGTCGACATCTACAAGCGCGGGGCGCTGTACGTCTATCAGGTACTGCTCGCCGCCGAGAGCTTTGGCGACCTGCTGTCGCGCTACAAGTACCTCTACCTCGTGAGCCGGCAGGACCGCCTGCTGGCGAACGACATGTCGAAATTGCAGCGGCGCATCGCGCGGGAGCGGCAGACGCTCGTGGACGCCCGCGACGCGCTCGGCCGCCGCAAGAACGAGCGGACCCAGGAGCTCGACCGCTACCTGGCACTCGAGCGGGAGCGGCAGGCGTCGTTGCGTGAGACGCGGCGCAGCGCGCGCGAGGCGCAGCAACGCCTGTCCGAGCTCGAGCGCGACGAAAAGAGCCTGAACGACCGCATCGCAACGCTCGAGCGCGCCCGTCGCGAGGCATTGGCCCGCGGGGCGGCGACGCCCGCCGCCGCCATCACCACCGCCGATCTGGGCCAGCTCGACTGGCCGGTCGAGGGTCGGATCTTGTATCAGTTCGGCACGGCCACCGGCCCGAACAACACCCGCATCCCATGGCACGGCATCGGGATCGGGGCGCCGACGGGCACCCCGGTCCGCGCGATCGCGAGCGGCACCGTGAGTCTCGCGGGGCCCATGCGCACCTACCTCACGTCGGTGCTGATTGATCACGGGGGCGGCTACTACAGCTTCTACGGCTACTTGAGCGATGCGGTCGTCACGCCGGGTGAGCGGGTAGTCAAGGGACAGGTCCTCGGGCACGTGGGCGGGGGCTCGAGCGAACAGGGGTCACACCTGCATTTCGAGATCCGCGGTCAGGGCGGCATCGCGCTCGATCCCATCAACTGGCTGAAGACGCGGCGCTGAGCGGCCTCCCGCCTTGACGCGGAGCCGGCCATCGGTATCATACAAACGTATGAATCGACTGGACGGCACCAAAGAGCGCCTGCTCGAGGCCGCGCGCCGGCTGTTCGCCGACAAGGGCTTCGACGGTGCCTCCGTTCGGGCCATCACCCGGCGGGCGCGCGCGAATCTCGGCGCCATCACCTATCACTTCGGATCCAAAGAGGCCCTCTACACTACCGTGCTCGAGCAGCTGTTCCGCGAGCTGCGCGAGCGCGTCGCCGCGGCGGTCGCCGCCCCCGCCGCGGCCGGCGACCGGCTCGCCGCCATTATCCGCGCCTTTTTCGCGTTCTTCGCCGACCATCCCGAGGCCCCCCGTCTCATCGTTCATCGCCTCGCGGCCGGGGAGCCGCCGTCGCCCGTCGTCATAGAGCACTTCCGACCCGTAGTCGACGCTATCCGGAGCACCGTGCGCGACGGCCAGGCGCGTGGCGAATTACGCGCCGTCGAGCCGCTGCTCGCCGCTTTCACGTTGATCTCGCAGACGGTGTGGTTTGCGGTCGCGCGCAGAATGATCGCGACGGTCAGTGGGGTTCCACTGGATCGCCCGGAGCAAGCGGCTGCGGTCGAGCGCCACATCACCGACGTCGTGCAGCGTGCTCTGGCGCCGCGGGGAAGGGCCCCGTGACGCATCCCGCCCGCGCACTCGTCCTCACCGCGCTGCTCGCCGCCTGCGGTGGAACGAACGATCGACTGCAGGTCAGCGGCACCGTGGAGATCCGGGAGCTCGAGCTCGCTCCGCTGGCCGCCGGGCGGCTCGCGAGGCTGCTTAAGGACGAGGGAGACACCGTGCACCGCGGGGATACGATTGCCGTGCTGGAGCAACCGGGAGTGGGCGCGCTGATAGCCGAGCGGCGCGCGCAGGCACGCGCCGCAGCACTGCGTGTCAATGACGTGAAGGCGTCGGAGGCGGACAGCGCGCGGGCGGCGAACGACCTCGCCCGCGCCGAGCCTCTCCGGTCGCGGGGCATTGTGTCCGAGCAGCAATTCGACGGGCTGCGGGCGTCCGCCGCGGCGGCCGCCGCCCGGCTGGCCTCCATGCGGGCCGCCCCCAGCGAATCGGCCGCGGCCAACGCGGCGTTCGCGGCGGCCGTCGCCATTCGCGATCAGCTCACGGTTCTCGCGCCGGAAGACGGAATCGTCCTGACGCGCTACGCGGATCCGGGGGAGGCGCTCGCGGCCGGCACGCCGGTCGTGGCGCTGGGCCTCGTGCGGCGCCCGTGGATCCGCGCGTACGTCGGCGACCGCGACGTGGCGCACGTCAAGGTCGGCGGAGCGGCGACCGTGCGCCTGGATGGCGTCCAAGACGCGTTCGCGGGACGGATTGTGGAGATCTCCCCACGCGCCGAATTCACGCCGCGCGCGGCGCTCACCGAGCGGGAACGGGCCGACCTCGTGTTCGGCATCAAGGTGGAGCTCGACGACGGTGACGCGGGCGGCCGCGTCAAGGCGGGGATGCCGGCGACCGTCGAGATCCCCCTGCCCCGGTGATGGACGCGGCCGTCGAAACCCGTGAGCTGACGCGCCGGTTCGGCGCCCTCACGGCCGTGGATGCGCTGACGCTGCGCATCGAGCGGGGGGAGGTATTCGGCCTGCTCGGCCCGAACGGCTCGGGCAAGACCACCACGATCCGCATGTTGTGCGGGCTCCTCGAGCCATCCAGCGGGTCGGCCCTGGTCACTGGCATCGACGTCACGGTCGCGCCCGAGCAGGTCAAGCAGCGTATCGGTTACATGGCGCAGCGGGTGGGCGCGTACGAGGATCTGACCGTGGCGGAGAATCTCACGTTCTACGCCGGAATTTACGGTCTCCGCGGGGACATGATGCGGACGCGCGTCGGCGAGGTGGTCGCGTTTCTCAGCCTGGGAGACAGGCTCGGCCAGCTCGCGGCGCAACTCTCCGGTGGCTGGAAACAACGGCTCGGGCTGGCGTGCGCGCTGGTTCATCGGCCGGGCCTGCTCTTCCTCGACGAGCCGACCGCGGGTGTGGACCCGGCCGCGCGGCGCCGGTTTTGGCACACGATCCACGATCTCGCCGCATCGGGGACCACAGTGCTGGTGACGACACACTATATGGACGAAGCGGCACAGTGCGGCCGGCTGGGAATGATGAGCCGCGGACATCTCATCGCGCTGGGAACGCCCGACGAGGTCGCGGCTCAGGTCGGCGGGCGCACGCTGGAGGACGCATTCGTGGTATTGCAGCAGCGTGACGAACAATGATGTCGCGTTTTTGGCCGATGTTTCGCAAAGAGTTCATCCAGATGCGCCGGGATCGCCTGACGTTCGCGATGATGGTCGGCATCCCGGTGATCCAGCTGCTCGTCTTCGGCTATGCGATCCAGACCGACGTCCGCAACCTGCCGACGGTGGTGCTCGACCAGTCCCGAACGCCCACCAGCCGCGACCTGATCGCCGCGTTCCAAAACACGGGCAACTTTCGCGTGATCGCGCACGTCGACGGGCGGCCGGAGCTGGATGCCGCCATCGCGCGGGGCGACGCGCAGGCCGGCATCATCGTCCCCTACGACTACCCGCGAGACCTGGCTCGTGGCACGACGGCCACCGTCCAGGTCATCGTGGACGCCGCGGACCCGCTCTCCTCGCAGGCGGCGCTGAACGCCGCCGCCGGCGTCGCCCAGGCGCGCAATCTCTCGATCCTGTCCCGGGCCGCGGACCGCAGCATCCCGATCGAGGCGCGCGTCCGGCCCCGCTACAACCCGGGGCTCCGAAGCCCCAACTACATCGTCCCCGGACTCGTCGGGGTCATCCTCACGATGACCTTGGTCCTCATCACGGCCATGGCCATCGTTCGGGAACGGGAACGTGGCACGCTCGAGCAGCTCATCGTCACACCGATCACCAAGACCGAGCTGATGCTGGGGAAGATCACACCCTATGTCGGCGTGGGCCTGCTCCAGATGACCGCCGTCCTAATCCTCGGCCGGTTCGTGTTCGACGTCCCGATCACCGGGAACATCCTGCTCCTCTACGGCGTGAGCCTTATCTTTATCATTGCCAGCCTGGCGTTCGGCCTCCTCGTCTCGACGCTGGTGCGCACCCAACAACAAGCCATACAGGCTAGCTTCGGCTTCATGCTGCCCAACATCCTCCTGTCGGGCTTCATGTTCCCTCGCCAGGCGATGCCGGAGATCGCGCAGTGGTTGGGACTGCTGATGCCTCTGACCTACTTCCTGAAAGTCGTGCGTGGCATTCTGCTGAAGGGGGTCGGGCTGGAAGCGCTGTGGCAGGAGGTGCTGATCCTCGCGGCGTTCGCGGTGGTCCTGATCGTGGCGTCGGTGCGCAGGTTTCGAAAGACGCTGGACTAGGACCCCTCCGCGACGCCGATCCGGGTCGGCTCGCCCTTCTTGGCTCGCTCGAGCGCCGCCTCCACCTGTGTAAAGAGGTCTTCGGGTCGAAGCACCTCGGCGTGGGGGAACGCCACCACGCCAGCGGACAAACTCGGCGCCTGGCTGCGACCGAGGTCGGGAAATGTGTGGCGCGCCACGAGCTGGCGGAGGCGTTCCACAAACCGCCGCGCTCCCTGCGCGTCCGTCTCCGGCAGCACCAGCGCGAACTCATCGCCTCCGTACCGCGCCACGAAGTCGGGAGCGCGAATCTCGCGCTGCATCAGGGCGCCGATCTCCGCCAGCACGCGGTCACCGGCCGGCTGGCCGAGTCGTTCGTTCACATCCCGCAGCTGGTCAATGTCGATCACCACGAGGGCGAACCGCAGCGAGTACCGCCGGGCGCGCTCAAACTCGTCGCGCAGGCGCCGGTCGAGGGCGTCGAGGCTGGCGCAGCCGGTGAGGACGTCGGTCACGCCCGCGTTGATCTGGCGCCGGTAGATCGCCGCCCTGCGCTCCTCGTTCTCGAGCACGCGGGCCGCGGCCTGGGCGATGGTGTTCGCGAAGGCGACGTCCTGCGAGCGGAGCTCCGGGTCGCCCTGCACCGTCCGGAGGAAGAAGACCCCGGCGGCGCGGCCCTGGACGAACACCGGCAGGGCGACGGCGGCCTGAACGTTGACTTCGATCCGCTGCTGGCGCCAGCGACCACGCGCCCCTTGTCCTCGCCGGGGGCCGTGAGCACGAAGGAGCAGTGGGTCAGTCCGAACGCGTGCCCCACGCGACGCACGAGCGTCTGGAAGATCTCGTCCGCCCGCAGAGCCGCCGACACCTCCTGGAAGATGTCGAACAGGAGGTCGCGGGTGCGCAGCGCGTCCCGCGCCTCTTGCTGGTCGGCGCGCCGGCGGAGATCGGCCTCGATGCGCGCCCGCAGCTCGCCGAAGTGGACCGGGGTCACGATCGCATCGCTGGCGCCGGCCTCGAGCGCCTCCGCCACCGCGGCGGCACCACCGTCCGCGAGCAACGCGATCACCGGTGCCCCGGCAAACCGGCCCGCCGTGGCGAGCTCACGGATCGCCTCCACGAAGCCCGCCTCCTTCGCCCCGATCGAAACCACCACGAGATCGGGGGGATGGGGCTCGGCTCGCTCCGGGCCGGACGGCGGGTTCGCGGCCTCCGTGACCTGGAAACCGCCGCGCACCAGGAACCGCTCCAACCCGTCCGGGCGGGCGGCGGGATCGCCGACGAGGAGGATGCGATGCTGGGGGTGTTCCGGCAACAGGCCTGGCCGCGCGGTGGAGGGTGTCAAGCTATAGTTCACCCTATGGGACGGCAACCGGGACGGGTGGCGAGTGCGCGCTCCGGCACCTGAGACCCGCCGCCAGCGGCGCCGCATGGTCGCGAGCCAGCTCGCGAATCGCGGTGTTCACGACCGACGTGTGCTCGCCGCCATGGCCTGGGTGCCGCGCGAGTGGTTTCTGCCCCCGCACCTCGCCGCCGAAGCGTACGAGGACGGCCCGTTGCCGATCGGCAGCGGGCAGACGATCTCGCAGCCGCTGATCGTCGCGCTGATGACGCAAGCCCTCACCCCCCGGCGCGGCGACCGGGTCCTCGAGGTCGGCACCGGCTCGGGGTATCAGACCGCCATTCTCGCTCACCTTGGCGCCCGGGTGTTCACCGTAGAGCGACTTCCGGACCTCCTGGTCGAAGCCGAAGAGCGGTTCCGGCGGCTCGGGCTCCGGACCATCGAGACCCGACTGGGGGACGGCGCGAGCGGCTGGCCCGAGCGGGCGCCATTCCGAGGTATCATCGTGACCGCCGCGGCGCCGGGCGTGCCGCCCCCACTCACGGAGCAGCTCATGCCGGGCGGCCGCCTCGTGATCCCGATCGGCGATCTCGTCACCCAGGAGCTGTTCATCATCGAGCGGGGCGCCAGTGGCCTGACCGAGCGGCGGGCCGGAGGCGTCCGTTTCGTGCCACTCATCTCCCGGCTCGGCTTCAGCGAGGAGCCCTGGCTGTGACGGGCGAGGCGAGCCGATCGTCGGCGACGACGAGGTGACGGCCTTTCGAGCGGCGCTGGCGGCGAGCGGTATCCGCGCCGTGGTGTCACATGAGAGCTACCTGAACAACCTGGCGTCTCCCGACGCCGAGCTCCGCGACAAGAGTACGCGAGCGTTCACCCGCGAGCTGGAGCGCTGCCGGGCACTGGGGATCCCCTGGGTCGTGACGCATCCCGGCAATTACATCGACGACCGGGCCGCCGGGCTCGCGTGGAACGCCCGCGGGTACGCGGAGTGTCTGGCCGCCGTGCCCGGCAATGTGGGACTCCTCATCGAGGGCACGGCGGGTGCTGGAACGGCGTTGGGAAGCACCTTCGAGGAGCTGGCGGCGCTACGCGATGCCCTCCCTGCCCCCCTTCGGGAGCGGGTGGCGTTCTGCCTCGACACGGCTCATCTCCACGCCGTGGGGTACGATGTAGTCGCCGGACTGGAGGCGGTGTGGGAGCGCTTCGACCAGGAGGTGGGGCTCGCACTCCTCAAGTGCTTGCATCTCAACGACTCGAAGGGCGCCCCCGGGTCCCGGCTGGACCGTCACCAATGGATCGGCGAGGGCACGCTCGGCCCCGGACCGTTCCGGGACATCATGCGTGACCCGAGATTCACGCCGGTGATTAAGATTATCGAGACGCCGAAGGGCGACGATCCGATCCGCCACGACCGGCGGATGCTCAGACGACTGCGCGCGTACGCGCGGGGCACCAGGCCGCGCGGCCGGCACAACGGTCGTCCGGCCCAAACCGTAGGCAGGGCGTGATCGCACTCACGACGACGCGCAACCGTTGGACCCGGTACCTCGCCATGCTGCTCCTGGTGCTCCAGGGGCTCGCGGGCGGGGCGGTGTCGCTGGCGCACGCGTCCGAGCGGGTGACCGCCCCGTCGCACATCGAAGCGCAGCACGGGTCGGCGTGCCTGGCATTGCAC
Source organism: Gemmatimonadota bacterium (assembly GCA_003221045.1). Classification (GTDB taxonomy): domain Bacteria; phylum Gemmatimonadota; class Gemmatimonadetes; order Gemmatimonadales; family GWC2-71-9; genus AG41. Next base: position 6,989 of record QHUC01000113.1, on the reverse strand, counting down.
GACGAGCTCCGCTGTGCGCTGTGTCAGTGGGCCGGCGCCCAGGCGGCGCCGCGCCCGACGCAGATGGGACCGCTGCGCCAGGCCTCCGTCGAAGGGCGGAGCGCGGACCCCGATGCCATTCCGGCGCGCCGCCCCGACGCCCGCTGCGCCCCCCCTCGAGCCCCACCCCCGCCCCTTCTCTAGCTCACGCGGCCGGCATGCCGGCCGCCGAGATGGAATCGCGCGCCTCCGAGTTGCGGCGGCGCACGCTCGCAACAAGGGAACGGGAGATCACTCGAGGATGAATCGACATCGTCAGTATGCCGTCGCGGCTGCCTTCGCGGCCGTGCTCGTGCTGCCCGCCCGTGCGTTCGCGCAGCAGCCGGCGGAGCAGCGAAGGGTAGATTCCCTCGCCGCGGAGGTTCGCGCGCTGAAGGCGCGGCTCGACAGTCTGCGCGCGCAGATCGCTCGCCGTCCCGCGCCCGTCGCCGAGGCGGCGGCCGACACATCGCTCGCCGCGCTCCGCGCCGCGGCGGCCGCGGCCGCGGGCACGGACACGACGCGTGTGAAGGCCGATACCAGCAGCCGCACAAAGTTCGTCGGCCGTGAGCGCAGCCAGCCTCAGCTCAACCCCGAGATCAGCGCCACGGGTGACGTACGGGCGGGCGCCCACATCCCGGGTGTCCAACACGACAACTTCGACCCTCGCGAGTTCGAGGTTGGCTTTCAATCACCACTCGATCCGTACTCCAGTACGAAGATCTTCGTCAGCCTCGAGAACGGAAACGTGAGCATCGAGGAAGGTTATGCGTACTGGACCGGGCTGCCCGGGCACATCCGGTTCGACATCGGGAAGTTTCGCCAGCAGTTCGGTGAGCTGAATCGCTGGCATCTGCACGCGCTCCCCGAAACTGAGTACCCACTCGCCTTGCGCACCTACCTGGGGGACGACGGGCTCGCCGGCACGGGCATCTCGCTGTACCGCGCGTTCGGCGGCCTCGGCACGCACGAGTTGACGGCGCAGGTGACCCGTAGCGAAAGCGACGCCGAGTTGTTCGGGAGCAGCGGGCGGCCGACGTACCTGGTGCACCTGCTCAACTTCTGGCAGCTGACGCGCTCGACGTACATGCAGCTCGGAGGTACGGCGCTGTACGGGACGAACCCCGACTCGAGCCTCCGGACCAAGGTGGGAGGTGTCGACTTCAGACTCACCTGGCGACCGCCCGCGCAAGCGCTGTACCGCGAATGGACGCTGCGAGGTGAGCTGTATGCGCTCCGAAAGGAATTCGCGGGGGCCGGCGGGACTCACCTCGGGTACTACGTCGGCACCACCTACAAGCTCGGGCAACGCTGGATCGCCGGCCTGCGCTACGACTACGTGGAGCGGCCCGATTCCGCTTTGATCATTCGGCAGGTGATTCCGTCGCTGACCCTGTGGGAAAGCGAGTGGGTCGAGCTTCGAGCGCAATACACGTGGGCGAAGATCACTGGTCGCTCGTCGACCGGCGACTTCGCCCTCCAGGCCGTCTGGGCCATCGGACCACACAAACACGAGACCTATTGACATGCTGCCAGCCATCGCTTTGCTCGTCGCGCTTCACACGCCCGCACCGGTCCGCCCCACCCGGGCGGTGGACAAGGTGAAGGTCGTCACCTCACTCACGAGCTATGCCTCGATCGCGACCGGCGACGAGAATCCGCACTACGTGCAACCCAAGCCGAGCTTCATCCCGATGCTGTCCGAGGCGGACGTCTTCGTCACGACGGGCCTCGACCTCGAGCTATGGGTCCCCGCCCTGCTCGACAAAGCGAACAACCCGAAGGTGACCGAGGGCGGCCCCGGTTACGTGGCCGCGTATGCGGGCATCGATTTGCTCGACGTCCCGACCAGCTTCTCGCGCGCCCAGGGTGACATCCACGTGTACGGCAATCCGCACATCTGGACCGATCCGCTCAATGCGGTGCAGATCGCCCGGAACATTCTTACGGGCCTGAAGCGCGTTGCTCCTGAGAACGGCGACTACTTCACGGAGCGCGAAAAGGATTTCGAGGACCGCATGTACCAGGCGCTGTTCGGGGCCGGCCTCGTGAAGCTCCTGGGTGGGGCCACGCTCGCCGACCTGGACCGCCAGGGCAAGCTGTTCGATTTCTTGAAAAGCAAGCAGTACCAGGGCGCGCCCCTGATAGACCGGTTGGGCGGCTGGCTCAAGGAAGCGATGCCGTTCCGCGGCAAGGCGGTGGCGTGCTACCACAAGGAATGGGACTACTTCTCGCGGGAGTACGGGCTACCGTGCGTGGACTATATCGAGCCCAAGCCCGGCATTCCTCCGACTCCCGGACACGTGCTTGAGGTGATCAACGAAATGCGCGAGCAGCACATCCAGGTGCTGCTGTCGACGAACTACTACGACCACAATCAGGTCCTCGAGGTCGCGCAGAAGACCGCTGCGAAGGCCGTGATCGTGCCTTCGAACACGGGCGGCGCACCCGGCGTCAACACCTACTTCGATCTCATGAACCTCTGGATTACAGAGCTCGACCGGGCGTTCCGGGCAGCCGGCACCGCTGCCAACTAAAGGAAAAGGTGAAATGAGCGGTCTCCAGTTGATGATCCCACCGTTCGTGGCCTGCATGGTGCTCGTGGCCATGCTGTCCTACCTCGGCCTGCACGTGATTGCCCGCGAGGTGATCTTCGTCGATCTCTCGCTGGCGCAGATGGCCGCGCTGGGTGGCCTGTCGGCGCTGCTGATTCACGTGGAGGCCGACTCGACCTGGGCGTATATCTTCGCGCTCTTCGCCACGGCGGTCGGCGCCCTGTTATTCGCGCTCACGCGCACCTCCCCCAAGGAGGGGCGGCGCGTGCCCCAGGAAGCCTTCATCGGCATCGTCTACGTGGTCGCGTCGGCGGGCGCCGTGCTGGTCGCCAACAAGGTGCCGGGCGGCGGGGAGGCGATCGAGAAAACCCTCACCGGAAGCATCTTGTGGGTCACGTTCAAGCCCACCATCGTGAAGCTCGCGGCGGCCTATGTGGCGCTCGGGTTGTTCCACTATTTCTTTCGCCATCGCTTCCTCACCATCTCCTTTCATCCAGAGGAAGCCGAGCGCCTGGGTTGGAAGATCAAGTGGTGGGACTTCCTGTTCTATCTGTCGTTCGGCGTCGTGATCACGTTGGCCGTGCCGGTCGCGGGCGTCCTCATGGTATTCAGCTTCCTGGTCGTGCCGGCCGTCATTGCCTTCATGTTCACGCGTGACATGAAGCGACTGGCGTACATCTCGTGGGGCTCGGGAGCGCTCGCCTCCGTGCTTGGCCTCTGGCTCTCACTCGCCGGGGACCTTCCGACCGGCCCGCTGATCGTATGCATGTACGGAATCGTCTTAGTCGGCGCCGTCGCCCTGCGAAAGCTGATGCGCGCGCCGGCATGAGGAGCATGGGCCAGCGTCCCCCAGCGCTGCGGGCGCTCTGGCTCGCGACGGCCCTCCTGCAGCTCACGCTGCCGGGGGCCGCGGCCTGGGCGGACGCCCGTCTCGACACCGCGGAATCCCACGCGGTGGCGCACATCGAGTCCCACACGACCAACAGCTGTGTGCGCATTCACGCTCCCGACTGCGCCCTCTGCCACTTCCTCACCGCACCCGTCGCCGTGGGTCGGGCGGTCACGCTTCCCGTGGCGGGCGCGGACCACCGGCTGCCGGGCCGTATAGCTCTCGCAGGACTGCCCTACCGGCTATCCCGACCTCACCCGCAGCCCCGCGCACCTCCCGCGCTCTCCTAGCGACGCCGCGCACCGCGCGCGTCGCCCGCACGTGAACCGACTCGCCTCGTCGTCCGACATCTCGGGGACGCGCCGAGTCACTGCTACTCACGCACGTCCAGGGAGAGCGCATGAGCTCGAAGAGATTCTATCACGCAGCGGTCGTCGTATGGCTCGCGGGCAGCGGCCTCGCCGCGCGCCCGGTCTCAGCCACCACAGTCGGCGCTGGTTTGCGAGACGATGGCGACGTGGGCGGTTCGGTGGCTGACAGCGCGACCGGCACGCCGTTGCCCGGCGGCCAGGTGCGGATCGTACGCGACGGCAACACGATCGCCACCGCGACCACCGACGCGTTCGGCCGCTTTGTGATCCACAATCTGCCCGCCGGAGCGTACAGCGTGGAGGTTCGGTACCTGGGGTACCGCGCCGAAACGCGCGACGTTTCCGTCGCAGCCGACGAGGGTCTCAGCCTGACGAACTTTCGCCTCGTCCCTCTGCCGATCAACCTGTCTGCGGTCGAGGTCACGTCGACCGTGCCGCTCGCCGTGGACACGCGCACGGGCGACCAGGTCTTCAAGCAGAACGACTATCACGGAGCGCCCACCAACACCACGTCCCAGATCCTGCAGCAATCGATCGTGGGCGCGGCGCGGGCGCCGACAGGAGAAGTCCATATCCGCGGCCAGCACGCCGAGTACACCTACTACGTAGACGGTGTGCCGGTCCCCGCGGGGATTTCCGGAAGCCTGAACGAGTTGTTCGACCCGCAGGTCGTGAATCAGATCGACTTCCAAACGGGCGGCTGGGACGCGGAGTACGGCAACAAGAACGCCGCCATCGTCAACGTCACTACGCGCATCCCGTCGGGTGGATTGCACCTCGACGCGTCCGGCTACGGCGGCTCGTTTTCGTCGAATGGGCAGGCGCTGAACGTGAGCACGAACGCCGGCAAGTTCGGGTTCTTCTTTTCTGGAGCGCGGCAAGGGACGGACATGCGGCGGGAGCCAGTGGTATTCGACACCGTGACCCAGACGGTCGAGAACTTTCACAACGACGGTACAGATCTCTTCGGGTTCGCCAAGGTGCAGTACATCCCGTCCGACCGTGACGTGGTGAACCTCGATGTGAATCGCTCGCGCACGCATTTCGCCGTCCCGTTCGACTCGGTCGAAGGGATCATCGACGACCACCAGCAGGACGTGAACGGATTCGTCAACCTCGGCTGGCGCCACCGCTTCGACTCGGAGACCGGATCCGAAAGCCGGTCGTCCGAGTTGTTCCTCGGAGCATTCTTCCGCGACGGCAGCCTGAACTATACGCCGGGTCTCTCCGACTCGGCGACGTTCGTGTTCTCCCCCGATACGGCGCACTACATCCTGAGCGAAGACCGGAACTTCCATACGGCCGGCCTGAAGCTTGACTACACGCTCCAGCCCCACCACGGGCTCGAGTTCAAGACCGGCGTGCTCGCGTCGTACACCGGCGGGCACGAAGATTTCTCCACGGTCACCAACGGGGGGAGCCCCGGGCCCGCCTCGAACTCCGACCTGAAGGGGAGCGACGTGGGAGTCTACGCCCACACGGCGATCGCGCCCTCGGACAAGTGGGAGCTCCGCACCGGCGTGCGATTCGACAACCACAACGCCCCGTTTGCGGGAAACCAGAATCAGGTAAGCCCACGGGTGAAACTCAGCTTCTTCCCGGATCCGGCGAACACGTTCTGGGTCTACTACGGCCGGCTCTTTCTCCCGACCAACGTGGAGGACCTGCGAGCCATCACGAGCGATGCGCAGGGCGGGGTTGCGGCGGCCCCGACCCTTCCCGAGCGCGACGACTTCTACGAGGTGGGGTTCGTACATCGCTTCCCGTTCGGAGTCGTCACCAAGCTCTCGGCCTACCACAAGGTGAGCTCCCCGGGCATCGACGACAACACCGTGCCGGGATCGGCGATCGTTACATCCGTGAACATCGAACAGGTGCGGATCACCGGGATCGAGGCGGTCGCCGAGATCCGTCCCAAGGGTCCTGTGTCGGGGTACATGAACGTTGCGCTGAACCACGCGTACGGATACGGGGCGATCACGGGCGGGTTCTTTCCCGCCCAGCCACCTTCGGGGACCTTCGATCTCGATCACGACCAGCGGCTGTCGGGCGCCGCGAGCGTCGTGTACTCGGCCCGCGGCTTCTACCTCTCTGCGACCGGCATCTACGGGAGCGGCCTGACGAACGGCGCCGATCCCGACTCGACCTACGGGACGGGGTTGTTCGACTTCAACAAGTCGATCAAGGTGGCGCCGAGCTTTATCCTGAACGGCAGCGCCAGGTACGCCTTCGCGTTCGGTGGCGTGGTCGTTCGACCCCAGATCTACGTCGAGAACGTCTTCGACAAGCAGTACCTGCTCAAGGGCGCGTTCTTCAGCGGCGCGTCCGTGGGCCGACCGCGCAGCGTGCAGCTGCGGGTGAACCTCGGAGCCTGAGGGAGGAGAAAGCGGACATGCGACGAGCGGCAGAAGGTTCCCTTCTGGTGTGGTTGCTGATGGGAATGGCAGCGTGCAGCAGCGAAACTGCCGCACCGAGTGTGGCGTGCCGCGCTGGCCAGGCGACGCAGATCACCCTGGCGATCGGCGCGTACGCGTCGATCGACCCTGCGTCCGATGGGGGATGCGTCACGCTCGCCGCGAATGGGTCCGCGGACTCGGCCGAGTATCTGCTGGTGCCGCAATCCGCGGTGGGTACCTTCGGTAGGTCTTCCTCCTTTCAGCTTCGGGCCGCGACCGTGACGGCGGCTGCGATGCCGCTGGCCCAACGGATCGTGGAGGGGCCGTCACCGCGCGCCGCCGCGATCCGGTTTGACGGGATGCTGCGGGCCCTGGGTCGCACCCGCGCGTTCGGTGCGGCCACGACCGGGCGAGCCGCGGCGGTGACGCCGCTGGCCAGCCCGCCCAGCCTGGGAAGCCTGCGGACGTTCACCGTATGCGCCACGCTCAGTAATTGCAGCCAGTTCAAGACCGTCGGCGCGCGCGCGCGGGCGGTGGGCGCCCACGTCGCCATCTATGTCGACACCCTGGCACCCGCGAACGGCCTCGACTCGGCCGACATCGATACGCTCAAACAGGTGTTCGACACACGTCTCTATCCCCTCGATTCGACGGCGTTCGGGGCGGTGACCGACCTCGACACAAATGGCGTGGTCATCGCGCTCATGACCCCCGTCGTGAATGCCCTCGTGACCAAAGCGATGTGCACCAGCTCGGGCTT
>QHUC01000226.1 GCA_003221045.1 Gemmatimonadota bacterium | reverse complement strand
CGCGTGCAAGTTCCGCTCGACGGCAGGCGCCTGCTTTTGGGGCAGGGGTGGGGGCGACTGCGCCCACGCGCGCGTCGACAGCGTGAGCAACGCCGTGAACAGGATAGCCTTGCTCATACGAGTCCTCCTCAGCGTTTAAGGGTTGCAGCAAGCAGCCACGTTTCCTCAACTTCCTCAGCACGATATTCCTTATAACGACTATTGTCAAGAGGTGTATTATGTGCGATTATGACGAGACCGTGACGAGGAGGAAACGCGCGTGGCTAGCCAGCTGAAACGGGAGATCAAGCAGCAGAGGCCCTTCCGCAGCCTGGAGGAAGAGGTTGTGCTGGGAATGATGCTGACCGTCGACCGCCTGACCGCGCCAATCACCGACCTGCTGCGACAGCAGGATTTGGGCATCTCGCAGTACAACGTGCTGCGCATCCTGCGCGGGGCGGGCAACGAGGGGTTGCCGTCCGGCGAGATCGCCGAGCGAATGATCCGGCGCGATCCGGATCTGACGCGGCTACTCGATCGTCTGGAATCACGAAGGGTGGTTACCCGTGCACGCGACGCGACCGATCGCCGCGTAGTGCGGGCGAAGATCACGGAGGCGGGCTTGCGACTGCTCGATTCACTCGATGATTCGATCGACCAGACGGTTCAACGGATCCTAGCACACGTTCCGAAGCAGCGGCTGCGCACCCTGAGCAAGCTTCTCGAAGAAGCGCGTGCGGGTCTGAGCGGCTGATAGACACACGAGCTGCCCACTCTACACGCGCCTGAGGCCGCCCTCGGCCGTGATCGCCTGAGATTTGCAACCTCTCCGCTCGGGTACACGGCTATATTCAAGACGTTGCCACCCGCGAGCATGCCATGCCAATCCAGTTTCGCCATGACGTTGATCAGGTCTTGAAGGACGCGAACGCCCAGCAAAAGGCGGTACTCCTCGACTTCAGCGCCGCCCCAATGTGAAGCGGCTGTGCTCGGCTGGATGCCGAGGTGTGGCCTGACGAACGCGTGGTGCGGTTCGTGAACCAGCATTTCCTGCCCGCCCGGGTGCACGTGAAGGACGACGCGGCGGAATTCAAACGCTACGGCGAGCGGTACAACGCGCCTTGGACCCCGACGATTCTCGAGCTTGATGCCGACGGCGTCGAGCGTCACCGCGTGGAGGGCTTTCTTCCCGCCGATGATCTCCTCGCGCAACTAACGCTTGGCCTGGCGCATATGGGGTTCCAGCAGCAGCGGTGGGCAGACGCGGAGCGGGGATTCCGAGAAATCGTGCAGCAATTCCCGCATACCGATGCGGCGCCGGAAGCACTCTACTGGGCCGGGGTCGCGCGCTACAAAGCCACCGGTAACGCAGCGTCACTGAACGACACCGCGCGCGCGTTCACGCAGCGATACCAGGACAGCACGTGGGCAAAGAAGGCGTCGGTCTGGCGGTGACTCCCTAACGATGCGCTGATGCCGGCGACGCGAGTGCGCGTTCGGCCGCATCCGCGACCCGCTCCCGGTCGATGCAACGCGCAAATCGCTCGAGCAACGCCGCGAGAACCCGCCGCGTGCTTTCGTGCCTGAGCTGGAGCTCCCGATCGAATCGCTCGTGCGCCGTCGCCACCAGGAGCTCGGGGGGATGATCATCCGCGCCCAAACTGTTGCGATCAGTGGCCGGCGGTTGCCGATCCGCCTGGTTGGGCCGGTTTCGCGCTGATCCCATTTGGGGCCGGTTGCTACCGGTTGCGCCCGCTTTGCTCCATACAGGCTCCATGCCGGATGTGCGTCGCGCCTGAGCATCATGCGGCGGCGAGGCGGAGGTTGTTGCGGGCTGCGTTGAGGGCGATGCGGAGCTGGTGGGGGTCGCGGCGGACCTGGGTGAGGAGGAGGCCGCCCTGGATGCTGGCCATGGTGGCGGTGGCGAGCGCGGCGGGGTCGGCGTCTTTGCGCAGCTTGCCGCTGGTTCTCATTCGGGTGAGGCCGTCGCGGATGTGAGCTTCCCAGCGGTCGAGGCCGGCGGCGATCGCTGCTCGTGCGTCTGGGTCGCTCTCGGCGAGTTGGCCGGCGAGCGAGCCGATCGGGCAGCCGCCGCGCGCTTGCTGCTCGACCTGATGCTGGACCATGAAGTCGAACCAGCGGTCGATGCCAGCCCATGAGTCGAGGTGGTCGAGGAGCTCGCCCTGCCTGCCGAGAACGGCGTTGGTGGTGACGTCGATGACGGCGCGGACGAGGTCGTCGCGGTCGTCGAAGTAGTGGTAGAGCTGGCTGCGGCTGGCGCCCGTGCGGTCGCGGACATCGTCGAGGCTCATGCCGGCGGCGCCCTTCTCGACGACCAGCTCGGCCGCGGCTTGCAGGATCCGCTCGCGCGTCGCATGCCCCTTCGCCGTTGCGGGTGTGGGTGCGTTCGCCATGACGCGAATAGTAGCCA
>QHUC01000225.1 GCA_003221045.1 Gemmatimonadota bacterium | reverse complement strand
CAACGGCGGTGGTTCCGCCGAGGGTGCTGCCCCCCGGATTGTTGCCGAGCGCCACCGTCACGGGTCCCGTGAAGCTCGGCACCACGTTGCTGGCGGCGTCGAGGGCACTCACCTGCACCGCCGGGCTGATCGCCGCACCCGCCACCGTGGTCGACGGCTGCACCGTGAACACCAGCTGGGTGGCCGTCCCGGGGGTGACGTCGAAGGCGGTGCTCGTGACCGGCGCGAATCCGCTGGCGCTCGCGGCCAACGTGTACCCGGTGCCGGTCTTGTTCAGGCTCAGATCGGAGAACGTCGCGACCCCGCCCACCGCCGCCACTGGCGTCGTCCCGCTGAGCGTGCTTCCCCCCGGATCGCTCCCGAGCGCGACGCTCACGCTCCCCGTGAACCCGGACACGAGATTCCCCAGCGCGTCGACGGCGCGCACCTTCACGGCGGGGCTGATCTGGTGGCCCGCAACGGTCGGGCTCGGCTCGGTGCTATAGACCAGCTGGGTGGCCGTGCCGGCGGTGACGTTGAACGAGCTGCTCGTCGCCGTGCTCAAGCCGGTCGCCGTCGCGGTCAGCCAATAGCCGGGCGCCGTCTTGTCGAGCGTTAGGGTTGAGAAGGTCGCGACACCGCCAACCGCGGCAACGGCGGTGGTTCCGCCGAGGGTGCTGCCGCCCGGATTGTTGCCGAGCGCTGCTGTCACGGTCCCCGTGAAGCTCGGCACCGGGTTCCCCGCCGCATCGAGCGCCGTCACCTGGACCGCCGGGGTGATCGGCGCGCCCGCGACCGTATTGGTCGGCTGCTGGGTGAAGATGAGCTGCGTCGCCGTGCCCGGCGTGATGTCGAACGCCGTGCTCGTCACCGGTGCAAATCCGCTGGCGCTCGCGGTCAGCGTGTAGCCGGTGCCGGTCTTGTTGATGCTCAGGTCAAAGAACGTGGCCACGCCACCCACCGCGGCGACGGGGGTGGTCCCGCTGAGCGTGCCGCCGCCCGGATTGGCGCCGAGCGCGACGCTTACGGTCCCCGTGAACCCGGACACCACATTGCCGAGCGCGTCGAGCGCGCGGACCTTCACGGCCGGGCTGATCTGATGGCCTGCGATCGTGGTGCTCGGTGGCGTCCCGAACACGAGCTGCGTCGCGGTACCGGCGGTGATAGTGAAGGAGCTGCTGGTCGTTGAGCTCAATCCGGCCGCGGTCGCGGTCAGCCCGTAACCGCTACTCGTCTTGTCGAGGGTCAGGCTACCGAAGCTCGCCACGCCGTTCACGGCGGCCACTGCGGTCGTTCCGCTCAGCGTGCTCCCGCCCGGATTGTTCCCGAGCGTCACCGTCACGTTCCCGGCGAAGGTGGGCACTGGGTTCCCCGCTGCGTCGAGTGCCGTCACCTGGACCGCTGGAGCGATCTGCTGGCCAGCCACGGTGTTCGAGGGCTGCACGGTGAACGCCAGCTGCGACGCGGCGCCCGGCGTGATGTCGAAAGGCTGGCTGGTCACCGGGCTGAACCCGCCGGCGCTCGCGGTCAGGGTGTAACCCGTTCCGGTCCTGTTGACGCTCAGATCCCCGAAGGTCGCGACGCCGCCGACCGCCGCGACCTGCGTCGTGCCACCGAGCGTCCCGCCCCCAGGGTTATTCCCGAGCGCCATCGTCACGTTGGCCGTGAAGCCCGGCACCAGGTTCCCCATCGCATCGAGCGCGCGCACCTTCACCGCAGGCGTGATCTGATGCCCAGCCATCGTGGTGACCGGTTCCGTTCCGAACACGAGCTGCGTGGCGCCCCCCGCGATGATGTTGAACGACGCGCTCGTCGCGTTGCTCAACCCCGTCGCGGTTGCCGTGAGCCAATAGCCCGGAGCCGTCTTGTCCAGATTCAGATCGCCGAACGTGGCCACGCCGCCCACGGCGGTTAGGGTCGTCGTCCCGCTGAGCGTACTCCCCCCCGGATTGTTGCCGAGCGCGACTGTCACGGTCCCCGTGAAGCTCGACACCGGGTTCCCCGCCGCATCGAGCGCGGTTACCCGTACCGCTGGACTGATCGGCGCGCCCGCCACCGTGGTGGTCGGCTGCTGGGTGAAGGTCAGCTGGGTCGCCGTGCCCGGAATGATGTCGAACGTCGTGCTCGTCACGGCCGGGAAGCCGGTGGCGCTCGCCGTAAGCGTGTAGCCGACGCCCGTTCGGTTGATGCTTAGGTCCCCGAAATTCGCCACGCCGCCGATTGCGGCCACAGGTACCGTGCCGCTCAGTGTGCCGCCGCCCGGATTGGCACCGAGCGTGATCGTCACATTGCCGGTGAAGCCGGGCACGAGGTTCCCCAGCGCGTCGAGCGCCCGAACCTTCACCGCCGGGGTGATCTGATGACCCGCCGCGGTTGTGCTCGGCTGGGTGCCGAACACGAGCTGCGTGGCGGCGCCGGCCGTAACAGTAAAGGAAGTGCTTGTGGCGGTACTGACACCGGTGGCCGTTGTCGTCAACCAGTAGCCCGGAGCGGCCTTGTCGAGGGTAAGCGTCGAGAAGGTGGCCACGCCGCCCACGGCGGCGGTGGTCGTCGTCCCGCCGAGCGTGCTCCCCCCGGGGTTATTGCCGAGCGTCACCGTCACGCTGCCCGTGAAGCTCGGCACCACGTTCCCTGCGCCGTCGAGCGCGCTCACCTGCACCGCCGGTATGATCACGGCCCCAGCCATGGTATTCGACGGCTGCACCGTGAACGCCAGCTGCGTCGCCGTGCCAGCGATGATATCAAACGCGCTGCTGATCACAGCGGTGAATCCGCTCGCACTCGCTGTGAGCGTGTAGCCCGTACCGGTCTTGTTAATGATCAGGTCCGTGAACGTGGCCACGCCGCCCACGGCGGCCACGGGCGTCGTCCCGCTGAGCGTGCCGCCGCCGGGATTGGCGCCGAGCGCCATGGCGACGTTGCCCGTGAACCCGGGCACCAGGTTCCCGAGCGCGTCGAGCGCGCGCACCTTCACGGCCGGGCTGATCTGGTGGCCTGCGATGGTCGTGCCCGGCTGGATGCCGAATGCAAGCTGGGTGGCGGTGCCGGCGGTGATAGTGAACGAGTTGCTGGTCGTTGAGCTCAATCCGGTCGCGGTCGCCGTGAGCCCATAACCGCTACTCGTCTTGTCGAGGGTCAGGTCGCCGAAGCTCGCCACCCCATTGACCGCCGCGACCGTCGTCGTCCCGCCCAAGGTGCTGCCCCCCGGGTTGTTGCCGAGCGCCACCGTCACGGGTCCCGTGAAGCTCGGTACCACGTTGTTGACGGCGTCGAGCGCACTCACCTGCACCGCCGGGCTGATCGCCGCACCCGCCACCGTGGTCGACGGCTGCACCGTGAACACCAGCTGGGTCGCCGTCCCGGGGGTGATGTCGAAGGCGCTGCTCGTGACGGGCGCGAAGCCGGAGGCCGCTGCCGTCAAGGTGTAGCCCGAACCGGTCTTGTTGATGCTCAGGTCAAAGAAGGTGGCCACGCCGCCCACGGCCGTCACGGACGTGGTCCCGCTGAGCGTGCCGCCGCCCGGATTGGCGCCGAGCGCGACGCTCACGCTCCCCGTGAACCCCGGCACCACATTCCCGAGCGCGTCGAGGGCGCGCACCTTCACGGCCGGGCTGATCTGGTGGCCTGCGATGGTCGTGCCCGGCTGGATGCCGAATGCAAGCTGGGTGGCGGTGCCGGCGGTGATGTTGAACGAGGCGCTCGTGGCGGTGCTCAACCCCGTGGCCGTGCCGCTGAGCCAGTAGCCAGGTGCGCTCTTGTCGAGTGTGAGCGTCGAGAACGTGGCGACGCCGCCCACGGCGGCGACGGTCGTCGTGCCGCCGAGGGTGCTCCCGCCCGGATTGTTGCCGAGCGCGACCGTCATATTCCCCGTGAAGCTCGGCACCAGGTTCCCCGCGCCGTCGAGCGCGCTCACCTGCACCGCCGGTATGATCACGGCCCCAGCCATGGTATTCGACGGCTGCACCGTGAACGCCAGCTGCGTCGCCGTGCCAGCGATGATATCAAACGCGCTGCTGATCACAGCGGTGAATCCGCTCGCACTCGCTGTGAGCGTGTAGCCCGTACCGGTCTTGTTAATGATCAGGTCCGTGAACGTGGCCACGCCGCCCACGGCGGCCACGGGCGTCGTCCCGCTGAGCGTGCCGCCGCCGGGATTGGCGCCGAGCGCCATGGCGACGTTGCCCGTGAACCCGGGCACCAGGTTCCCGAG
>QHUC01000224.1 GCA_003221045.1 Gemmatimonadota bacterium | reverse complement strand
GTGGAACGCGTACGGGATTCGCTTCTGGCCCAGCTTCGTGTTGATCGACCGGCGCGGCGTGATCCGCTACGCGGGCGCCGGCGAGTTTCACGAGCGGGACGGGACCTACGATGACTGGAGCGGGCGTATCGAGCAGCTCCTCGCGGAGCAGACACCGACGGTACGCGTGCGCGCCGAGCCCGTCCCGGGTGGGATCCGCCTCACGCTCCAGCCGGAAGCGGGAGCCCGCATCAACGCCCGCGCCAAGCCCGCCCTGGAGCTTGCGAACGGAACCGTGCTGCGCTTCGACTCACCGCACCTGACGCCCGACTCCGCGTATTTCGCCGAGCCCCCGACCGTTGTGGCTCCGCGAGGCGCTGACTTGAAGCACGGCACGCTGCGGGCGAGCATCTGTCCCTCCGGCGAGCGCTACTGTCGCGAGCTGGTCCTGCCGGTCGATCTCTAACCGCAGCCGCCTGGACGACCCGCCACGGCGCGGGATAGCTTCTGCCGTATGCCGCATCCCGAGTTCCCCAACCTTACCGTGCTCGATCACCCGCTGATCCAGCACAAGCTCACGATTCTCAGGGACAAGAACACCGGCACGCGGGACTTCAAGCAGCTCGTGAACGAGATCGCGATGCTCATGGCGTACGAGGTGACGAAGGACCTGCCGCTCGAGACCGTGGAAGTCGAGACGCCGCTCGAGCACATACGGGGCGTCCGCGTGGCGGTGAAGAAGCTCGCCCTCGTGCCAATTCTGCGCGCCGGCCTCGGCATGGTCGAGGGAATCGCGCAGCTCATCCCGTCCGCGCGGGTCGGTCACATCGGCATCTATCGCGAGCATGACACGCTCGAGCCGGTCGACTATTACTTCAAAATTCCGTCCGGGGATGACGCGCGGGACTTCTTCGTCCTCGACCCGATGCTCGCGACCGGCGGCTCGGCGGTGGACGCCGTGAGCGCGCTCAAGCACGCCGGGGCCCAGCGCATCCGGTTTCTTTGTCTCGTCGCGGCGCCCGAAGGCGTGCGCCGCATGCTCGAGCGCCATCCCGACGTCCCGGTGTTCGCCGCTGCGCTCGATCGCGAGCTGAACGCGCAAGGCTACATCCTTCCCGGGCTGGGCGACGCGGGCGACCGGCTCTTCGGCACCCGATAGGGCGCAAGCTGCACAGTTGACATTTTACGTCATAATTGCATATTGTGACAAAATACGTCACATATCGCAAGTGTGACATAAAATGTCCAAAGTCTATATCGCCCTCATTGCCGATGCGGTCCGGTCCCGCGCCCTGCCACCGGCGCGCCGGGCCCGGTTGCAGGCCGAGCTGCGTCGCGCGCTCAGCGACCTGAATCGCACCTACCGCCACGACCTCGCGGCCGCGTTCGGCATCACGCAAGGCGACGAGCTGCAATGCCTGCTCGTCTCGACAAAACGCGTGTGGGACATCGCCCACGCGATTCGCTACAGGTTCGCCGAGGCCGACTGGGTGGTCGGCTGCGGGCGCGGCACCGTCACCACCTCGCTGGCCGCCGGCAAGCTGTCCGCGCCCGAGGTTGACGGACCTTGCTTCCACGAAGCGCGCGCCGCCGTCGAGGCCGCCAAGCGCGACCGGATGCTCTTCGCCTTCCGGGGATTCGGCGACGCCGAGCCGACCCTCAACGCCGTCGCGAGCTATTACGCCGCTTTGTATTGGAGCTGGACCCGACGCCAGCGGGGCGCCGCGACGTATTGGCGATCCGCCAGGCCACCCGGAAATCCGGTCGCACGTCTCAACGTGGTGCCGAGCGCGATTTCCCATCTTCGACGCCGCATGGCCTGGCCCCTGGTCGAGCAGGGGGATAAGATGTTCCGGGCGCTCCTCGAGGCTGACTTCACGTGAACCCCTTATACGTCGTCCCGCTGCTCGTGTACACGCTGGCCGCCACCCTCTGGCCTGCTCAGGTGGACGGTCGGCGGCGGGCTCGAACCCTGCTGATCGTGGAGGGGGTGCTCGTGATCGCCGCGCTCGTCGCGGGGACGCTCCTCGCCCGACTCGCGACGCACAGCGCCCAAGGGCTCTGGTGGGGACGGGTCGGGCTGCTCGCCACCGGCTATCTGTACGTTGCGGGTCGAGGAGTCGTCCTGATCCGCAGCGTCCTCGAGCTGCCGTCACTGCAGATGCGGCGCGACGAGGATCGGACGGCGGGCGCGCTCGAAGTCGCCCGTGGCCGCGCCGTTGGCGCCTTGGAACGTGCCCTCGCGCTCACGCTCGTCCTGCTCGGCGAGTACAGTGCCGTCGGATGGATTATTGCCGCCAAGTCCCTGGCGCGCTTCAAGCAGCTCGAAGACCGCGAATTTGCCGAGTACTTCCTGGTGGGCACCCTTGCTTCCTTCTTGCTGGCGGTCCTGGTCGGCCTGGGCATCCGCATCTTGTTGCGACAGGGATAGCCTCTCCCTCACCCTCCCCTTTCCCTTCTCTCGGCCACGCAACCCTGCGAGTTACAACAGTGTCGTAGGGTTAACCACACCGCCGCTCCGGAGCCCGGTGGACGAACGCGAGCTGATTGCCAAGGTCCGCGCGGGAGACGGTGCCGCGGAGCGTGCTCTCTACGACGCGCACGTGGATCGCGTCTATCGCCTCGCCTGCCGCCTCGCGGGGGACGATGAGCTCGCGCGGGAGTTCACGCAGGACACGTTCGTTCGGGCGTTCGAGCGGTTGGACTCGTTTCGCGGCGAGGCCAAGTTCTCCACCTGGCTGCACACCATCACCACCTCGGTGGTGCTCAACGGGCTCCGCAAGGTGAAGCGGATACGCCGGCGGGAGGTGGATCTGGACGACGCGGCGGGCGTAAGCGGCACGCGACGCGCCGCCGAGCCGGACCTGAAGCGGCGCCTCTCACAGGCGATCGACCGGCTG
>QHUC01000223.1 GCA_003221045.1 Gemmatimonadota bacterium | reverse complement strand
ATCGCGAGCTGCTCGACTTCGTCCACCACCTCGCAGCCGCCGTAGTAGCGCTTCCGCGGCAGGCCTTCGGCGTACTTGTTGGTCAATGCCGAGCCCATCGCCTCCAGCACGGCCACCGAGACGAAGTTCTCGCTCGCGATCAGCTCGAGCCCGTGCTCCTGCCGCTCCACCTCGCGACGGATGAGCTGGTAGATGGTGGGATCCACTTGCGCCAGGGGCGCGCGCCGGTCGGTCACGAGTCGATCTTGCCGACGCGCCGCTCGTGGCGCCCGCCCTCGAACGCGGTGTCCAACCACTTGTGCAGGATCTCCATCCCCTCCTCCTCGCTCACGAACCGCGCCGGCAAGACGAGCACGTTCGCGTCGTTGTGCTTGCGCGCCAGCTCCGCGATCTCCGGGCTCCACGCCACCGCCGCCCGCACGCGCGGAAACCGGTTCGCCACGTACGACATGCCGAGACCCGTCCCGCACGTCAGGACCCCGCGTTTCGCCGCGCCCGAGCTCACGGCTTCGGCCACCGGCCGGCCGTAATCGGGAAAGTCGTCCGCCGGGTTCATGGTCTTGGGGCCCACGTCCACCGGCTCGTATCCGAGCCGCTTGAGCTCGTTCACCAGCCGCTCCTTCAGCTGGAACCCCGCATGGTCCGCCCCGACGAAAATCCGCTCAGACAAAGTTGCGCCGCACCTTGGCGATCGCGGCGATGCGCTGCTCCGCCAGCCGGTCGGCCGCCCGGTAGCTTGGAATCCCTTCCTCGCGCGCGATCTCGAAGACGCGGAGAATCGTGTCGTAGATCTCCCCGGCCTTGGACCGCGCCCGCTCCGGCGCCCAGCCGTGCAGCTCCGCGTTCACGTTGATCAAGCCGCCGCCGTTGATCACGTAGTCGGGCGCGTAGGTGATCCCGCGCTGCTCGAGCAGATCGCCGTGCCGATCCTCCGCGAGCTGATTGTTGGCCGCCCCCGCCACGATCTCGACGTCCAGGCGGCTCACCGTGTCGTCGTTGATCACGGCGCCGAGCGCGCACGGCGCGAAGATGTCCGCGCGCACCCCGTAGATGGCGTCCGCGCCCACCGCCGTCGCCCCGGCGTCCTCTACCACCCGCTTCACGCGCTGCGGATCGATGTCGGTGCACGTGATGGCCGCCCCCTCGGCGTGGAGCAACTTCGCCAGATGATAGCCCACGGACCCGCATCCCTGCAAAGCGACGTGCTTCCCGATCAGGCTGTCCGAGCCGTAGCGGTACTTGGCGCAGGCCTTGATCCCGCGGTACACGCCGTACGCGGTGACCGGCGAGGGGTCGCCCGACTTGCCGATCAGGCCCGTGACGTGGTTGGTCTCGGCCTTGATGTACTCCATGTCGCTCGTGCTCGTCCCGACGTCCTCGGCCGTGATGTAGCGACCCTTGAGCGATTCGACGTGGCGGCCGTGCGCGCGGAACAGTGCCTCGCGGCGCGCGGTGCGGTTGTCCCCGATGATCACGCTCTTGCCGCCGCCCAGGTTGAGCCCCGCCACCGCCGCCTTGTACGTCATGCCGCGCGCGAGCCGCAGGCTGTCGATCAGCGCGTCGGTGTCGCTCTGATAGCTCCAGAAGCGGGTGCCGCCCAAGGCGGGCCCGAGCACGGTGGAGTGGATGGTGATGATCCCGCGATAGCCGGTGGACGGCTCATAGTAGAAGCTCACCTGCTCGTGCTCGTGGTCCGCGAGCAGGGGAAACACGGCAAAACCCCTGCGCTCCCCGGGCTGGCGCCCGGCGTCAGCCGCTGGGGTAGAGACCGCGGGCGACGAGGATCCGCTGGATTTCGCTGGTGCCTTCATAGATCTCGGTGACCTTCGCGTCCCGGAACAGCTTCTCCACGGGAAAGTGCCGCATGTAGCCGTACCCGCCGAACAGCTGCACCGCCTGCGTCGTCACCCACATGGCGGTCTCCGAGGCGAAGAGCTTGGCCATGCTCGCCGCCATCGTAATCTCCTCGCCCCGGTCGCGCCGCGCCGCCGCGGCGTGCGTCAGCGCGCGGGCCGCTTCCACGCGCGTGGCCATGTCGGCGAGCCGGAACTGCACCGCCTGGAACTCGCGCAGCGCCTGCCCGAACTGCTTGCGTTCGCCGCAGTAGGCGACGGAGTGCTCGAGGGCCCGCCTGGCGATCCCGAGGGCCTGCGCCGCGATGCCCAGGCGACCGACGTCCAGCGCCTCCATCGCGTAGCCGAAACCCGCCCCCTCCTCGCCCACCAGGTGGTCCGCCGGCAGGCGCACGTCCTCGAGCGCCAGCGCCACGGTGTTCGAGGCGCGCAACCCCATCTTGTCCTCGGGCTTCCCCGGACGATAACCGGCGACGTCGGTGGGCACAATAAAGGCGCAGATCCCTTGTCCGGTCCGCGCCATGACGACCATGAGATCCGCGGTGCCGCCGTTCGTGGCCCAGGCCTTCGCCCCCGCCAAGACCCACTCGTTGCCATCGCGCACCGCGCGCGTCCGGAGCGCCGCCGAGTCGGACCCGGACTCGGGCTCGGAGAGGGCGAACCCCGCCAGCAGCTCGCCGCGCGCCATCGGCCGGAGCCAGCGCTCCCGCTGCGTTCGGCTCCCGTGACGCACGAGCATCGTGGTCGGGATGGCGTTGTGGATCGACAGCGACAGGGCGATCGCGGCGTCGGCGGCCGCGATCTCCTCGAGCGCGAGCAGGTACGTCACCGAGTCGAGCCCCATGCCGTCGAACTCTTCGGGCGCGCTCATCCCGAGGAATCCCAGGCGGCCCAGCTCGTCGATCACGTCGCGCGCGAAGTGGCCGGTGCGGTCCCACTCCGCCGCGAACGGCTCGATCTTGGTGCGCGCGAACTCCCGCGCCAGCTCCACGATCTGACGCTGCGTCTCGGAAAGCCCCGCCGGCTCAATCGCGATAGACATAAAACCCCCGCCCGCTCTTCCGGCCCAACCGACCCGCGG
>QHUC01000222.1 GCA_003221045.1 Gemmatimonadota bacterium | reverse complement strand
GTCACGTTGTGGTCGCTCGTGATCGGGGTCGTGGCCGGGCACCTGTTCGCGTACCAGGACCGCTGGACGAACCTCATCGGGTTCGGGCTGTTCATCGTCTCGGATATCTTCGATTCGGCGGACGGACAGCTGGCGCGCCTACGCGGCGCGTCGACCCGGCTGGGCCGCGCGCTCGATGGCGCGAGCGACAGCCTCCGGTTCATCAACCTCTACTTTCATCTCATCTACCGGCTGATCCACACCGGCTACTGGTGGCCCGGCGCGTTTCTCCTCGTGGCGGCCGCGGGGTTGGCCCACACCTATCAGAGCGCGGCGGTCGACTTCGTGCGGAATGCGTTTCTCTCGATCGGCATCGGGAACCGCGGCGAGCTGGACCTGCCGGAGGACCTGGATCCCCATCAGCCCAAGACACTGCTGGAGCGATTCGGCGCGCGGGTCTACCGCGACTATGTCCTCCGCCAGTCGCAGCTGTTCCCGCGCTCGGTCAAGCTCATCCGCCTGCTGCGGCGCGGGGGAGGGAGCGTGCCCGAGGAGTTCCGGGCCGAGTACCGCGTGCGACAGAGCGTCGTGCTCCCCCTCTGCACGTGGCTCGGCCAGAACATCCGGTTCCTCCTGTTGGGCGTCACCGCGCTTACCGCCCACGTCTCCGCCTTCCTCTGGATCGAGGCGGTGTGGATGAGCCTGCTGCTCGTGGTGCTCCTCTGGATTCACGAGTGGAACGCCACGGCCTTGGGTGGCTTGCTCGATGTCGAGCGCAATGGCTACGCCCGCGTCACCTGAGCCGAAGCGGTACCGCGGTGCCGTCATCGGAGCGGGGGGCATCGCGCGGCAGTCGCACCTGCCCGCGCTCCGGGGCGCCCTCGGGGCGCGCGTCGAGGTCGTCGCCGTAGTCGACAGCGCCGCGAACGTGCCGCCGGTCGACGGCATCCCGCTCCTCCCGCATCGCGACCGGCTGCGCGACCTGGCCCCGGTCGACTTCATCGACATCTGTACGCCGACCGCGTCGCACCTGGAGCTGACCGTCTGGGGGCTCGAGCAGGGCTATCACGTGGTGTGCGAAAAACCAGTCGCCCTCACCCGCGCCGAAGCGGGTCGCATCGCCGCGGCGGCACGCGCGAGTGGCCGCGTTGTGATGCCGTGCCACCAGTACCGCTACAACCCCGTGTGGGTACGCGTGAAGGAATGGCTGGCCGCCGGCGCGATCGGGCCTTGGCATCTGGCCGAGTTCTCGGTGTACCGCGTCGCGGCCGATCCCGGCCGGGAGGCGGGAGGCGACGGCACGCCCTGGCGGGGGACGAGCGCCGCGGGGCGGGGTGGGGTGCTGCTCGACCATGGCACCCATCTCGTGTACCAGCTGCTCGATATCGCCGGCCTGCCGAGCGCCGTGGGCGCGTGGACCGGCCGGCTGCGGCATACCGGGTACGAGGTGGAGGACACGGCCTCCCTGCGGTTCGAGTACTCCGGCGGAGCACGCCTCGTGACCATGTTCTTCACGTGGGCCGCGCGGACGCGGGAGAACCGGATCCGTTTCGTGGGGGAGGGTGGATCGATCGAGTGGGCGGGCGGGGAGCTGCGGCTCGAGCGGGCCGGGCGCGTCGAGCGCCACGACTTCTCGGCGGAGCTCGAGAAGACGGCGTACCATCGCTGGTTCGCCTGCCTGTTCGAGGCGTTCGTGGCGGCGCTCGATCGCGCCGATGCGATCGCGGCCACGGGGCCCTTCGTGGAGGACATCCGGCGCGTGGCGGGCGTCGTCGAAGACGCGTACGCGGCCGCACGCACCGGTAGGACGGTTGCGATTCCGGGCGGCGTGTGAGTCGCAAACTCCAGCTGCTGGCGTTCGCGCTGGGCGCCGGAGTGTTTGCGTATCTCGTCGCGCGGATCGGCGTGGGACGGCTGCTCTCGGACGCGGCGCAGACCGGCTGGTTGTTCCTCCCGATTTTTCTCCTCTACGGCGTGGTGTATCTCTGCAACGCCTGGGCCTGGTGGCTCACCATGGCCGACGAGCCGAGCCACCCGCCCTTTGGGCGGACCTATGCGATCCTCGCCGCGGGGTTCTCGTTGAACTTCATGACGCCGATGGTGAACGTGGGTGGCGAGCCGTTCAGGGTCGCCGCGGTCGCCCCGTGGCTCGGTCTGCGTCGAGCGGCTGGTTCCGTCGTGATCTATCAGATTCTCCACACGCTCGGGATGCTGCTCTGTTTCCTCACGGCGGTCGCCTTGGGGGTCGTGCTGCTCCCGCACAGCCCGGCGATCCTCGCGACCCTGGGCGTCTCGTTCGCGGTGTTGGCGGCGTTGACCGTCCTGCTCTTGACCGGTCACCGGAAGGGTGGTCTCGAGCGGCTGCTCGACCTCATGCACCGGATTCCGCTGCTGGCCCCCTTGGCACGCCGCCTCGAGCCGAAGCGGGCGACGCTGGCGCAGATGGATGAGCAGATTACGGACTTTTACCACAGGCGGCCGCGTCGTTTTGTTCAGGCGCTCGCGCTCGAGTACGTCAGCCGATCGATCTTCATGCTCGAGTACGTGCTCATCGCGATGGGGGTAGGCGTGAACATCACGTACGCGCAGGCGTACGTGATCGGCGGGCTCACATCGCTCGTCCAGAATGTGTTGTTCGTCGTGCCGTTCGAGGTCGGGACGAAAGAAGGCTCCCTCTATCTCGTATTCCAACTCCTCGGCCTGGATCCCGGGCTGGGCGTCTACACCGCCATCGTGAGTCGGGTGCGGGACCTGGCGTGGATCGGGGGCGGGCTTGGCCTGGTGTGGTTATCGGGCCGGCGCGCGCCGGAGCGCGCCGCGGCCCCGTGACGATCGTCACGCACCTTCTCGCGACGACGCTCGGGGTCCAGGCCATGGGTCTCGAGGGGCGGGACCGCGTCCTCGCGTACGCCTTCGGCATGGGCGTCGATGTCGACCACGCCGTGAAGGCGCCGTTCT
>QHUC01000274.1 GCA_003221045.1 Gemmatimonadota bacterium | reverse complement strand
GTCGGCGTACGCCTTGGCTACGCCGGCGGCCACACGGCCCACGCCGGCTTCCGCCACGAGCTTCACGCCCACCCGAGCGCGTGGGTTGACCTGCTTCAAGTCGTGGATGAGCTGCGCCAGATCTTCGATCGAGTAGATATCATGATGCGGCGGCGGCGAGATGAGCGGCACGCCGGCAACTGAATGCCGCAGGCGCGCGATCAAGGCCGTCACCTTGTGTCCCGGCAGTTGGCCGCCCTCACCGGGCTTCGAGCCCTGCGCGATCTTGATCTCGAGCTCGTCCGCGCGCACGAGATACTGCGTGGTCACCCCGAATCGGCCCGACGCGACCTGCTTGATCCGGTTGTCCGCCCGATCCCCGTTGGGAAGAGGGAGGTACGTGTCCGGGTCCTCACCGCCTTCCCCGGAGTTCGAGCGCGCACCCATGCGGTTCATCCCGATCGCGAGCGTCCGGTGCGCCTCGGGCGAGAGGGCGCCGAGCGACATCGCGGTCGAGATGAAGCGGCGGCGAATCGTCTCCGCGGGCTCCACCTGTTCGATTGGAATCGCGGTCGCCGCGCGGAAGGCGAGCAGGTCGCGCGGGCTCGCGGGCGCTCGGGCCGCGACGCGCGACCGGAAGGCGTCGTAGGCGGGCGGCGTGTCGGCCGCGACCGCCTCATGCATCGCCCGGACGAGAGGTGGAGACCAGCCGTGG
Organism: Gemmatimonadota bacterium; assembly: GCA_003221045.1. GTDB lineage: Bacteria > Gemmatimonadota > Gemmatimonadetes > Gemmatimonadales > GWC2-71-9 > AG41. Next base: position 1,653 of record QHUC01000274.1, on the reverse strand, counting down.
TCTTCGCCGTCGCGGCGGTAGCGCACCCGCCCGTGATCGGGAAGGGCCGGCTCGGGCGTGGTCCCCTCGGGGTATGCTTTTCGCTGCCGGGCGAGCACGTCTTCGGCGATCTCAGCGAATCCGATCCCGCCGATCGTGGAAACGGTTCCTGTGAAGCACCGATCCACGACTTCCGCGCCGAGGCCCAGCGCCTCGAAGATCTGTGCGCCGCAGTAGGACGAGAGCGTGGAAATGCCCATCTTGGACAGGATTTTGAGCAGCCCCTTCTCCGCGGCCGCCCGGAATCTCGCCGGGGCATCCTCTTCCTCGACCTGGTGGCGGACCGAGTCGAGCGCGAGCCACGGATGCACCGCCTCGGCGCCGTAGCCGATGAGGGCGGCGAAATGGTGTACGTCCCAGGCATCGCCTGCCTCGGCGACCAGGCCGAGTCGCGTGCGAAGGCCCTTCTGGAGGAGATGCTGGTGGACGGCCCCCACGGCGAGCGGCATCGGCAACGGTGCGCGATCGCGGTTCGCCGCTACGTCGCTCAAGATCACGATGCGCGCCCCCTGACGGACGGCGCGGCCCACGGCGCGACACAGTCCGTCCAGGGCCGCCCGGAGCGCCTCCGGACCGCTCGCGGCCTGCCAGGTGGCCTCGAGCGTGACCGCCTGCGCGCCGACCACGGCGCGGAGCGCCGCCATCTCCTCCGCGAGCAGCACGGGGTGCTCGTTCTGCACCAAGCGGAGCCCGCCGGGCCGGTCCGCGAGCAGCGACGCCCGGCGACCGAGGTGCATCCGCAGGGACATCACCAAGGTCTCCCGCAGCGGATCGATCGGCGGGTTCGTGACCTGTGCGAAGCGCTGGCGCAGGTACACGTAGAGGCTAGGTGGCACCCGGGCGAGCGGCGGGATCGGGGTGTCGTCCCCCATGCTCCACACCGCGTCCTGGCCGGCGCTGCTCATTGGCTCGAGCACGTAGCGCAGGTCCTCGAAGCTCCAGCCGAAGGCGATCTGCCGGGCGACCCGCTCCGCCTCATCGAGCGACGGTGTGTCGGGTAGTCGGGCGGTGGGTCGGAGCGGGAGGATGCCCCGGGCGGCCCAGCGGTCGTAGGGACGCTGCCGGGCCACCGCGCGCTTTGCATCGTCGTTGTGGAGGATCGCCTTGCGGCGCGTGTCCACGACCAACAGCTCGCCCGGGCCAAGTCGGCCGCTTTCCACGATCTCCGCAGGGTCCAAGTCCACGAGGCCGACCTCCGAGCCGGCCACTACCAGGCCATCGCGCGTGACCTTGTAGCGACAGGGCCGGAGTCCGTTGCGATCCAGGGCGGAGCCCACCAGCACGCCGTCCGAAAACGCGAGGGCCGCGGGTCCGTCCCAGGGCTCCACCAGGCACTCGTGGAACTCGTAGAACCCCCGCAGGGCAGGGTCCATTTCGCCCGCTCCTTCGTGGGCTTCGGGGACGAGCATCATCAGGGCGTGCACCGGGTCCCGTCCCGAGCGCACGAGCAGCTCGAGCGCGTTGTCGAGACTCGCGGAATCACTGCCTTCAGACCAGATGACGGGCTTCAGGCGCTCGACGCCCTCGCCCCATACGGGTGCGGTCAGGGCAGGCTCGCGCGCCCGCATCGCATTGCGGTTCCCCCACAGCGTGTTGATCTCGCCGTTGTGGGCG
>QHUC01000273.1 GCA_003221045.1 Gemmatimonadota bacterium | reverse complement strand
CGGGCCCGACGGGACGGTGCTCTACGCCAGCCAGTCGACGCAGCCTGTGCTCGGCTACCGCTCCACCGAGAATGTGGGCCGAAACGTGTTCGAGCTCATTCATCCCGACGACCGCGCGGCGGCGCTCGAGCTGTTCGGGGAGCTGATGCAGCAGCCCGGTCACCTCGTGAAGACGGAGTTGCGCGCCCTGCACAAAGACGGAACGTGGCGTCGGCTCGAAGCCGTCGGGGTGAACCGGCTCGATAATCCGGCCATCGGCGCCATCGTCGTCACTTACCGCGACATCACGGAGCGTCAGCGCACCGAGCAGGATTTGCGCGAGACGCTATCCCTCTTGAACGCCACCTTAGAGTCCACGGCCGACGGTATCCTCGTGGTGGACCTCGCCGGTCGCATCGTGAGCTTCAATCGCAAGTTCGCGGAGCTGTGGCGGATCCCCGACTCTGTCCTCGAGCAGAAGAACGCCGCGCAAACCCTCGCCTTCGTGGTCGAGCAGGTGGCCGAGCCCGAGAAATTCCTGGCCAGGATCGGTGAGCTGTACGCCCGTCCCGAGGCGTCGAGCTTTGACGTCCTGACGTTCAAGGACGGACGTATCTTCGAACGGCTGTCCCAGCCACAACGGATCGGCGGCCGAAGCGTAGGCCGGGTATGGAGCTTCCGGGACGTCACCGAGACGAGGCGCGCGGAGCGCGTGCAGCTCGCGACTTACCGAATCTCCGAGGCCGCCCACTCGGCCCGGAGCCTCCAGGAGCTGTTTGCCGCCATCCACGAGATCGTCGGTGAGCTGATGCCGGCTAAGAACTTCTACATCGCCCTGTACGATCCCGCGACCGAGCTCCTCAGCTTCCCGTACCACGTGGACGAGATGGACGCGGACTTTCCATCCAAGCGTCCCGGGAAAGGGCTCACCGAGTACGTGTTGCGCACGGGCCAGCCGTTACTCGTCACGCCCGAGGTGCAAGCGGAGCTCGAGCGCCGAGGAGAGGTGGAGCTGATCGGCGCGCCATCCATCGACTGGGTCGGCGTGCCGCTCAAGATCGGCGACCGTACCATCGGCGTGCTCGTCGCCCAGACGTACGCCCCAGGCATCCGCTATGGCGAGACCGAGAAGCACATCTTGCAGTTCGTGTCCACGCAGGTCGCGATGGCGGTCGAGCGCAAGCGGACCGAGGAGCAGCTGCACGAGAGCGAGCGAAAATACCGTCTCCTGTTCGAGACGAACCCGGAGCCGATGTTCGTCTACGACTTCGAGACGCTGCGCATCCTCGCGGTGAACGACGCGGCCATTACCCGCTACGGCTATTCGGAGCGCGAGTTCCTGGAGCGGACCATCCGGGACATCCGCTCGCCCGACGATCAGGCCCGACTCGACGAGGAGCTCGGTCGCCGCCCGGACGAAGGGGCGGTGCGCACCGGCGTGCGCCACCGCGCCAAAGACGGCAAACTGTTCGAGGTGGACCTCGTGACACGGCCGCTCGAATTCGCCGGCCGCCGCGCGCGCCTGATCCTGGCCCATGACGTCACCGCCCAGCGCCAGCTGGAGGAGCAGCTGCGCCAGTCGCAGAAGATGGAAGCCGTCGGGCAGCTGGCGGGTGGCATCGCCCATGACTTCAACAACCTGCTCACGGCCATCCTGGGCTCGACCCAGCTGCTGCTCAACAACATGCCCTCCGGCGATCCGCGGCGCGAAGACGCGGAAGAGGTCCGGCACGCCGGCCTGCGCGCGGCGGAGCTCACGCGGCAGCTGCTCGCGTTCAGCCGCCGCCAGGTGCTCGCCCCCAAGGTGCTCGAGCTCAACGTCGTCGTGGGCAATATGGATCGCATGCTGCGGCGGTTACTGGGCGAGGACGTCGAGCTCGTCACCTCACTCGATCCCACGGCCGGAGCGGTCAATGCCGACCCGGGGCAGCTGGAGCAGGTGCTCTTGAACCTTGCGGTCAACGCCCGCGACGCGATGCCGGGGGGGGGCCGTTTGAGCATCGAGACGACACGACTCGCCCTACACGAAGAGCACCTCGAGCGGCGTCACCGCCTTCCGCCGGGCGACTACGCCTGCCTCGTGGTGACGGACACCGGCGTGGGCATGGATGAGGCCACGCAGGCGCACCTCTTCGAGCCGTTCTTCACCACCAAGGAAGTAGGGAAAGGCACAGGGCTCGGGCTCGCGACCGTTTACGGAATCGTCAAGCAGAGCGGCGGCTATATCTGGGTCTACAGCGAGCCGAGGCGCGGCACGACGGTGAAGGTCTACCTCCCGCGGGTGCCGGGAGCCTCCGAAGCGCCGGCTCCCGCGCCCCCGGCCCGGGCGGCGCGGGGCGGCAACGAGACAGTGCTCCTGGTCGAGGACGCCGCCCCTGTACGCGCGCTCGCCCGGCGGAGCCTCGAGGCGTGCGGCTACCGTGTGCTCGATGCCTCTGACGGACCCAGCGCGCTGGAGCTCTCGGCCCGGCACGCCGCCGGCATCGACCTCCTCGTCACCGACGTCGTGATGCCTGGCATGAGCGGGCGCGAGCTGGCCGAACGGCTGGCACCCCAGCGGCCGGAGATGAAGGTGCTCTACACGTCGGGCTATACGGACGACGCGATGGTTCGGCAGGGTGTGCTGAATGCCGGTGTGGCGTTCCTCCAGAAGCCTTTCGTGCCCGACATGCTGGCGCGGAAAGTGAGAGAAGTGCTGGACGGCGGGTGAGGCCCGGCCCCTTACACCCGGTCGAGGATGTCCCGCACCCTTCCCAACAGGTCCGGTCCCGTCCACGGCTTGCGGAGCAAGGGCACCGATGGATCCGGGCTCGTGGCCCGGTCCGGGTCGGAATAGCCGCTTGCGAACAGGAACGGAACGCTCTGGCCTTCCCGGCGCGCCGCATCGTACAGCGCGCGCCCACCCAGCCGCGGCATCACCAGATCCGA
>QHUC01000112.1 GCA_003221045.1 Gemmatimonadota bacterium | reverse complement strand
TTCCCGCCCCGCCCGCGCCATCGGGCGGGGTTTTTCGTTCCACCTCGCGTTATTCTTCGGCGCATGCCTGAAGCCCCAGCCACCCTCTATCTGGTCGACGGATACGCGCTCATCTACCGCGCGTTCTTCGCGATGATCGCGCGCCCCCTCACCACGCGTCGGGGCGAGAATACTTCTGCGGCGTGGGGGGTCACCAACTTCCTGCTGCGCCTGTTCGAGCGACGGCGGCCCGACTATCTCGCCTGGGTGCACGACATGGGCGAGTCCTTCCGGCACCAGGCCTACCCCGGGTACAAGGCGACGCGCGAGAAACTTACGCGGGAGCTGCAGCAGGACTTCGATCGCTCCGTGGAGCGCATTGTGCAGATCCTCGATGCGTTCCACCTCCCGTTGATCGGGGCGGAGGGCTACGAGGCGGACGACGTCATCGGGACGATGGCCACCGCGGCCGCGGCGCGCGGGCTCCGGGTGGTGATCGTGTCGGGCGACAAGGATTTCTATCAGCTCATCGGACCCGGTATCGCGCTCCTGAACCCGGGACGGGGCGGGCCCGCCGGCGTGGAAGAGCACTGGGTCGATCAGTCGAATGCCAGCGAGCGGCTCGGGGTTCCACCCGAGCGGGTGGTGGACTATCTGGCGCTCGTAGGGGATACCTCCGACAACGTGCCGGGGGTGAAGGGCGTGGGCGAGAAAACGGCGCTCGAGCTGCTCAAGGAATTCGGCGACCTGGACGCCATCCTGGCCGGCGCGGAACGCATCTCGGGAAAGCGAGCGCGGGAAGCCGTGCAGCAGCACGCCGATCTGGCGAGGCTGTCCCGCGACCTCGTCACGATCCAACGGGACGTACCGCTCCCGCTCGATCTGGAGCGGCTGCGTGTCCGCCCGCCCGACGTCGCGCGACTCACCGAGCTCTTCACCGAGCTCGAATTCCGGTCCCTGATCCCCAAGCTCTCATTCCTCGAGATCGCGGCCGAGCCGGCGCCCGACGCCGGGCCGGTTCCGCCGGTTTCCGGGCCCCTCGCACCTCCGACGCTCGCGGTGGCGCACGCCGAGCCGACGATCCTGGAGGATCGAGCGGCCCTTGCGCCCGCGGTCGCCGAGTGGCGCGCGGCGCCGCTCGTCGCCTTGGACGTCGAAGCGACGTCCCCCGATCCGATGCGTGCGGAGCTCGTGGGGATGTCGCTGGCGGTGGCACCCGGGCGTTCGTGGTACCTCCCCTTCGCCCACGTCGCCCCCGACGGCGAGCTCGCCGGTGGAGCGGCACCCCGCAACCTGCCCCCGCTCGCAAGCGATGCGCTCGCTCCCGTGCGGGCGCTTCTCGAGGATGCCCGGGTCGCGAAGGCAGGGCACAACGTGAAGTACGGCCGCCTGGTGCTGCGCCGGGCGGGCGTCGAGCTGGCGGGGGTGACGTACGACTCCATGCTCGCGAGCTTCGTGTTGGACCCCGGGCGGCGATCGCATGCGATCGACGATCTTGCCCGCGAGCGACTCTCGGACGCCATGCGTACGTACGCGGAGGTCGTGGGGCGGGGTAAGGCCGAGCGCCCGTTCGCCGACGTGCCCCTGGGAGAGGCCGCGCGCTACAGCGCCGTGAGCAGCGAGATCGTGCTCCGGCTGCACGCGGCGCTCCAGCCCGAGCTCGAAGATCACCAGCTTCTGCGTCTGCTCGACACCGTGGAGATGCCCCTCATCGCGGTACTCACGGATATGGAGTGGCAGGGGGTGCGGGTCGATCTGGAGCGCCTGGGTGAGATCTCGCGGACGTTCGCACGCGAGCTCACGGAGCTCGAGCGTGCCATCTATCATGCCGCCGGCACGGAATTCAACATTAACTCTACGCCGCAGCTCCGCCACGTTCTATTCGAAAAGCACCAGCTTCCGATTCTCAAGAAAACCAAGACCGGTCCCTCGACAGACTTCGAAGTCCTAGAGCAGCTGGCCGTGATGGGGCACGAGGTGCCCAAGCTGCTGATCGAATACCGCGAGCTGTCGAAGCTCAAGTCCACGTACGTGGACGCGTTGCCCGCGTATATCAACCCGCGGACCGGCCGCATCCACACGAGCTTCAACCAGGCGGGCGCCGCGACGGGCAGGCTCTCGTCCTCGGACCCTAACCTCCAGAATATCCCCGTTCGCACGTCGCGCGGCGAAGATATTCGACGCGCGTTCGTCGCTACGCCCGGTGCGGTGCTGCTCACCGCCGACTACTCCCAGATCGAGCTGCGGTTGCTCGCCCATCTCTCCGGCGACCCGGCGTTCGTGGAGGCGTTCGAGCGGGGCGGGGATATTCACCGACAGACCGCGGCGCTCATCTTCGGCGTGCCCCAAGAGCAGGTCACCGCCGAGATGCGGGCGCGCGCCAAGACCATCAACTTCGCCACGATTTACGGGCAGGGACCCTTCGCCCTCTCCCGCCAGCTCGGCATCACCCTGGACGAGGCCAAGCGCTTTATCGACCAGTACTTCACGCGCTTCTCGGGGGTCCGGGCCTGGCTCGACCGCACCGTGGCCGAAGCCCGCGCGAAGGGCTACGTCGAGACGTTGTTCGGACGACGGCGCTATATCCCCGAGCTGAAAGACAAGAATTTCAATATCCGCGCGTTCGGTGAGCGCACGGCGACGAACTCCCCGCTGCAGGGATCCGCGGCGGACGTGATCAAGATCGCCATGATCCGCATCGCCACGGCGCTGCGCGAGCGGGGCCTTGCGTCCCGTATGATCCTCCAAGTCCATGATGAGCTTGTGCTTGAGGTTCCTCATCCGGAGCGGGAGACCGCAACGGAGCTTGTAAAAAGCCATATGGAGGGGGCGGCGCAGCTCCGGGTCCCACTGGTCGTAAGTGTCGGTATTGGAACGAATTGGGTCGATGCGAAGGGATAAGCATAGCTCTTGCAGGAACGAACGTCGGCGCTAACTATTTGTGCGTCGGGCCTGGCCGTGCGCAGGCTCGGCGCCCTTTCGCGCCCGGAGGGTTTGCAGTGATCTCACGACGTGGCTTCACGTTGATCGAGCTGCTCATCGTGGTGGTGATCATCGGGCTGTTGGCGACCATCGCCATCCCGAAGTTCTCCAACACGAAGGAGAAGGCGTACGTCGCCTCGATGAAGTCCGACCTCCGGAACCTGGCGACAGCGGAGGAGGCCTTCTTCTACGACAGCGCGAAATACACGACCAATGTCGCCTTGATGAACAACTTCGTGGCGTCGGTTGGTGTGGTGTTAGTCATCAATCAGGCGACAGGGTCGGGCTGGGCGGCCACCACGACGAGCCTCTACGCTCCCGGCCGGCAGTGCGCGCTGTTCTCGGGCAACGCGAACCCGGTCGCCCCGGCGACCATCGAGGGCCGCATCACCTGCCAGTAGGTCCGCTCTATCGCGAGTTCGAACGCCGCCGCGAGGGGATGTGCTTTGCCCTCGACGGCGGCGTCTGGCTTCATCGGCACCGGATCCGCGACGAGCCGATGGTCCACCTCGTGAGTGCGGACAAAGAGCGACTGCTCGCGCTCGGTCGTGAACTGGCCCTTCAGCCGGAGTGGCTCCAATACAAGCCGCTCAAAGACCCAAGGACGGGCGTCAGGGTGCCGGCGTGGCACTGGGACGGCGTCGAGCAGCACGGCGGCGGCGAGCCCGAAGCCGATCAGCTGCACGGCCAGGACACGCGTGAACGCGAACGTTCCGAACACCAGGATCATGATCAGCGCCGCGCTCGTGATGGTGGACGCGGTCGCCGACAGTCCTTCCATGGTGGCGTGGTCATTGCGCCCGGTCTTGTCGAACACCTCCTTCACGCGGGTCAGCAGGAACACCTCGTAGTCCATCGAGAGGCCGAACACGATCGCGAAGACCAGCACAGGCACCACCGCCCAGATTGCCCGGGTCGGTCCCGCGAGCCCGAACAGCCGGCCGCCGTATCCGTCCTGGAATACGAGGACCGTGAGCCCCGACGCTGCCCCCACCGACAGCATGTTCAGGACCACCGCCTTGATCGGCACGAGCAGCGAGCGAAACGCGACGAACAGCATGATGGCCGTGATGCCGAGGACCAGCCCGACCATCTCCGGGAATCGCTTCATGAGCTCCTGCTGGGTGTCCACGTTCGACGCGGCAAATCCGGCGACCAGCGCCTCGGCACCCGCGAGGCCGCGCACGCCGTGGGACACGATGGAGCGTACTCGTCGCACCACGTCCATCAGGCCGGTGAGTGAGACGGTGTCCGCAGGTATCACATCGAGCAGCGTCACCCGGTTATCGGCGCTCAGGTACGCGTCGAAGAACTTCGGGTTTTTCGCCCGCACGGCGTCGGGCTCGCTGTAGTAGATGGCGAGCTGCAACGTGGACATGCCCGTCTTGATCGTCGCGACGCCGCGGACTTCTTTGACGCGCGGATCCTTGCGGATCGAGTCTGTGAGGGCCTTGAGGCCGGGAAGTCGGCGTCCCGAAATGGCGGACTCGCCTTCGGGCAGTTGGACGACGACGCGGACCGGCTGGATCACGCCGCTCGCCCCCATTTCGCGTAGGGCTTCGAGTCCCTGGCCGGACTCGGACTCGGGGGGAAACCAGTTCGTCGCCGGGAGGCCGAGCCGGATCTTGCTGACGGGAAAGGTGAGCAGAGCCACGGCCATCCCGCCCACGAGGACGGCGCGCCATGGACGGTGGCCCAGCCATCGCGCCCACCGCTCCCAGCCGGTGGGCGCATGAAAGCGGGCCAAGGGGCGCGCGAGCCATTTCGGACGGTCGATGTTCCGGCCCAGCAAGGCCAGCACGGCGGGGAGAAACGTGGTGGCGAGCAGGACCGCCACCGCCACCACCAGCAGTCCGCCCACGCCCACGGAGCGCGTGTCGGAGAGCGGGGTGGTCACGAGCGCCGCGAACCCGACCACCACCGTCAGCCCCGACGTGACCACCGCCGAGCCCGCGGTCTCGACGGTGCGGATGGCGGCGTCGGCCGCCGACAGGCCGCGGTTGAGCTCTTCGCGAAAGCGCGTGACGATCAGGAGCGAGTAATCGATGCCGACGCCGAGGCCCACCATCGTGGTGATGTTCAACACGAACACGGACATGGGAGTGTAGTGGGCGGCGATGGTGACGAGGCCGAGCGCGATCGTGATCGCGAGCAGGCCCACGATGACGGGGAGGGCGGCGGCCACGAGCGCCCCGAAGGCGACGATGAGCACGAGCAGCGTGAGCGGCAGCGCCCGCTGCTCACCGCGTTCGGTGTCTTCGGCGCTGATGGTGCGGACGTCGTGATCCAGGGCGGGGAATCCGGTGACCATCACGTCGAAGCCGGCGGCGCCGGGGGCCCGCGCCAGCGCGTCACGGATGGCGGCGCGCAGGTCCGGGACGAAGCTGGCGCTCAGATCACGTGTGGACTCGGGCGTCAGGGCGGCGATGAGAAAGGTGGTGCGCCGGTCCTCGCTGACGAAGGTCGACTCCCCGATGGAGCGGAGGGAGATCACCTGGCTGACGTACGGGCGCTGCTCGGCCGCCGCCTTCAATGTGTCGAGGATTGTTCCGAACCGTGGATTGGTCCAGCGGACCGGCCCGTGGACGACGATCGCGACGTAGTCGGCGAAGGGCGTCGGAAACGCCTTCTTGAGGAGCTCCGTGGCGCGGCTGGCTTCGGTGGTCTCGCTGCCGCTGCCGCGCAGCGCGAGCGCCTGCTGGACGTGACACGCTCGCGGCCCGAACAACAGCGCAAGGGCCGCCCACGCCGCGATGACCCACCCGCGCAGGCGGATGACGGGTGCCGCGGGTAACGCGATCACTTATTGGCCAAGCATAGGCAGGCCACAATCATAGAGACGCCAGCGGACCAAAGCTAGCGGCGCAACCGCGGTCTCTCCCATATTGCGCGCATGCTCGAACGACGCATCCTCATCCTCGTGTCCGCGCTCGTCGTGTTCCTTGCATCGGCCGCGCTGTGGAACGCATTCGTGCGTCGACCGTCGCGTTCCGCCGACGCCGCATCGCCCGTCGGCGCGGCCGACAGCGTAACGACGACGTCGGGTGCGCCCGCGCCGCCCAATGGCGCGCCGGCCACTCCGGCCGCGCCCGTCGCCGGTGTTGCACCACCGGTTGCTCAGCCGGGGGCGGACGCGGGAGGTCCGAGCTACATCGTCCTGCTCGCGCGCTCCGAGATCCGCCGCCGCATCCGCGCCAGCGCGGGCCTCACGTACATGAACGAGATCGTCGCGGAGAGCGCGGACTCGGAGATACATCGGTGGGACGGGCGGGTCGGGTCGCCGGTGCGCGTGCTGCTCACACCTTCCACGACCGCGAACTTCCAGCCTGCGTTCCTCGACCAGGTGCGCGCCGCGTTCCAGCGGTGGGTAGAAGCCGGCGTACCGGTGCGGTTCACGTTCGACACGGACTCGTCCTCCGCCGAGGTGCGGTTCCAATGGCGGATCCAGTTCGAGGGTGAGCGATCGGGGCAGACCAACCTGTTCTGGGACGAGGACGGGCACCTGACCGGAGGCACGGTCACGCTCGCGACCTTCGACCTCAAGGGGCAGCCGTTCGGGCCGGACGACGTCCGGGTGATCGCCCTGCACGAGATCGGACACCTGCTCGGGCTGGACCACTCCCGCGACCCGGGCGACATCATGTACGCCCAGCCGAAGGTCCGCGACCTCTCGCCGCACGATATCGCCACCGTACAGCTGCTCTACGATCTCGCGCCGGGCTCCCTGCGTGGGGGCCGCTGAGCCGCGGACACCCGCGCTATATTGAGGAAGGGCGGTCGGCAGGTCCGATGATGGCGCATCGCAGCATTGTTTCCTTTCTCACGCACGAAACGCCGGATGGCGGGGCGGCCACGCTCGCCCAGGCTCTGGATGCCCGGGTGCGCGAGGGAGGTGGGGGCGCCGGGGGGCCGCTGGTCGAGAAGCTACCGGACGGAGCGGTGCGCTGCTTCGCCTGCGGACATCGCTGTCTCGTAAAGCCCGGTCGCCGCGGCATCTGCAAGGTACGCTTCAATAAGGACGGCATCCTCTACGTGCCGGCTGGGTACGTGCTGTCAGAACTGGCTCACGAGCCAGGCGTTGCGCGACGAGGCCGCGGGCGTGCTCCCGACCGACGTGACGCCAGACGGCCTGGTGCGGCTGGCGCTGCGCCAGGGAGCCCGACTGGTGGGCTCGTCGTACAACGAGCCTCTCATCACCGCCGAATGGGCGGTCGAGGTGTTCAAGGCGGCCCGGGCGCAGGGGCTCAAGACCGCGTTCATCTCCAACGGCAACGCGACCCCGGAGGTCCTGGACTTCATCCGCCCGTGGACCGACTGCTACAAGATCGACTTCAAGGCGATGGATGATCGGCGCTACCGTGAGCTCGGCGGTGTGCTGCAGCACGTGCTCGACGCTATCCGCATGGTGTACGAGCGTGGGTTCTGGCTCGAGCTCGTGACCCTCGTGGTTCCGGGGTTCAACGACGACGACGCCCAGCTGCGTCGCGCCGCCGACTACGTGGCCTCCGTGAGCCCCGAAATTCCGTGGCACGTCACCGCGTTCCACAAGGACTACCGGATGACCGATCCCGACGACACCTCGCCCGAGACGTTGCTTCGCGCGTGCGAGATCGGGGCGGCGGCGGGCCTGAAGTTCATCTACGCGGGTAACCTCCCGGGTCGAGTCGACCGTTGGGAGCATACCTGGTGCCCCGACTGCGGGGAGCTCCTGATCGAGCGCTACGGCTATACGATTCGCCAGCAGCGGATCGGAAGCGACGGCCGCTGCGCGGCGTGCGGTCGGCGGATCCCCGGCGTATGGTGCTGACGGCGCTGCTCGTCCTGCTGCAGACCGGGTCTGCGACGATGGCGGGATCCCCCCCCGTTCGTACCCTCGAGGCCGGGCCGCCAGCGCGCGCCACGTTCGACGCCGCGACGTTCGACGCCCTCGTGCAAGAGGGCATTCACGCGGGCGCCTATCCGGGCGCGGTGCTGATCGTCGGTCGGCATGACACCCTGCTCTTCGCCAAAGGCTATGGTCATCTGACGTGGGCTCGGACGAGCCCGGCGGCCGATCCGGAGAGCACGCTCTACGATCTGGCATCGCTCACGAAAGTCATCGCGACGACGACCGCGCTCATGCTCCTCGTTGAGCGGGGCCAGGTGCGACTGGATGCCCCGGTGGCGACGTACGTTCCCGCCTTCAACGCCGCCGGCACGTCGGCCATCACGGTCCGCCAGCTCCTGACGCATACCTCGGGGCTCCGTGCCGACATCCCGGACGCGGAGCTCAAGGCGATCCCCGATAGCGCTGCGCTCATGGCCCGCGTACTGCGAGAGACGCCACGCGTCGCGCCCGGCTCCCGCGTGATCTACAGTGACCTGAACGCGATCCTGCTCGGCGAGGTCGTGCGGCACGTGACCCGCGAGCCGCTCGATGTCTTTGCCACGCGCGAGATCTTCGACCCTCTGGGGCTTCGCGAGACCATGTTCCGACCGCCGCCCCGGCTGCGGCCCCGCATCGCGCCCACGGGTGTGTGGCACGGGCTTTCGATCGCGGGCGTCGTCAACGACGGCAGCGCGTTCAGGCTGCGTGGCGTGTCGGGCAACGCAGGGCTGTTCGCGCCGGCGCTCGACGTGGCGCGGTTCGCGCAGTTCGTCATGCGGGGCGGGACCTGTGCCCCCCCCGACGGCCGGCGACTGCTGCGCTCGGAGACCGTGCGGTTGTTCACCGCCAAGGCGACCGATTTCGGACCCAAGAGCGAGGCCCGGGCGCTCGGGTGGCAGGCGGTACCGACCGGGGAGAGCGTCTCCAGCGCGGGCACCCTGTTCGGGCCGCATACCTTTGGTCATACCGGCTGGACGGGGACCTCGCTATGGATCGATCCCGATCGCGACCTGTTCGTCGTGCTCCTGACCAACCGCGCGTACGCGCCGCGTGCCCGCCGGCCGTTCACGGTCCTCAAGCAGGTCCGGGGTGCCGTCGCCGATGCGGCGGCCCGGGCGTCCGATGCGTCCTGAGCGTCCCACTCTCATCTACGACGGCGAATGCGGCTTCTGTCGACAATCCGTCGAGGCCGTGCGCCGGTGGGACCGGGAACAGCGACTTGTCACGATCCCGTTTCAGGATCAGGCGCGCGTGGCGGCGTTCGGGATTCCGCTCCCCGCGCTCGCCGCGGCGATGCACCTGATCCGCCCCGATGGGCGGGTGTTCGCGGGCGCGGACGCGGCGCCGGAGCTCCTGCGCCTGCTGCCCGGCAAGCGGTGGCTGGCCTGGGCATTTCGCATCCCCGGGGTTTTGCCGGTGGCGCGACGGGTGTACGCTTGGGTGGCGCGTCAGCGGCGGTGCCTGGTGCGCGGTTACACGGCCAACTAGGTTCGGAAGGCGAGGTCGATGGAGAGGAGTTGTCGATGACGGCCCCTGTGGTGCTCAACGACGAGACCGTCCGCAATACGCTCCGGCAAGTAAAGGATCCGGAGCTGGACATGAACATCATCGATCTCGGGCTCGTATACGACGTCGAGATCGTCGACGGTGACGTGCGCGTGAAGATGACGCTCACGTCACCGGGCTGCCCGGCCGGCCCGATGATTACCAACGACGCCTACCGTGTGTTGCGTGGCCTCGAGGGCGTGAAGGACGTGGACATCGAGATCGTGTGGGAGCCCTACTGGACTCCCGAGCGCATGGACCCCAAAGTACGCGCCTTGATGGGACTCTAGGGCAGCGCGCTGAGTAGCGCGTCTCCGAGCGCCTCGATTTGCCAGCGCCGGAGCTCGCCCCCGCGGGCGAGCCCGGCGCGATCGTTTGGGAGCGGCCGCGCACGGGCCACCGCTTCGAGCGTCGAGCGGGCGGCGAGGATGCCCGGCTCCAGCCCGAGCTCGGCGGCGACCTGGTTGCGGGCGGCCTTGAGGCGCTCGACCCGCGCCTCGAGCGCCGGATCACGCGGCTGGCGTGGTGCTCGCTCGACACGCGGCAGCTCGCGCTCGGGCAGCGCCAGCGCTTGCCGCACCGCGCCAAGCAGCGCGGCGCCATGCCGGTTGGCCAGGGAGCCGGGAAGCCCGGCAATGTTCGCGAGGTCCGCGGGTGCCCGGGGCAGCGCGCGGGCGACGGCGAGGAGTGCCTCGTTGCCGATGATGCGAAACGTGGCCCGGTCCTGCTCCGCGGCGACCGTCTCGCGCCAGCCGTACAGCTCTCGCAGCGCGGCCAATGGGCGAGGCTGCAGGGCCTTGGCCCCTTTGATGCGCAGGAATGCCTCCGCGCCTTCCGGCCCGCCGGTCCAGCGCAGATCCTCGAGCCGCGTGAACTCCTCTTCGGCCCACGCGAGTCGGCCGAGCGCGGCGAGGCGTGCCCGCAGGGCCTCCCGCAAGGCGGGCAGATGCTCCGTGTCCGCTGCCGCATAAGCCAGCATCGCCGCGGGCAACGGGCGACGCGACCAATCGGCCTTCTGATGCTCCTTGGCGAGTTTCACCCCCACGTACTTTTCCAGTAGCGCCGCCAGGCCGACCGCCGGCTCCCCGGCGAGTTGCGCCGCGATCCGTGTGTCGAACAGACGGCGTGCCCGGAAGGCGTAATCGCGATCGAGGGCACGAAGATCGTAATCGGCGTCGTGGAAGATCTTTTCGACCGTGGAATTCGCGAGCAGCGCGCCGACCGGGGAGAGGTCGGTGAGCGCGAGCGGATCGATGATCTCGGTGCGGGAGGGGCAGGCGAGCTGGATCAGGAGGATCCGGTCGCGATAGCGGTGAAAGCTG
Source organism: Gemmatimonadota bacterium (assembly GCA_003221045.1). Lineage (GTDB taxonomy): Bacteria > Gemmatimonadota > Gemmatimonadetes > Gemmatimonadales > GWC2-71-9 > AG41. Next base: position 6,370 of record QHUC01000112.1, on the reverse strand, counting down.
GCGGCTTCCGTGTCGGCCGCTACGAGCGGCTCCGTTGACAGCGCCGCGACCGCGTCGGCCAGCGCCTGGGGCGTTCTGATGTAATTCACTCTTCCTTGCCGAGCTGTTCCAGGTCCGCCGCGATCTCCTCGAGCGCCTTGGCGAGGGTCTTGTAGAATTCGGGGTCCGGTGGCTGGGGCGCGCCGCCGAGCGGATCGCCGGCGCATTTGCGGGCGGCGCGCGCCGCGTGACGGATGTAATCGGTAGCAACCCGCATCGTGTCCTCGGGATCGGGGTGTCGGTGTCTGATCCGGTGCAGCTGATGCAAAAGATACGCGCGGCGCTCCAGCCCTGGAGGCTGGGGCGGTGGCCCACGCCGCTCGAGTCCGCGCCGGTGCTCGCCGGTGCCGCGGGCCTCGCCGAGCTCGCGCTGAAGCGCGAAGATCGCTCCTCCACGCGGTACGGCGGCAACAAGGTGCGCGCGCTCGAATTCCTGTTCAGCGACGCCGCCCGCGGCACCGTGTTCGTGACCGTGGGCGCGACCGGGTCGACCCATTGTCTTGCGACCGCCGTGCACGCCGCCGCGGCGGGGTGCCGCGCCGTCATCGCCCAATTCCCGCAGCCCGAGACGCCGGTGAGCCGTGCGGTGGCGGCCGCCTGCGCCGCGCAGGCCGCGCTCGTGGTGCGCGCGCGGGCCCCCGCGACGCTGCCGGTGGCGATCGTCGAGGCGTGGCATCGGGCGGGCCCGCTGGGCCCGCGCCGCTGGATTCCGGGAGGCGGCGCGCACCCGCGCGCCGTCGTCGGTCACGTAATCGCGGGGCTCGAGCTCTCGGAACAGGTGGCCGCGCCACCCGACGAGATCGTCCTTCCGCTCGGGACCGGCGGCACGGCGGCGGGCGTCGTCCTCGCGGTCGCGGCCCTCGGCTGGCCGACGCGCGTCGTGGGTGTTCGCGTCGCCCCGGCGCTGGTCGCCAACCGGTGGCGGACCCTGTGGCTCGCCCATCGCGCGCGGCAGCTAGTCGCACGCCGGGGGGTCCCGCTCCCCGCTCCCCGCTCCCTCGTGATAGCGGATGGACTCGGCCGCGGCTACGGCTGGCCGACCGTCGACGGCGACGCGGCCGCCCGGTTGGCCGACCGGCATGGTCTCGTCCTCGACCCGACGTACGGCGCCAAGGCGTTCGCCTTTCTGCTGCAACGTGCGGCGGGCCACGTGCAGCGCGTAGTCTTTTGGCATACCTTTGCCGTCCCCCGTTCGACGGCGGAGCCAGCGGCGTGACGCCCTTCGCGCCGATCGAGTTGACGGTTTACGCGTACGATTGTGACGCGTTCGGCCACCTGAACCAGGCCGCCCTGCTCACGCTGCTCGAGCGAGCACGGTGGGATGCCCTCGCGCGCGGTCCCGGTATGGACCTGTTCGACCGCAACGGCGTCTGGCCCGCCGTTCGCAAGGCGACGATCGAGTACAAAGCGCCGGTCTATGCGCGCGAGGTGCTGCGTGTCGAGACCGCGGTGGCCCACCGCGGTACGACCAGCATGACCCTCCGTCACGTCGTGCGGCGGGTATCGGACGAGACGCAGGTGGCGGAGGCCGAGATGGTATTCGTCTGCATCGATCGACTCGGGCGCGCCACGCCGATCCCCGACGAGATTGCGCGCTTCCTCGGTCCCTCTCCTCCCCCGCGGCCGGGCGGTGGGCACCCGCCACTCCGCGTGCCGGCTGGAGACGTGGAGCTCGCCGTGGACGTCCGCGGGGACGGGCTGCCGGTGCTGTTCGTACATGGATTCCCGTTCGACCGCACCGTCTGGCGCCACCAGCTCGCGGCCCTGTCCCGCTTCCGGCGCATCGCGCCGGACTTCCGAGGCGTCGGTGGATCCGGAGCAACGCCTGCCGCCGACGGGTATTCGCTCGCACGGTACGCGGACGACCTCGTGGCCGTGCTCGACGCCGTGGGGGTGCGGGACGCGGTCGTCTGCGGGTTGTCCATGGGCGGCTACGTGATCTTCGAGTTGTTGCGGCGGCATCCGGAGCGGATCAGGGCGCTCATACTGGCCGATACGAAGACCGAGCCGGATTCAACGGACGCGAAACGGGATCGGGATGAGCTCGCCGCCCTGGTCGAGCGGCAAGGTGCCGATGCCGCGGTGGAACGGCTCCTCCCGCGCCTCCTCGCCCCCGCGACTCAAGCCACGCAGCCCGAAGTGACCGGGCAGGTGCGGGAGATGGCGCGGCGCTGGTCGGTGCCCGCTTTCGTCGGCGCCTTGCGGACGTTGCGCGATCGGCCCGATTCGTCCGACACGCTCCGCGCTGTGCGCGTGCCTGCGCTCGTGCTGGTGGGAAGTGAAGATGCCATCGCGCCTCCCCCGACTGCGCTGGCCATGGCGAAGCTGCTTCCCCAAGCCCAGTGCCACATAGTGCCCGCCGCGGGCCATCTGGCCCCGCTCGAGCAGCCGCTCGCCACCAGCCGGTTGCTGGCGGATTTTCTGGGTGCGATCCCCTGAAACGAAAGCCCCGGGAGACCCGGGGCCGTCCGTCACGATCCCTTGCGCTGTGGCTTGCCTGGTGGGGTGGCGCTCTGGAACACGTCGCGATTCTTGGCGATATAGGACTTCCACTGCGGCGGCGTGTCTTCTTCCGGGAAAATCGCGGTCACCGGGCACTCCGGCTCGCAAGCACCGCAATCGATGCATTCATCCGGGTGGATGTAGAGCTGGTCCTCCCCCTCGTAGATGCAGTCCACCGGACACACATCCACGCAGGAGCGATCCTTCAGGTTGATGCACGGCTCGGCGATGATGTACGTCATTCAAACTCCCCACAGGCCTACAGGGACCGGTGAGCGAACCGGGCCAGAAAAGCAAACATAGAATCGGTGCCACTTGAGTCAAGTGGCGCAGACGCCCCATTGGTCTTCATGGCGTCACGGCCGGGACGGCGATCCGGGTGAGCGCCGCGAGCACGATCACGAGCGACGCATACTCGAGGAGCGCCGCCTGATCCCCGTCCTGGGCGGGTGCGGCGAATCCGGCACTCGCAGCGGCGGCAAGCGCGATCAGGACGAGAAGTCCTTCTCCGGTCACGAGCCACATTGATGCCGCGACCGCGGCAGCCAGCCAGCGTTGCAGCCGGGTGAGCGCGCGGAAGCCGCGGCCGCCGTCGAGCTGCCACACAGGGAGCAGGTTGAAGAGGTTCACCCAGGCACCGAAGTGTCCGATCGCTCCCCACACAGCGCTGTGGGTCGCGCGATAGACGGCGTACGCCGCGAGCGAGGCACCCAATCCCAGAGCGGACCGGCGAGGCCGACCCGCGCGTCTTCGCGAGGCGTCGCCGGGTATTGTTTGAGGCGAATCACGGCCCCGACGCCAGGGATGAACATCGGCGCCGTTGCCTTGATGCCATAGCGCTGAAGCGCCTGCACGTGTCCCATCTCGTGCACATAGATCGACAGCACGATGCCAATCGCGAACTTCCATCCCCAAATGGTCCAGTATACGCCGGCCGACAGAAGCATACTGAACAGCGTCCCCGCCTTGGTCAAACCGAACAGCAACAGCTTGGCCTTGGTGAGGAGAAAAACCACCGCGAACTTGAACTTCGCGAGCAGCGCGCCGATGGCGCCGAGACCGGCGGCACCCTTGCCCCATCGAGAGCCCGGCTTGCCAGCGACCGGCTCGCCGTCGACCGTCCGACTGAGGGCGACGATGCGCGCGGAGACGGCTTGGTGCTGGGTCGTGTCTCGCGGCAACAGGTCGAGGGCCTGGCGCCACGCTGCGAGGGCCCCGCTCGGGTCTCCCGCCTGCCTCGAGCGCTCTGCTTCGGCGGCCAATCGCTTCAGCTCGTCAGCGTGGACCAATCGCTGGCATGATGGGCAGGCAAGCAGCGCCGGCGCGACGTGCGTACCACACTGCGGGCAGACGGATGCCGTCGGCTCGTGCGGTGCCTCAGTCATGACAGAGCGTTAGGCCGCAGCGGGCGATGCGGACGCCTGGTACGGTCCCGTGACGCGGAGCGCTACGCCTCGGTTCAGCTTCCATGCCTCGTAGAGGGCAATGCCCGCGATCACGAAGTGGAGCGGGCTGCTCACGCCGATCAGAACGGGAGCGGCGTAGGCGAGCGCCAGCAGCACAGCGAACCCGATGGCAAACGCCAGCGGGCCCGGGTGCGCCTGCTTCACTCCGCCAGTGCTGTCGGCCGGAAGGACGATGCCGCTCGTCATGGCGGCAGGGACGGCCGACTCCGCTTGCGTCTTGACGGAGTCTGCGCGAGCCCGAAACTGCTTGGTCATCTCGCGCGCGATGAGCGAGGAGTCTGTCGCGACGATCGCGCTGTAGGTGAGAAACATCGCGAGCGCCTGGTAGCGCCAGCCCCCGCGACCGCTCGATCCCTTGCGCACCGCGCCGCCGACCAACAGCCCGACAACGATCGCCACGAGGCCAAACTCGTATCCCGTCAGCGCCTCAATCCCGAAATACACCGCGGCCCCGACCGCCGCGGCGGCCGCGCCCAGGCCGAGCGCCTTCGCGAACCGCCTGCCGGGCGAGCCCCTGTTCCACGCCGCCAGGACTTGTCCGCGGCAGCGCTGGCAGGTGACCTGCCCGTTGATCTCGTAGTAGGTCGAGGAAATCGGCTGCTTGCAAAACGCGCAGATAGCGCCACCGCTCGGGGCGGTGCGCTCGGCTCGGTCGAACTGGAGACCGGCGTCGCTCACGGCGTCCTCCTTGGACGAATGAGATGGGCTGCGGGCGCGCCCCATGGTTATGGGTCCCCCGGCGGCGCGCAATGAAACGCGACACACGACGCCTGGAACACGCTTGGAGCCATGGTTTTAGATACCCGTTGGTATCTCAATCTCGTTCCCATGACTTCTGTTGCCCATATCGATTCCGAAGGGTATCGTAGATACTAATGGGTATCATACGTCAGAGGCGCAAGGCGGAGACGCGCGCCATGCTCCTGCAGGCCGGATTGGCCGTCGTCGCCGAGCGCGGGATCGAGCTTGCGACGCTCGATGAAGTCGCCGTGGCTGCTGGCTTCACCAAGGGCGCCATCTACCGTCAGTTCCCCTCGAAGAGCGCCTTTCTGCTGGCGTTGTTCGAGCAGTACGCGGCGGTGGCGCGGGCGGGTGCCGGAGCGCGCCAGGCCGCGTGGTTCATCCCTCTCACGCTCCAGTTCGCGGCGCACGCCATGCGGGATCCGCTCTTGAAGCGGCGGTTCGCTGTCGTGCTCGCCGAGGCCCCCGACGGCGGTTCGCCCGACGGGCAGCTGCTCAAGGCTCTCGCCCGAGTCCTGCCCCCCTCACCGACCCCCGCCCCGAGCATCGTGCAAAAGAGAGGGACGCCATGAGTACGGTGGTGTTCTGGGGGCGATTCGACGCCGTGCGTCACCACCTCGTCACCTGGCTGCGGGCGCTCGGCAGGGACCAGCCCTTTGTCCTGACGGGGATCGGTTTCGACTGGCTCGAGGGACGATTCACGACGGCGATTCGCGATCCCAGGGCGCTGGCCCGCCGCTTCTACGCGTTCTGTCCCGATATCGTGGATCAGGGAACCGAAACCGTCGCCGCGCTCGCAGATGAATTGCGGCAATCGCTGCGCCTCTACTGCTGGTGGGACTGATGCCTCCCCGCCTGGTGGACCTGAGCCACGAGATCGAGCACGGCATGATCACCTACCCCGGGCTGCCCGCGCCGGTGATCAGCGACTGGCTCGCCCGCAGCGCCTCGACCACGCGGTACGCGCCCGGAACGACGTTCCAGATGGGGAAGATCGAGATGCTTGCGAACACCGGCACATATATCGACGCTCCGTTCCATCGTTATGAGGGCGCCGCCGACGTCGCGGGCTACCCGCTCGAGGCGGTCGCCGCGGTCCCGGGCCTGATCGTGCGGGCTACACAGCGCGGGGGCCGGGCGGGCCGGGCGCTCGACGCCGACCTCCTGCGCGGGCGCGACGTTCGCGGCAGGGCCGTCCTCCTGCACACCGGATGGGACGTGCACTGGCGCACGGAGCGCTATGGTACGGGTCATCCGTTCATCACGCGCGCGGCCGCGGAGCTCCTTGTGGCCGCCGGCGCGGCGCTCGTGGGGATCGATTCGCTGAACATCGATGACGCGGCGGACGGAACCCGCCCGGCGCACTCGCTGCTGCTCGCCGCCGGCGTCCCGATCGTCGAGCACCTGTGCCGTCTGGGCGAGGTGCCGGACCAAGGATTTCGGTTCTTCGCAGTCCCACCGCGGGTCTGCGGGATGGGGAGCTTTCCAGTACGTGCCTTCGCCCTTATTGAGGAGTGACAGTAAGCGGACAGAAAAATGACAGTGCATCGGACGTAGCACGAGGGCCCGCCACGCGCTGGGCCCAGCCGGCGCAAGTAGAATGGCTCGCTAATCCGCGGGCA
>QHUC01000272.1 GCA_003221045.1 Gemmatimonadota bacterium | reverse complement strand
TATCGTCGCCGACGGCGAGGTCGTGTTCGTCGGTTACGGTGTCGCAGCAGCGGAGTGGCGGTGGGACGATTACAAGGACATGGACGTTCGCGGCAAAGTGCTCTTGATGCTGGTGAATGATCCGGGCCTCCAGGACTCGACCATCTTCAACGGGCGGGCCCTGACCTACTACGGCCGCTGGACGTACAAGCTCGAAGAGGCGGCACGTCGCGGCGCGGTGGGCGCGATCCTCCTGCACACGGCCGAGAGCGCTACGTACGGATGGGACGTGGTGCGCGGGTCCTGGTCGGTGGAGCAATTCAAGCTCGACCAGCCGGTGCCGCAGAGCATCGCGTTCGCGGCGTGGGTGACCCACGACGCCGCGCAGGCCGCCCTCGCCCGGGCCGGCCTCAACCTCGACTCCCTGACGCGGGCGGCGGCGCACCGCGAGTTCCGTCCCGTCATCACCGGGCTGCACGTCAGCGTCGACGTGACGAGCGCCCTGCGGCGCGTCCACGCCGCGAATGTCGTAGCCCGGCTCGCGGGCAGCGACCCGGCGCTGGCCCCCCAGGCGGTGGTGTTCAGCGCCCACTGGGATCACAAGGGGATCGGTCCGGCCGTGAATGGCGACTCGATCTACAACGGCGCCGAAGACAACGCGTCGGGCGTCGCCGCGATGCTGGCGATCGCGCAGGCCGCGGCGCAGCTCCGGCCGCGGCCCCGGCGGACGCTCTTGTTCGTCGCGACCACCGCGGAGGAAAGCGGGCTGCTCGGGAGCGAAGCCTACGTCCGAGAGCCCCTCATCCCATTGGCGCAGACCGCCGCGGTGATCAACCTCGACGTCGCGAACGTGCGGGGGGCCACTCGCGACATCGACGCGCTGGGGGTCGACCGCTCGACCATCGGACCGATGTTCGAGGCGGCGGCGCAGAGCGAATCATTGGTGGTCGTGCACGAGCCCGATGTCCGAGGGTCGTTCTATCGGTCCGATCACTTTCCCTTCGCCAAGGCGGGTGTGCCCGCAGTATCGATCGAGCCCGGACTCGACTTCGTCGGCAAGCCGACTGCGTGGGGCCGCGAGCAGGCCGACCTGTACAACCGCATGCGATACCATCAGCCGAGCGACGAGTACCGAGCCACGTTCACGTATCAGGGTATGGCACAGGAAGCGCGTGTCGCGCTGCGCCTAGCGGTGGCGATCGCGAACGCGCCGAGCATGCCGGAATGGCTCCCGCGGTCCGAGTTTCATCGGCCGACCGGGCCCTCGTCACAGTAGACATGCAACTAGTTGCACTACATGTAAGGCGCTGTTCTATAATTACATAGGTGATTTTGCAAGAGAGGCGCGCAAGCGCCTCTGGCTATTTTCCAGGACCCGGGTAAGTTTGCGCCCGCTTTTTGGGGTCGCGGTTTCCCGCACTTCGGAGCGCGCACCTGGAACTCCCCTCGTCGCATCGGCTGCCGCTATCATGGTTGGTTGAAGCGGCGAGCCCGCCGCTCGTGTACCGCGCCTACGCTGAAGTCGTACCGGACGCGCAACGGGAGCCGGAACGGCTCGCGGCGCTGCGCCAGGCAGTCCTGGAGTACAAGCCGGCCCAGGCGATCGCCCGCAAGCAAAAGGCCAATGGATTGTGGGACGCCAACCTGCTTGCGCCGGCGGCGTCCAAGTCATACGGCTGGAGCGAGCCGGGCACGGTCTACCAGTATCGCCGGCTGATCGAGCTCGGATGGCCTCCCGGTGAGCGGCCGTTCCGTAACGCCGACCGCTTCCTGTTCCAGCTGCTCTCGCGTATCGAGCCCGACGACCCCGATCGTGCGGTCGCTCAGCGAGCGCAGGACCTCCTGGTCGAATTTCACCGGGCCGCCAAGAGCGACGCTGGGGTGGGACGGTGGGCCCGTCGAGTCGGGCGCGAGGCGGCGGCATGCACGCTCGCCAGGGGGGGCCACAGTGACGATCCACGGGTCCGCGGCACCGCTCACACGATCGCAAGCAACATCTCGCAGTACCTGCGGAGCGAGCTCGCCGCAAAGCCATTCAAGAAGGCGCAGGGCAAGACGGTGCTCGACCCCCTCGCCTCTCCCCCGACCATCTTTGCCGTGGAGATGCTCGCCTTTCTCCCTCCGGTTCAACGGGAGCGGGCGGGCTTTATCGAGCGCCTGGGAAATTACTTCTCGTCACCGGCGCCGCGCCGCGCGTTCTTCGTTCTCGCGGGGAAGAAGCTCCTGAAGCCCTTGTTCGAGCTGCTCGGGGACCCCTTGCGATCCGATGCGCAGGGCCACGTCGCGGACATTCCGTTCGCCCTCTACTGGCTAGAGCTTCTGACCCGGCTCGGCCTGGTGCGCCAAATCCCGAGCGCGAGCCGCGTTCTCGCCCGCCTCTTCAGCGAGTGCGACGACCAGGGCATCTGGAGCCCCAAGAGCCTGCGCGCGATGCCGAAGGCCATTAGTCCCCTCACGGCCCACTACCTCCCGCTGGAAGGGCCCGGCAGGAGCCCCGCCCAACGCCAGACGGACGCCACCCTCCGTCTCGCGCTCATCGCCCGGTTGATGGGACTCCCGATCGAAGTGGTGTGACTCTCTTGCGCAGCGTCGACGGATAGCGTAGTAGTAACAGCTACTACGCTTATGCGCGCGCGCGACCTCACCCCCTTTGGGTTCACGCCGACGGAGTCGCAAGTCTATACGGTGCTGCTCCGGCTCGGGCCGTCGACCGGCTACGCCGTCGCGCATGCGGCTCGCGTCGCGCGGGCCAATGCGTACGCCGCGCTGGAAGGTCTCGTCGGTCGGACGGCGGCGATCCGCCTCTCCGGACGCCCGACGCGGTACCGAGCGGCGGACCCGCGGGCGCTGATCGCGCAGCTCGCGGCGCAGCAGGGCGAGGCGCTCGACCGGTTGAGCGCCGGCCGACGCTCCCGGCCTGGCGACGGGCGCGGGAGCGCGCGACGGTCGAGCTTCGGGTGGCCGGGGAGGTACCGGTCGAAACGCAGGCGCTCGTCACCGGGGCAGTCGCCGCGGACGCGCCCACCGCCCTCCTGATCGATGATGCCCAGACGGTGGTCGTGACGGGTAGCGGCGAGCTCGCGAGCGGTCTGTGGAGCACACACCCCGCCATCCTCGCCGTGGTACGGGCCGCCTTGCGGCACCAGCCATGAGAAGCCTCGGCCTACTGCTCCTGGTCTCGCTGGGATGTCGGGGACCGGCCATCCCGGAGAGCCAACGGTTTCCCGCGGGAACCGCTTTCACCGCCCGAGAGATCCGGGTCGAAGGAACGCGGATCCGCTACGTGGAGACAGGGCACGGGATCCCGGTCGTCCTGTTACACGGTTTGGGCGCGTCACTGTACGCGTGGCGCAAGAACCTGGCTCCGATCGCGGCGGCGGGGTTCCGGGTAATCGCGTTCGACAACCGTGGCTTTGGGTTCTCCGACAAGCCCGCCACTGGCTACGATAACGCCAGCTCCGCGCGGCTGACCGTCGCGCTTCTGGACTCGCTGCACATCGTGGACGCAGTGCTCGTCGGCCATTCCATGGGTGGAGCTATCGCCGCCCAGGTGGCGATCGAGCACCCCGAGCGCGTGCGCGGCCTCGTCTTGATCGGGTCGGCGGGCCTTGGCGCGCGCGAGCCTCTCGTGTTCCGCATCGGTCGCTGGCCTGTGGTGGGACCCGCTGTGCTCGCGCTGCGCGGGCGCGGGCTTACGGCCCGCCTCCTCAAGGCGACATATGCCGATCCCGGAAAAGTGACCGAGGCTGATGTGGACCAGTATTACGCGCCGACCGTGGAATCGGGCTATGGACGGGCGCTGAGGAGTGCGTTACGAGAGTTCCACTTCGACGGTTTGCAGGGTCGCCTCCAGCACGTCGCAGCTCCCACGCTCGTCCTCTGGGGAGAGGAGGACCGGCTCGTGCCGATGGGGCTGGGGCGAGCGCTCGCTCTGGGGATCCCCAGGGCGGCGTTCCTCTCCGTCGCGCAGGCGGGCCATTCGGTGCAGGAAGAGGCGCCGGACGAAGTGAACCGCCTGATCATCAAGTTCCTACGAGAAGGAATCCCGCTCGTCCCCCGTGACCTGGCGCTCGGGCCGAGCCGAAGTATATTTCATCAACCATCCGGTTGATATTCTGGCATGTGAAGCCTAAGCTGGATAACTCCAGAGCATTACGCATCATCGCAGCGGCACGCGAAGAGTTCTCCCGGCGCGGCTTCGATGGTGCCCGCGTGGACCAGATCGCCCGGAAAGCCGGGGTGAACAAGCAGCTGCTCTTCTACTACTTCCACTCGAAGCGCGGCCTGTTCAATGCGGTGCTTGCCCGGGGCGCCGCCCAGCTGGAACAGGCGCTGGCCGGTCTCCCCCTCGTTGGCAACCCTCCCGAGCCTGACCCCTTGAGCCGCATCAGGACCGCCTTAGAGGCGCAGTTCGACTTCCTGGCGGAGCACCCCGAGCTCGTCGCGCTGCTCACGCAAGCCGGCCGCTCCGACGCGCGGCCGTTCGCGCCCGCCATTAAGCGGTTGGTGGTGCTCCTGGCCGAGGGGCAGGGCCGTGGCCACGTGCGGGACGACCTCGACCCCCACTTGGCGGCGGCGCAGTCGGCGCACTAACTACCAGTTGAACCAGTAGGACGCCTTCACGAGGAACGTGTTGTTGGGATGCAGGCGGAAGAGGTCGTGAAAATCGCCGGAGAGCGAGTGCGGGCCCTCGAGCCCCACGTAGTCAGACCGTCCTTGCGTCCAGACAACAAAGAGCGTCGACCCCGGACGGTACTCCCAGCGCAGCACGGCGGTCGAATTGAACTCCTTGTCGTTGAACCCCCCAGGTGAGAACGCGTACGGTTTGTACCGATCGTCATACGCCGCTGCGTTGGGGTCGGCCAGCTGGCGGGGGTTCGAGTAGGTGCCTTTACTGACGAACGGCTGCGCGTAGAGCTGCAGGGTGAGCGTGGTGGTGAGCGTGTAGTCCACCCGTCCGGTGAGGGAAACCGTTTTCTGCTCGAGGTGCGCGAACCGGTAGGCACCCGCCGAGTCCGGTCCTAAGGGCTGCACATCCTTCACGTTGTGTGTGGCGCTCAAGGTCAAGGATGTGTTCAGCTGAGACGCGACGCGGAAGGTGACCTGGGTATTGCCGTTGAAGTTTTGCGACCGGCCGACGTCGCCCCGCCAGAAGTTGAACCACGCGTAGGGGACAAGCGCGGGCCGCGAGTCCCCATCAACTTCGCCCCATGCGGACACATACGGGTCGACTCGCACCGCGGGGCCGCCCCGGGAGCAGTTGCGATCGCAGAACGTGGTCCCGAGCTGGCCCAGGGTCACGCCACCCATCACGAACCAACGGTTGTTCAACTGCACGTGACCATTGGTGTTTGCGGCACGCTCGACCGGCGTGCCCGCGGCGGTCCAGTATTGCCACCAGTTGAAGTTCCACCAGGCCTGTTGGTAGAGCGACGTCGGATGTAACGCCGTCAGGCCAAACCACGTGTTCCAGCTCTGCTGGTCCGCCTGCAAGAGAAAGCCGAGGTCGTTGACCTCGAACCCCTGCGAGCGACGCTGGTAGCTGGTCTCGAACCGTGTGATGCCGCCACCGAGCTTGCTGAAGAAGAGCTCCTGTGCGTTTCCTGTGAGGGTGGTCCGCGTCGGGTCGAACGAAACGCCCGAGCCGGGGCGCTGATAGTAGTGGACGGGGTCGAGCTGAGTGAGCGCGATGGCCGAATCGGTCCCGGCGAGACGGCTGAAGTCCAGTGAACCGGAGACCTGGTAGTGGCCCTGCAGGAAGCGATGCCGGAAGTCGAACGCGCCGACATACGCGCTGCGGCGCAGATTGTTCTCGGTCCATTGATCCAGGTTTCGGTTCACCCCGGTGAGCATGATGCCAGCGCCACTCTCGCCGTTACGGAAGTCCTGCTGGCCGCGGACCACCACGTAGTTCGTCGTCGGTTCCATGGTGCGGTCCAGGGTCCCCGCGGCCCGCTGCGTGACGGCGTCGAGGACACCGATCGTCTGTCCGCCTGGCAAGCGGCCCGTGAGCTTCGCGGCACCATAGATCGTCGTGGCCACCGGTGATCCGGCGTCACCGTAGAAAGACAGCTGCGGCGCGCGACCAACGCGCCGCGAGTAGAACAGACCTTCGTTGTTGCAGTTCACCTGGTTGCAATTCACGTCGAACCGGAAGATCCCAGCGCCCTGGACGAAGAAGGGGCGGCGTTCCTGGAAGAATGTCTCGAACACCGTGAGGTTCAGCACGGCCGGATCCGCTTCCACCTGGCCGAAATCGGGGTTCACCGTCGCGTCGAGGGTGAGGTTCGACGTAATGCCGTACTTTACATCCGCACCCGCGGTCAGCTTTTGGGAGCGATCGAACTCGCTTCCGGTCGGGACGGACAGGTTCTTCGTCACCACATAGGGCGCCAACTCGGGCCGGCGAGGAGAAGGAAGCCCCACCAAGCCCCTCAGCTCGCCAAGCTGCGAGGAGATTCCGGTCTGGGAATTGCGGTACACCGGCCAGCTCACGCGCTCGGTGTAGCGTTGGATGTCGCGCCAGATCCCGAAACCGAACGTGTTCGAGTCCCGCGGCACATAGCGCAGCTGCGACAACGGAACCCGGAACTCGGCCGTCCAACCCAACGAATCCACGCGGGTGGCCACGTCCCATACGGCATCCCAGGCGTCGTCCTCCTGGGTGTCGTTATAGATCGCGTAATCGCGTTTCACGCCGGCCGGGTTCACGGCGAACTCGAAGCCCGACCGCCGGTCGTGATAGGAATCGATCATGATCTTCAGCTGATCGGTGGCGGCGCGGACGTCCCGCCGCGCTAACAGCTTGAGGATGCTGTCCGGGTGAGGGTCGAACGCCCGGATGAACACGTAGAGGTTACGGTCGTCGTAGGCCACCTTGGCCTCGGTCGCGAACCGGGGATCGCCGTTCTCGCGGGGCTGGAACTCACGAAACTGCGTGATCGCTGGGGCGCTGCGCCACACGTCGTCGTCGTCGCGACCGGCGATCACGACCGGATGCGTCGCACGCGCGGCCGTCGCCGTGGTAGTGGTTGCGGGGGCAAGGGGGCCACCGGTGAATTGCTGCAGCGTGGCGGTCTGGACGGCGATGGCGAGGAGAACGGCAATCGACACGATGGCAGCCTCGTGACGGGTCGGCTGGTTAGACAGGGACTACGTTGAAAGGGTTGAACGCGTTTCCGGCTGCCCGAAAAGCGAGAGCCCCCGGGACCCCCGGGGGCTCCAGAGCGCCAACTCGACGCCTCAGTTCTGCTTGGCTACAAGGCTCGGCTCCGCCGGCGCCTCACCGTCGAACACCAGGTGGCCCGCCTCGAAACGAGCGCCACGCAGGGCGAGTGACTTTCTCCTTGATGCCGCCCACCGGCAGCACCCGACCCGAGAGGGTTACCTCACCGGTCATCGCCAGGCGCGCGCGCACCGGGCGCAGGGTCATCAGCGAGACCAGCGCGGTGACCATCGTCACCCCGGCCGACGGCCCATCCTTCGGGATCGCACCCGCGGGGACGTGGATATGGATGTCCGTGCCGCTGAACGCCGCCTCCGGAATGCCGAGCTGGTCCGCGTGCGACTTGGCGTACGTCAGCGCCGCGCGGGCCGACTCCTTCATGACGTCGCCCAGTTGACCCGTGAGCACGAGCTCGCCTTTGCCGCGCATCACGCTCGCCTCGACGAACATGATGTCGCCGCCGACCGGCGTGTAATACATGCCGGTGGCCACGCCTACCTGATCCTCTCCCGCCTTGCGCTCGGGATGAACCTTGGGGCGGCCGAGCAGGTCGTCCACGTCCGGGGCATCGACGGTCACGCGCTCCACGTCGCCGCCGGCGATCCGCCGCGCGACCTTACGACCCAGCTTACCGATCTCCCGCTCCAGCTGGCGGACACCGGCTTCCCGCGTATAACTCGAGACGATCTCGCTCAACGCGGCGTCGGTGACGGAGAACTGCTCGGGGGTCAAGCCGTTCTCCCGCACCTGACGGGGCACGAGATACCGCTTCGCGATCTCGAGCTTCTCCCGCTCGGTGTAGCCCGCGAAGTTCACCGTCTCGAGCCGGTCGAGCAGCGGACCCGGGATGCTCTGCAGGAAGTTGGCGGTCGCGATGAACAGGACCTCCGACAGATCGAACGGCACCCCCAGATAGTGATCCGTGAAAGAGTCGTTCTGGGCGGGATCGAGTACTTCGAGCAACGCCGAGGCCGGGTCGCCCTGGAAGGACACACCCAGCTTGTCGACTTCGTCGAGCAGGAAGACCGGGTTCTTGGCCCCGGCCTGCTTCATCCCCTGAATGATGCGCCCGGGCATCGCTCCGACGTACGTGCGACGATGTCCGCGAATGTCCGCCTCGTCGCGGGCCCCCCCAAGAGAGATGCGCACGTAAGGCCGCCCCATGGCGCGCGCGATCGACTTGGCGATCGACGTCTTGCCCACGCCCGGGGGACCGACGAACAGGAGAATCGAGCCCCGGGTCTGCTCCTCATCCGGCTTGCTCCGCGGCACGCCCTGGGGCGACCGCTGGCGCAGCTGCCGGACGGCCAGGAACTCGAGCACCTGATCCTTGACGTCCTGCAATCCGTAATGGTCCTGCTCCAGGATCTCCGCGGCGCGCTTCAGGTCGAGCGACTCTTCGGCCCGCTTGTTCCACGGCAGCTCGGCCACCGTCTCGAGATAGGTGCGGATGACCTGCGCCTCCATCGAGTCGCGGTTCGCCCGCTCCAGCCTCTCCAGCTCGCGCGCGACCTCCTTTTTGGCCGCTTCGGGAAGGTCGAGGGCCTCGAGCCGCTTGCGCAGCTGCTCCGCCTCGGTGGCTTCGTCCTCTTCCCCGAGCTCCTTACGAATAGCCTTCATCTGCTCACGGAGAAACATCTCGCGCTGCCGCTCTCCGAGCTCCTCCTGCACCTGCGACTTGATATGCTCCTGCGCGTTCAGCACGCCGATCTGGCGCTGGACGTGTACGAGCACCCGGCGCAACCGATCTTCCACGGAGAGCGTTTCGAGCAGTCCCTGGCGCTCCGCCGGCTTGATCTCGAGGTAGCCTGCCACCAGGTCCGCCAAACGTCCCGGATCCGTCACGCCTTCCAGCACCTGACGGACCACGTCCTCGGGGAGCCCGGACTTTTCGCCCAGCTCGGCAGCCCGATCACGGGCTTCCCGGTGCAGGGCGACGAATGCCGGATCGTCGAGGCTCAGCGGCGCGAGATCCTCCACCTCGCGAACCACCGCTTCCAGGTAGCGTCCGTTGTCGTTGTAATGCAGTGCCGTGCCGCGCTGCTCGCCGTGCAGCAGCAGCTGCACGCCGCCCAGCCCGCGCTGGATCTGCGTGATTTTGGCGAGGGTCCCGGTGGTATAGAGGACGCTCGGAGTAACGGAATCGACGTTTTCCCGCTGCGCGACGGCAAAAATCAGCCGCGAGTCGCTCTTCAGCGCGGCCTCGACCGCGCGCAGCGTGGTCGGGCGGCCCGCGCCGATCGGCATCGAGACCCCCGGAAACAGCACGACCTCCCGGAGCGGGAGCACCGGAAGCGTCAGTCGTTCAGACATAGTCGCTCAACTCGTGTAAGAGTTTGGTCAGCATCGGTCGGGACCGTGTAAGCATCCTCCGTGCCACACAAAAACGCTCCGCTGAGCACGCACGTTCCACGCATCGGCGGCCAATAAGGCAGGGGCTGCCTAA
>QHUC01000237.1 GCA_003221045.1 Gemmatimonadota bacterium | reverse complement strand
TCCCGAGTGCTCGGCCGCGGCGACCGCGATTGGAAAAGCGCTACCCCAGACGCATCCGATCGGGAACTGACTGCCTGGGCTGCTGGACCACCTGAGCCGGGTGTGGAGGCGAGGGGAGAGACATCGCTCCCCCGCCTCCGCACGGCTCCGATGTTCACTCAAGCAGCTTCACCGGCCCTGGCGATCAAGGCTTGTTAGATGCTTCGCCCTTCAGCTCGACCAGGATCGCGTGCGTCTCGCCCTTACCCGTGTATTCCGAGGCGTGCGTTTCTGCATCATGCCACGTTGCCTGACCCGCCCCTGCCGGCACGATGGCGGTCTTGCCATCCGGGGCGGTGAAGGTGGTCTTGCCGGCCCCCGTGATCGAGTAGGCGACGTAGCCGGGATGCGAGTGCATCGGAATCTTCTCGCCCGCCTTGCTATGGAAGTCGAGGACCCGTACGTGGTCGTTCTCGAGCACCACCTTGAAATTCTTCGGCGCGACCTTGACCGGGTCCTGGGCCCACACCTTCCCTGCCGCAAGGATCACGACGAAGACGAGGATCGGAATTCTCATCAGAGGGCGTTGCATAACCGGGTTCCTCCATCGAAGATGACTGTCGTTATCACCTAGTGTCCGCTCGGTGTCCGGGTCGACATCCAGATGTCGCTGCCACCCAGGCCGCCGGCCCGCGTTGACGCGAAGATCAGGGTTCGTCCGTCGTAGGAGAGCGTCGGCTGGTTCTCGCCGGCGGCCGAGTTGAGCGGGGCGCCGACGTTCACGGGAGGGGACCACGGCTCGTGGACACTGCGCCGCGTGGACCTCCACAGGTCGTTCGAACCCAAACCCCCTGCGCGGTCGGAATGGAAGTACATCTCTCGTCCATCGACCCGCACCGTGGGATGGGCCTCGTTTACCGCCGGATCCGGATCGTTGAGCTCGGCGACCGGCACCGCGGGACCGCGCGTCCCGCCATCCGCCGTCACCGGCGCGACGTATATGTCCAGCGTGATGCCACTCGACCCTCGAGCGAAATAGAGATTGGCGGAGCCATCTTCCGCGCTCTGGAGATAAAAGCCGCCCGCTTCGAACCCCTCGGTATTGACTTCGGGACCCAGATTCACCGCCGGTCCCCACGCCAGGTCGTCACTCTTGTCGGCACGACGGGCGACGTAGATGTCGTTCGAGCCTTGCCCACCGGGACGGTCGCTCGAGAAGAACAGCAGGTGTCCGTCGAGGGAGACGGCGGGCGCGGCGTCCAAGCCCGGCCCGTTCACGTTGGGACCGAGGTTGACCGGCTCGCCCCACGGAGCGTCGAGCGACGCGCGGCGCGAGACCCAGATGTCCGCGCCCCCCAGTCCACCGGAGCGTGTCGAAACGAAATACAGGCTGAGCTCATCAGGCGACAGCGCGGCGTTCATCTCGTTGGCGGCAGAGTTGATCGGCGCACCCAGGTTCACGGGCTCCGACCATTCGGAACTGGAGAAGGACATGGCCTCGAGCCTGGGCGCGGCGGGTTGGGATTCTGGCGCGCAGGCGAGCAGGGTGAGACAGCCTGGCACCACAAATGAAGCGACGGATGCGGTTCGCATAGGACTCCTCCCGTGCACAAGCACAAACCGGCCGAGCGGGTTTGTCCCGACTCAGCCGGTCTCCCGATTCGCTCCCCTCGAGGCATGGGCGATCCGCACGACATCGCACCTCGCGGTTCATTG
This sequence comes from Gemmatimonadota bacterium, assembly GCA_003221045.1. GTDB lineage: Bacteria > Gemmatimonadota > Gemmatimonadetes > Gemmatimonadales > GWC2-71-9 > AG41. The sequence continues at coordinate 4,142 of QHUC01000237.1, read as the reverse complement.
CATCTGAGGTGCGTTCCAATATGCGGCGGTGAGGTGTCGTCGCAACTGTTGCAGAATAGAACGTGCGGCACGTCCAGCGTCTAAGGGCCGCATCGTAGGGGTGCGACAACGGGCGCCGGCGCGCTTAGGGGCTCAAAGACGCTCGGCATTTTTTGTGTTCTCGACCCCGGGACGGAGACGACGATGAGGTCATGTGTTATGAGGGACTGAAGTCCCAACTTGATTCGTTCCCCCTCTCCCGAAGGGAGAGGGGGACAGGGGGTGAGGACCCTCGGGACCGGGACGGGGGGAGAATCAATACCGCAGCGCGTACTCCAGCTTCATCGAGAGCCGGTTCGAATCGAAGCTCCACGGCCCGCCACCCAGCGGTACGTCGATGTTGTGAGTGTACGTCAGGAAGAAGTCGCCCCCCGGCCGGTAGCTCCAGCGGATCCGGACGTCCGTGCCCAGCTGTCTCGAGGTGTTGTCGTACTGGGTGAACGTGTTGAACTCGAGGTCGGGAGACGGGTCCAGCCGCAGTCGCATGCCGTAGTGCTCCAGTACGAAGGGGACCTGCGCGTTGCTCGGCGCGATCCTCCCCTGGTCGCGCTCGCCCGAGAGCTCGACAATGAACAGGGGCGAGGGTTTGAGGATCATCGTGCCGATGTATTCTCCAATCCGGCCGTTGTAGAACGTGCCACCCAGATACGTGAAATCCCAGCTGACGCGTCGCTTGGAGGCGCGTACGTAATCGATGCGATAGCGCAGGAACCTATATGAGCCGATGGGAATCGTATCCCCCGGCGCGATCCCGAACGGGACGTCCAATCGTTCGGCCTCCGGATGCGCGGCGATCGCGAATCGATCGCCATCCTGAAAGACAAAGTTCAAGGGCGTGATGCGTCCCCACACGGTCTCCCAGCGGCCGTTCAAGTCCATGACGAGCACCCCGATGAGCTCGAACACCGCCTGGTACAGCCAGCGGGCGAGCCGGGGATCGGTGGCGCGTGGGAGATAGTTGAGCGCGAGGTTGACCTGCTGCACGCCGGGGCGCGGCACGAAGCCGAGCGCCGGCTGGAAGCCGTCGCCCACGCGGCGGTAGCCGAGGAAGTTGTTCCACGTGTCGTTCGGGTAGAACAAGCTCACGCCCGCCGCCGTGCGCGACCACCCTACCGATGACTCGCCCAGGATGTTCTGCTTGACGCGCACCACGCCCACGTCCGTCGCCGGCACGAGTCCCGGCACCGCGCCCGTGCGCACGGCGAGCACGCCGAAGCTCGTCTCGCCCACCCGGCCGCTTTCCTTGGTGCCCACCTCGATCGGCACCGTCTGGCCGTTGAACAGGCCGATCCGCCGGCTCCAGAACGGCATTACGTCCGGGGCAATGCCCGGTCCGAAGTCGAAGATGTCGGTGTTCTCGAGGAAGAACCACCGCTTCTCGGGGAAGAACAGCGGGAAGCGGCTCACGTTGGTGCGCCGCTGATCGACCTCCGTCTCCGCGAAGTCGGTGCGCACGGTAAGGAACGCCAGCGTATTCGAGCCGATGCGCTGCGTAGCGTCCAAGCTTCCCGCCGCGCTGTTGGTCCAGGCGGCGGCGGGCGCCGGGATCCCGCTCGCCACGACGAGCGCGGGCCGAACGCTTAAGCCCCGAGCGAGGCTGAAATCCGGCAGGTCGACGAGCCGACCGGCGCGACTCATCTGCGTGATGCGCCAGTTCCTGCCCGGAAACGCCCAGCGCTCGGTCTCGAGCTTGCGCTGCACCCGGCGCTGCACGTTGAAGCCCCACTCGGCGAGGCCCGGCTTGTAGAGCAGGCCCTTGACCGGAATGCGAATCTCGACCGACCACCCCTCTCCTGACCGGGCCGTCGCCGCTTCCCAGATGGTGTCCCAGTCGGGGTTCTCACGCCCGCCCAGGCGCTGCGCCTGCTCGCTGATCAATGCGTCATAGCGCGCGCCGTTGGGATTGACGGCGAACACATATCCCGACTGCTCGTTCAGGAACGGATCGAGCACGATGCGCACGTGATCCTCGGCCGAGAGGTCCGCGTCGCGGGCGCGTGCGAAGCTGGTGAGCTTGTCCGGCTCCGGGTCGTCGCAGCGAATGCCGAACACCAGCTCGTCGGCGCTCGCCAGGACTTTGACGACAGTGCGCTCGGCCGGCACGGTGCCGAGCTCGGGCTCGAACTCCGTGAGCACCGCCGAATCCGCGGTGGTCCAGACGGGCTCGCGCATGCGCCCATCGAGGACTAGCGTCTGGGGGAGGGGGCTCACGCGGAGCCTCGGGGGGTCTTGTCCCTGCGCCAGAACGACGGACAGGATCAGCGCGAGCGTCATGCGGGATTAGTCCCCGTCGGGCTCGAGTTTCTTACGCTGTAAGAAAGCCTCGCATGTCAGAGACTAATGAGACAGGGGATGCCGGAGCCCGCGCACCAGGCCGCTGACTTGGACGAGGTGATCCGCGCGCACGGGGACGCACTCGAGCGCGTGGCGTGGGGGTACGTCGACAATGCGCCCGACCGCGAAGATCTCATGCAGGAGATCCTCGTGGCGTTGTGGCGCGCGCTCCCCCGGTTCCGGGGGGAGGCGTCGCTGCGCACGTTCGTGCTGCGGGTGGCACACAACCGCGCGATCAGCTTCGCGCTGCGGCGGCGCCGCTTCGAAGATCTGCCCGAGGAGCGTCTCGACCCCGACCCCGCCCCGCTGGCCGACGAGCGGCTGATCGACGAGCAGCAGCGCGACCGGCTGTTCCATGCCATCCGCACGCTACCCGAGGCGCAACGCCAGGCCGTGATGCTCTATCTCGAAGGACTCTCCCAGCGCGAAATCGCGGAGCTCCAGGAGACGAGCGACAACAATGTCGCGGTGCGGCTCACCCGTGCTCGCAAGGCGCTGCGCACCCTGCTCGTCGAGGAAGAGAGATGAACGAGCAGATGCCGATCCAGGACTGGGAGCGCGTGCAGGCGCTGTGGCGCCGCGCCGGAAGCGCGGGCGCGGTCGTCCAGGATGCCCCGCGACAGATCGCTCGGGCTCGCCGACGGTTGCTCGTCGCGCGCCTCATCGAGAGCGCCGTCGCGGCAGCGGCCATCCTCATCACCGCGATGGCGCTCAGGCACGCAGGGAATCCCTTCGAGGCGGCGCTGGGGCTCGTGGTGGGCGTGGGCATCGGCATCCTGTGGATCCAACGCATCCGGCTGCGCGAGCGGGAGGAGGCGGGGATCGCGGCGACGAGCCCGGAGCACCTTGCCGTGCTCGAGCGGGTGCGGCGCCAGGAGGTTCGTCTCGCGCGGTTCATCTGGATCGTGCTGCTGCTCGAGCTCGCGTTTCTCACGCCCTGGTGGGTGATCGGCAACCGCGTGCACCACCGCACGTTCGTAGACCCTGGGTCATGGCTCTCCGTATGGCTGCCGCTTCTCGGCATGCTCGCGCTGTTCGCATGGTCCGTGCGCCTGGCGCGGCGGGCGCGAGCCGAGCTTCGGGCCGTCGAGCAGCTGCGCGAGCGGTATCGGGGAGACTAGAGGATCGCGTTCAGCTTGCAGGTGAAGCCGGGCACGACGTCCTCGCCGTCGAGGACGCCGCCGTTCTCGACCGGCGAGTCGCTGCCATCGGCCCGATATACGCGCGCACACCGGCGGGCGCCGTCCACGACCCACACGAGCCCGGTCCCGGCGCTCAGCCAGTCTGCGACCTTCGCCAGGACCTCACCCGGCCGGTCGTCGGGTGAGAGGACCTCGACGACGAGATCGGGGGCAAGCCGTGCAAATCCAACGGGCGGCGGGTCCGGGAGCCGCTCGCGACGGATGAACGCGGCGTCGGGCGCCCGCACGGTATGGGGTCGGTGGCCAGCGTGAAGCCGGTCTCGGCGGCCACGACTTGGCCGAGGTCCTGTGCATCCGCGTAGTCCATCAGGACCTTTGCGAGCCGGGCGGCCACAGCACCGTGGCGATAGCCCGCCGGCTCCTTGACGATGAGCACACCCTTCACCAGCTCGACGTGCTTGTCGGGCAGGCGGAGGTGTTCCAGCTGGTCGGCAGTCACCAAGGTTGGCGTCATGGCGGGAACGTACTGGCGGTCGCGGGTCACGGTCAAGCAAGTGTGACCGCTCGCGTCAACCATGAGTCAACCCTTGGTGATCCCCATGACCAACTACCGTAGCACCTCCTTCG
>QHUC01000111.1 GCA_003221045.1 Gemmatimonadota bacterium | reverse complement strand
AGGTCCGCCCGGCCGCGAACACGCGGGCCCAGCGGTCGTCGATCACGGCGATCGACAGGGCAAGCTCCCCGTGGCGCTCGAGCGCGCAGGCGGAGTCGGCAGGAATCGGGCGCGCGTCGAGCCACACGCGGTCGGAAGTCGGGGCGGTCCAACGCGCGGTGATCTTGCCGACCCAAAAGTGATCGAGCACGTCGGGCCAGTGATTGGTCCGGTAATCGCGGTAGAACTCGTGGAGCTCGGCGCGGATCGCGCTCTCGGGAGACGCGCGCTGTGCGGCGAGGGGCGCGGCGCACGAGAGCGCGAGGAGCACACACGTCATCAAACCACCCAGGGCCGACATACCCGACAGTATCTGGCGGCGGATCCCGCTGGCTATCCGGATCTGACGGTCGAAGTGCCCCACCCGAGTGATCCCCGGGCTTGCGCCCGGGGTCAGTCAGACCGTACGAGAAAGCGGGGGCACTAACCCCGGGCGCCAGCCCGGGGTGATACGAAACTGCCGCTTAGAAGTGCTCCTCGGGCTCGGAGCCGCGGCGCAGTGGCGGGTCCGCTGGTGTCGGCTCGCGAGCCGGCAGGCGCACCACTCGGTCCCAGGCGCTCGTCTGCCAGTTGTCCGGGCGCTCGACGGCGCGGATCCAGGGCGGCAACGGCAGGGCGAGATAGCGCGCCAGCGCGATCACGTACGGCTCATACATCCGGCGCAGCTCGGCCAGGCGCTCCGCGAAATCGGGGCGTGCCTTGAGTCGCATGCCACCGCTCGCGAGACGGGCCCGCAGCCGCTCGAGCTCCGCGGGTGGGAGCCGATCCTCCGCCGTCCCGGGGGGAGTGCTGAACACCTGTGCCAGGTCGACCACCGCGTGACGAGCCATAGCGAACGTGAGCTCCGCCTGCCGCACGCACCACCCCTCGAGTCCCACGATCACGATGGCACTCGTGTCGAGGATGGTGGTGAGGGCGGCGACCCACGACTCGTTGAAGTGCTGCGAGCGGAAATAGGCGAGCGGCGGGTACGAGAGGTGGCTCTCGAGTCGTGATGCGCGACTCGCGCCGCGAGAACGCCTGGTACAGGACCGGGATGTACGCCAGCACCAGCGCCAGGAACGCGAAGCCGGTGCCGGCTTCGATCACCGTGACGATGCGCGCCGCGCCGGTGGCCGGCGTCACGTCGCCCAGCCCGAGCGTGAAGAACGTGGTGCCGCTCATGTAGACGTCGGCCCCGAAGCTCGGGACGCCGGCCATGGTGAGCGCGGAGCCCGCCGCCCACTGCAGTAGCCCGAAGGCGAACACGATTCCGGCCGCCCACAGGGCGAGCAGGAGGATCAGGGAGAGTGGACCGTAAAAGGAAAGGAACGCGTCGCGCCGCCGTCCCGAGAGGAGCCGGGCCGTGCCGCGCCAAGGCTTCCAGGTAAACCGGTAGAACAGCTTGGTGAGACGGATCCGGCCGCTCACCCGCCGCGGCAGGATGATCGTCTCGAACGCGTCCCAGAGCACCACGGCGAGCAGGACCCCGCCCGCCACCCCCGCAACCCAGCGCACGGCTGTAAGGTGCGTTCGTCCGCCTCGCCTGGCGAGCCTCCCGAGCCGCCCGTAGACTTGCTGGGTGACTCGGGATCCAATCGGCCACGTGGGGTGGGCGGCTTTTGTCACCCTGGCCGCGGTGTGCCTCACGTCCACGGCGGCCGCGCGTCCGCAGTCACCCGTCGATACGAGCGCGCCCCCTCCTCTCGCGCCTGCCCGCGCACGGCTGTTCGACGCCGCCGAGCCGCTGGCGCTCACTCTCACCGCCGACTTCGGCGCCATCGGCAAGAATCGTGGCAACGACAAGCCGAACCATCCGGCGGTGCTCTCATACGTCACGCCCGCGCGCGATTCCGTAGCCCTGGACGTTCAGCTGCATACGCGCGGCCACTTCCGGCTGAGCACGTGTCAGTATCCGCCGATCAAGGTCGTGTTCGACCGGGAGAAAGCGGCGCACACGCTCTTCGCGCACCAGGGCAGCCTCAAGCTCACCGTGCAATGCCGCGGCGGGCGGTCGTACGCCAACTACCTGCTCGAGGAGTACCTGATCTATCGCGCGTACAACCTGCTGACCGAGCGGAGCTTTCGCGTGCGACTCGCGCGCGTGACGTACGTCGACGCCAAGGGCAAGCACGAGCCCGAGACCCGGAACGCCTTCTTTGTCGAGGACGACGACCGCATGGCGCGGCGTAACGGCACCCAGGTGGTCGAGCAGAAGGGCGTGTATCAGTCCGACGTGGACTTCCAGCAGATGGGCCTGGCGGCGGTGTTCCAATACATGATCGGCAACACCGATTTCGCCGTCTCGGTGCTGCACAACATCGTGTTGATCCGCGACACGGCGGGCGTGGTGTACCCGGTCCCCTACGACTTCGACTGGTCCGGCGTCATCTGGACGCCGTACGCACAGCCCGATCCACGCCTCGGCATCCGGACCGTGCGCCAGCGCATCTTCCGGGGCACCTGCCGCTCGTCCCCGGAGCTCGCGGCTCTGTTCGTCCCGTTCAACCAGCAAAAGGACGCGATCTACGCGTTGTATCGGGGCATGGAAGCCGAGGGACTCGAGCACAAGCGCGTCGAGCAGGCACTCGACTACTACGACGAGTTCTACAAGACGATCAACGATGCCGGCCGGACGCGTCGCGAGTTCATGCAGGGATGCCGCGAGAGCTGAGCCGGGTCCCCCCTCCCCCCTCCCCCCTCCCCTGACCGCGTGATCGCGATCCGCTGGGACGTGCCCGACGCGCCGAGCCTCGCGGAGCTCGCGGACGCGCCGCTGCCGCTCGGTCTCCGGGCCGGTCCGATCCGGCTCACCTTCCATCGCGACCTGTACTTCGATACCCCTGCGGGCGACCTCCGCCGGCGGGGCGTGCGGTGCCGCGTGCGGTTCGACGTCGAGGATCGACGCACCCTGACGCTCGACGTGCCGGGGATGCCGCGCAGCGAGTCCCGGGTGACTGAGCTCGAGCCGAATCACATGTTCTCGGGCGACGCGGAGCCCGCGCGGCGGCTGCGCGCCCTGGTGGACGCCGCCCGGCTGAGCCTCGACACCGCGCTCGAAGTCGAGCGCCGGGTTCGCGACGCGCTCCTTCCCCTGCTCCCGGTTCCCCAGTTCGTGCTGGCGTACGATACCGTGACCCCGATCGGCGCGAGCCAGGCATCCCCACCCCCGCCCCTGTTTCACGAGCTCGTCATGTGGCGGCGCCCGTGGGGCGTGATCTCGCAGGCGCGCTTCGCGCGCGCCGTCGAGCGGCGCTACGCCCTCTCGCGCGTCTCGACGGATCGGGTGACGCGCGCCGCCCCGCTGAGCGGAACGGACCTGGTCGAGGGAGACGCGGCGCCGTCGGCGCGGCATGTAGCCGTGCTCGCCGTGGCGCATGGTCGCCTGGCCCTGTGCCGGAGCGGGGCCACACTGCGGTTGTCGTTCGAGGAGGGCGGCGGAGAAGACGCCTGCCGGCGGGCGATGCGGCGCATGCTGGGCAACGTCGAAGGCGAGGTTCGACTCCTTGGCGTCGTTCCGGCGGCTGGCCGCCGCCCCGCGATCGAGGTCTGGCTGGTGCGCCGCCTGCGTCGCGACCTCACCGCGGTACCTCCGGCAGGGCTCCAGTGGTTCGCCCCGCAGGACATCATCGCCCGCGTCGGCTCGCCGGTGCTGCGCGATCCCGCGACGCTCGCCGCCCTCGCGGTGGCCGCCCGCTCGGAGCTCGTGCCGGAGTGGTCGGCCGCGCCGCTCGAGGCGGCGGACCAGGTCTCACTCGGGACCGGCGGACGGGGGGGCACCACCGATGAGACCAGCCGTCTTACGCTCAGCGAGCTGCGCGCGCCCGCGCTGCCCGCCAAGGCCCTCGACGCCGCGCGCCCCGCGGCCGACCAGTTCATCAACGCCTTGCTTTCATCGCTCGAATTCAACGCGCGCGTCCTTGCCCTCGCCGAGGACGAGCGCACGCCGCTCGCGGCCAGACTCCGGTTCCTCGCGATCGTCAGCACGAATCTCGACCAGTTCTTCATGGTCCAGGTCGGCGCCTTGAAGCACCAGGTAGCCTCGGGAGGGGGGGCCGACACCGAACGCTCGCCGGACGGCCTCACCCCGGCCGAGCAGCTCGATGCGATCGCGATCCGGGTCCATCCGCTGGTCGCGCGACACGACCGCTCTTTCCAGGCGGTGGCGCGCGCGGCGGCGACCGCAGGACTCCCCATCCGAACGTGGAGCGATTTGGCGGCCGGTGAGCGGGAGGCGCTCGACCGTCTCTTCAAGAACGAACTGGCGCCGCTCCTCACTCCCAAGGCGCTCACGCGCGCACCGGGGCACCCGTTCCCGCACCTCGCAGACCGCCGGCTGAGCCTGGCCGTCGTGCTGCGGGACAAGCCTGAAGGGCCAGTACACTACGCGTGTGTCGAGCTTCCGGCGTCCCTGCCCCGGTTTGCCGCGCTCGAGCGCGGCGTCATCCCACTCGAGGCGGTGGTGCTCGCGCACCTTCCCATCTTGTTCCCCGGCCGCGAAGTGCTCGACGCCTACACGTTCCGCGTGACACGCAGCGGGGACATCCAGCTCGACGAGCTCGGCGCGGCGAGCTTTGCCCAGGCCGTGGCCGAGGAAGTGCGTCGCCGGCCGTGGGGCCCGGTGGTGCGGATCGAGGTGGACCGCGCCATGCCGCCCGCGCTGCGCGAACTGCTGCAGCGCGAGCTCCGGTTCGAGGAGAGCGATCTGCAAAGCGCGCTCGGCCCCTCCGACGTGTACGAGGCCCAGGAGCTCGTGGACCTGGGAGCGCTCGGCCAACTCGCCGCGCGCGTCCGGCCGGACCTCGACTATCCGCCGTTCGTGGCCGAGGATCCGTTCGCCGGATGCCGATCGGTCGTCGAAAGGCTCGATCGATGCGAGGTGCTCGTCCACCATCCGTACGACGCCTTCACGGCGACCTTCGAGCGTTTCATCACCGAAGCCGCGGACGATCCCGATGTCCTGGCGATCAAGCTGACCTTGTACCGCCCGGGAGGGCCCTCGCCGATCGGCGAGGCGTTGCGGCGCGCGGCCGCCCGCGGGGCCGATGTCTCGGTGTTCGTGGAGCTCAAGGCACGGTTCGACGAGGAGCTCAACATCGGGTGGGCGCAGAGCCTCGAGGCCGCGGGGATTCACGTGATCACCGGCCTCGCGACCCTGAAGATCCACGCCAAGGTCGCTCTCGTAGTGCGACGCGCCGCCGGGCGGACGCGCCGCTACGCCCACGTGGGGAGCGGCAACTACAACGCGGACACCGCCCGGCTCTACACCGACATCGGACTCTTCACCGCGGATGATGGCATAACGGAAGACCTGCACGCGCTCTTCAATGAGCTCACCGGATCGGCGCGCCCGCCGCAGGCGGCGTTCCGCGGGCTGCTCGTCGCACCGACCAACATGCTGGACCGCTTCCTTTCGCTCATCGCCCGCGAGGCGGAGCACGCGCGCGCCGGCCGCGGCGGCCGCATCCGGGCCAAGCTCAACGGCCTGGCCGACTGTACGGTGATCGGCGCGCTGTACCGCGCGTCGCAGGCCGGCGTAGAAGTCGAGCTCGTGGTGCGCGGTATTTGCATGCTGCGCCCGGGCGTTCCCGGACTGTCAGAGCGGATCCGGGTGGTCAGCCGGCTGGTCCGCTTCCTCGAGCACGGTCGGATCTATTACTTCGCAAACGGCGGTGAGCCGGAGTACTACGTCGGCTCGGCCGATTGGCGCCCGCGCAACCTGCGGCGCCGCGTGGAGGTCGTCACGCCGGTAGACGACCCCAAAGCCCGGGCACGGCTGGACGGCATTCTCGACCACGAGCTCGCGGATCCCGATGCGTGGACCCTCGAGTCCGACGGATCGTACACGCGCGCGGGGGCAGGCGTCACCGTGTGACGCCTGCTCCGTACCGCATTTCGTTGGTCGGCGTGAAGCCGAGCTTCTCGTAGAGGGGGCGCCCGGCGCCGGAGGCGTGGAGCACGATGCTCTCCACGCCGTTGGCCTGGCACCACCCCAGGACCTCCCGCATCAGCGCCGCGGCTACGCCGCGGCGTCGCCAGGGGCGCTCGGTGAAGACGTTCATGATCAATCCCTGCGGCCCGCGCAGGAGCCGAGTGCCTGTGGGATGGGGACGCGGCAGCAGGACGCGCAGCTGGAGGCCCGCTCCACCAATGATCTCGTCACGCCCCTCGGGCGCCTGCGCCACCCAGGCGACGTAGCTGCCGTCCGGGACGGCGCGCGCGAAATACGCGGTCGCGGCCTCCACCAGCGTGCCGTACAGATCGTCCGGCAGCTCGCCCATGTCGCGGAACATCTCCGCCCGGTGGCGCGCGAGCACGGGCGCGTCGGCCGCGACGGCGCGGCGGATCGTGTACACGCTCAGGGTTCCAACATCCAGAATTGCGCCAGATAGTTGAAGACAGTGAAGGCGATCCACCGGCCGGTTGGGTCGTAGGCGGGCTGGGTCTTGTCCGTGGGGTCGAACGTGAGCTGCTGTGGCGCGCCGCCGGCCAGGGGCACGCGAAACACCTGAAGGTGGCCCTCGCGATCCGGAGCGATGAACGCGACCCAACGGCCGTCAACCGACGGGCTGATTCCCGAGTCGAGCTGGTCGCTCCTGAACTCGTGGAACGCAGTCGGCCGTCCGCCGGCCAGCGGCACCACATACAGGGTCTTCTTTCCGAATTGCACGGCGCCCTCGAACACGAGCCGCCGACCGTCCGGCAACCACTCGACGTTGACCGGGTTGCCCGCGAACGCGATCGGAATCCGTCGCTGTGACCGCGTAATCACACCGGTCTCCTGATCCACGCCCAGCAGGTAAACTCCGGGCCGCATCGTCGTGCCGTCCCGCTCGTACGCTGTGTACATGATCGCGCGGCCATCGGGCGACCAGCGCGCGTAGCCGGTCTCCCGGAGCGGACCCTCGGAGATCTTGCGCGGGGGCGCGGACCGATCCGCCGGCTGGAGGTAGATGTCGTCGGTGTGGTCCGCGTGTGAGTGGAACGCAGCCCAGCGTCCGTTGGGCGACCATTGCATGCCCTGGTCCTCGGACCGCGACGCCCGGAAGACGGTATCCGGCGCGCTCTTTGCTTGTGGTGTCCGGAGGTCCACGGCAACGATGCCGATGTCTTGCGCGATGTCGGGATAGCGGAAATCGTCCACCACCCGGCGCCAGTTGCCGAAGGTCACCGACAGGCGATCACCGGTCGGGCTCCACGTGGGATTCTCGGACATGAAGGTCGTCACCGCCCGCGTGGCGCCGCCACCGGCGGGCGCGGCGGGCGCGACGGCGACGAACACACGGTAGTCCTGCGTCTTGAAGAGGACCTGGCCACTGCGCGTTACGGATGGCGCGTACGCGTCGCGGGCGAAGTGAGTGAGCTGCTCCCTCGCCGGCCGCGCCTCCCAGAGGTCGAGCACACCACGTTCGTTGGGCGCGGCGTAGTACAGGCGATCCGGGGCCGAGAAGGCCACCGGCCCGTACAGCGTCTCACCCAACACGCCCGGGCCGGAGCCGCACGGCAGGGTGAGCGACTGACGCTCCCCCGCGCTCATGAGACAGGCGACCTCGCCGTCGGGCGTCCACGCGGGGTACGAAAGTTTGGCGTCGCTCCCCCTGACACGCCCATTGCCACCGTCGGCATCGACGATCCAAAGCCCCGCCCCCGCCCCCGCCCCCGGCCCGGAAAGCATGATGCCCGCCACCCGTGTGCCGTCGGGCGACCACGCGAGCTGCACGAGCTGGCCCGGGTCGATTTCCACTGATGGATGACCGCTGGCCGAGCCTTCCGGCTCGCCGATGAGCGTCCGGCGCCCCGGCCAGAGGCGCCCTCGCGCGCCGGTGGCGACGTCGTACACGAACCACGGCCCCACGGTCTCGTCGAGCGGCACTTCACGCACCGCGAGGTGATGGCTGTCGGGGAGCCATGTGAGATCGGTCGGCATTCCTCCGCCGGATCCGAGCTCGCGTACGGGTCCGCCGACCACTCGCTGCAGCAATACGTGCTGGGCGCTGGTGAAGGCGAGCCACTCACCGTCCGGAGAGACGACGCCGAGGGGATCGCGGTAGCCGATGGGCCCGAGCTGCCGGGCGGTGGTGAGGTATCGGAGGCGTTGCGCGTCGAGTGCTCTGGACGCGAGCGTCAGGGCCGCCGCGCTGAGGATGGCGAAGCTCGCGACGCGGGCACGCACGGAGCCTCGCTAGCGGCGCTTTTCGAGCAGGTCGAGCGCGTGCTGCAGCCGCGCCACGGCGGCGTCGAACGTCGGCTCGCCAATGAAGGGCAACTCGCGCAGGAGCTGCAGCGCGTTTCGGAGATGCTCGCCGGGCGTTTCCACGGCGGGATTCCGCTGTTGTTGCCGGCCCCGACGCTCGAGCGTGCTCCGCCGGTCCGCTCCCCACCGCGGGTCGACCACCCGACGCCGTTCGACGGGCACGGCGGTCACCGTCTGCCGGCGAGGGAGAGTCCGCCGGTCGATGCCGTATCGGCGGTCAGGGAGGAGACGAGTGGCGGTCACGGCGCTAACGGTCGAATGAATGTAGCCCGCGGTCGCCAGGGCGGGAGTGATGCCGTGCCCTAGCCCCTGTCCGCCGGCGGCAGCTCGATCCAGAATCGGCTGCCGCGACCCAGCTCGGATTCCACGCCCACGCTTCCGCCCATGCGCTCCATCGCCTTCCGCACGATGGCGAGGCCGATGCCGGTGCCCGGATAATCGGCGGCGCGGTGCAGCCGCTCGAACACGCGAAAGATCCGCTCGTGGTGCTCCGGCGCGATGCCGATGCCGTTGTCTTCCACCCACAGCCGCACGCGCCCCCCCCCATCTCGCCGCTCCGCCCGGACCCGAACTTCCGGCGTGCGGCCCGGGGGCACGAACTTGATGCCGTTGGCCAGGAGGTTCGCCAGGACCTGCGTGAGCGTCGGGCCGTGCGCGACGACGGCCGGGAGTGAGTCCGCGACGTCCACGCGCGCGTTTCGGCTGCGCACCTCCGCGTCGAGCTGCTGCAGGGATCCCTTCAGGACCCGCCCGAGATCGATCGGCGCCAGGTCCAGCTCCGATCGCGTGAGCCGGCTGTACGCGAGCAGGTCGTCGATGAGCCGGTCCATGGTGCGCGCGGCGGTCGCGACCCGCTCGACGTGTTGACGACCGGTCTCGTCGAGCTGGCCACTGTAGTCCTCGAGCAGCGCATGGCTGAACCCTTCCATCGCGCGAAGCGGCGAGCGCAGATCGTGAGAGATGGAATAGGCGAACGTCTCGAGCTCCTGATTTCGCTCCTCGAGCTCCCTGGTGCGCGCGCGCACCCGCTCCTCGAGCCGCTCCTGCGCCTCCCGCACGTGGGTGACCATCACGTCGAACGCGCCCGCCAGGCGGCCGAGCTCGTCCCCGCGCGGGCGCTCGGCGATCGGCGGGCCGTAGTCGCCCGCCGCCACCGCCTCGGTGACGTGCGTCAGACGCGTCAGCGGACGCGTGAGCGTGAGGCTCGCGCCCCAGGCGGTGACTAACCCGACGACGAGCAGGATCGCCCCAATGAGCGTGAGCCGGCCGAGGAACTGGCGAGCGGGCGCGGCGATGACCGTTTGGGGGAACTCGACCAGCACCACCCACGGCGTGAGCGGTATCGGCCGGGCGGCGCCCAGCACGGGCCCCACGCCCGCCCGCTCGTAGCGCGCCAGGCCGCCCGCCCGGACGACGTCCACCGGGGGCGGCGGGACGCGGCGGCTCAAGTCCGTCCAGATGTCGCCGGGCGTGCTCCCGATGAACAGGTGGGCGTCCGAGCCGATCAGCCGGTTCAACCGCTCGTTCTGCTGCCGCGTGTCGGCCGATGCGGCGACCCGCCGCCACTGCACGACGTATCCACGCAAGCGCCCGGCGCTCATGACCGGAACCGCGACCCCGTACACGATCGAGTCTCCGACGGCACGGAACGGACCTACCGCGCCCGAGTCCGTGCCGGCGGCCTGTTCCACCAGATCCGCGGCACTACGCGCGTCGCTCCACTTGTCCGGAGCGCCGACGGACAACAACCGACGCGCGTTCGCGCTCCACAGCTCCGTCACGACGATTGGTTGCGCCGGGATGGCGGGGGGCTTGAGCGCCGCCTCCGCAAAGGCACGCAGGCGACCTTCCGGGTGCAGGGCGTAGGCCCGGACCGCCGGGCTGTCGGCGACGGTGCGAGTGGAGCCCAGCAGCGAGCTCCGCGACGCCTTGAGGGTGAGGGCGAGCTGGTCCACGACCGTGCCGAGCCGGGCGGTCACCGCGACGGCCGTGGAACGCCGCACCGTCTGATAGGCCGCCCCTCCATAGATCAACGTCACCACCACGAGCAGGCTACCGATGAGTAGCGGCAGCTTGAGCTTTATGGAGAGACCCCGCTCGGCCATGGCTACCTCCTTCGAGGCACCAAACTAAAAGGAACCCTCGGAGGCTCCAACACCGGCGGTAAATTCCTTCATGGCACTGACGCCCCTCGTCGCCGCCGACCGGCTCAGCAAGACGTTCCAGGTCAAGGTGCGGGACCCCGGTCTCGGGGGCGCCGTTCGCGCGCTCGTGCGTCCGCGGTACCGCCAGGTGCAGGCGGTGCGTGACGTGACCTTCGGCATCGAGCCGGGGGAGATCGTCGCATTCCTCGGCCCCAACGGGGCCGGCAAGACCACGACGCTCAAGATGCTCGCGGGTCTCTTGTACCCGACGAGCGGGCGGGTCCAGGTCGCCGGGTTCGACCCCTGGACCGGCGGGCCCGCCTTCAAGCGACGCATCGCCCTCGTGCTCGGCAACCGCCAACAACTCGTGTGGGATCTGCCGCCGGAGGAGACGTTTCAGCTCAACCGTGCGATCTACGACCTGACGGAGGCCGACTATCGGGAGCGGCTCGAGGAGCTCGTCGCGCTGCTCGCGCTCGCCGAGGTGCGCGACAAGCCTGTACGCCAGCTGTCGCTGGGCGAG
>QHUC01000236.1 GCA_003221045.1 Gemmatimonadota bacterium | reverse complement strand
GTCGTAGCGTAGCCCGCCCGTGACGGAGACATGGGGAGTGAGCTGGATCGCGCTCTGCACGAACGGCCCCACCTCCGTCACATGCTCCAGCTGGTTGAGGGCGAACACGCCGTCGGGCTGACCACCGGTATTGCCGAAGTTCTTCCGATCGTCCCGCTGCCGCTGGAAGTCGAGCCCGGCGGTGAGCCGGTGCTCCAGGGATCCGAGCGGCAGGGGACGGCTGAGCGCGAGGCGGGCGCCGTAATCGAACCGGTCGAGATCGATGTACGCGAAGGTCGTAGGGTTCTTGAGGCTGCGCGCGATGCCGAAGACCGTTAGCGATGCCTCGCCGCCCCCGCTGAACTCGCGCCGCACGGTGACGCCGCCCTGCCCCTGCGTCACGTCCTTGCCCGCCGCCCGCGTGATGTTGATCGCCGCGGCGGAGTCGGGGTTCAGGCGCATCTCGTTGATGTTCAGGGCGCCCGGGTTGTCCGCGCGCGGATCCCAGCCCAGGTCCGCGGTCGCCGCGAGCGACCAACCGCTCGCCAGCGGGAAGTGCCAGCGTGTGTTCAGGTTGCGGAAGTCCGCATCCGAATGCTGCCGCTGTCCCGTGTAATCCAGGCGCGAGACGGTCACGAGGCCGCTGCCCGAGCCCACGCGGAACGACGTACTCGATTGCCACTTGCTCCAGTTACGTGCGAGATCGCGATCGAAGGTCCCGAACGTGACGCGGACGTCCTGGCGGACGCTCTGCGGCGCGGTAGGGTCGGTCCAGATGCTGATCACCCCGCCCGACGCGTTGCCGAACAGCGCGGAGGAGGAGCCACGCAACACTTCGATCCGGTCGGCCGCACCGAGCTCGAGGTTCGTGAGCTGTCCCTGGCCGTCAGGCAGGGTCTGTGGAATTCCATCCACCAGCACCTTGATCCCCCGCACGGCGAATGCCGATCGGGCGCCGAAGCCGCGGATCGAGATACGCTGATCGAGCGAGAAGTTGTAGCGGTTGGCCGCGTACACACCGGGAACTGTTACGAGCGCCTCGTCCAGGCCCCACGTGGGCCTGGCGCGGCTGATCTCGGCCTTCTCGACGAGCTGGACGGCTTGCGGGATCCGATTGATCGGCGGGTTGGCGCGGGTGACGGAGACGACGGCCGGTGGCAAGGTGTAGACCTTCAGGGTGTCCGCGGCATGGGGGAGGGCAGTCGTGTCCGGCTGTTGCGCCGCTGCGCCGAGGAGGGGGGCCCAGGCGCTACACAATGCGGCGAGCACCGCCGCTCGCCGGCGCGTCGCGAGCCGGGGCATGTGATCGAGTCCGATGGCAAATGAGAGCAAGCGAAAAGGGTTTTAACCGCCCTGCCCGGAGGCGTCAAGGTACAAGGTTGCTAGCGGGGACGGCGCAAGAATCGGTTCCACCGGATCCGAGGCGGATCGGTGGCGACGCTGAAGTAAATGAAGAGCGGCTTTCCCACGACGTGCGATCGCGGCAGGAATCCCCAGTAGCGGCTGTCGTACGATTCGTCCCGGTTGTCCCCCATGACGAAGTAGTGCCCCGCGGGGACGACGATCGGACCCCAGTCGTGGGTGGTCGGGTGGTAGTGCGACGAGTCGCGCCCGACGTAGTAGCCGAGCTGCCATGCCCGGATCTTGCGTAACTGGACGGCGTCGTTGGGCGTCGAGTCTTCCACGGAGCGAAACACGACGATCCCACCACGCTCCGGCTCGGCGTACCCCGGAAGGCGCCAGAAGCGGATCCCGGCAAACGGGATCTCGAACTCGCCGCCGTAAATCGCCTTGTCGACGAAGAGGAAGTCGCCGACCAGGAGCGTGTTCTCCATGCTCGCCGAAGGAATGCGAAACGCCTCGATCAGGTACGAGCGGAGCACGAGCCAGATCAGCACCGCGATCCCGACGGAGCCGGCCCACCCTTTCGTCCAGCGGTTGAAGGCCTGCAGCCGCTCGCGGATCAGCATGAGGGGTGGCATGGAGACCGCAAGCTAGACGACGCCCGGACTGCCGGCAACCGTCCGTCGCACGACGTTTCTGGGTATAATTGAGCCGCCATGAGTGACCCGAACGCGCCGCGCCGCTCGCGGCCGCCGCTGATGGATGCCCTGGGCAAGCTCTGCACCGAGGGCAAGCAGCTCGCTGATTACCTGTGGCAGGTGCCCAAGGACGAGGCGGCGCGCCAGAAGATCATCGCGCTGCTCGACCAGATCGCCGCCGAGGGTACGAAGCAGGGACGCAGGGAAATGCCGCGGATCTGCGAAGAGCTCAGGACCGCCGCCAAGGCCAGTCCCAGCCCGCAACAGGTAGACGTGCTCGTCACCGGCTTCGACCGCCTCGTGAGCCTGTGGCAGGCCGCCAAATCCGGGCTCCTGTGACGAAGCCGGCGACCGGCGCCGCCGCGCCGCCCACCTCCACGGCTCACGCCACCTCACTCGATCAGCTCTGCATCAACACCGTCCGTACGCTCGCGATGGACGCCGTGCAACGCGCTGATGCGGGGCACCCGGGGACGCCGATGGCGCTCGCGCCACTCGCCTACGTGCTATGGCAGCGACACCTCCGCTACAATCCCGCGAATCCCGATTGGTTCGGGCGCGACCGCTTCGTGCTTTCGGCCGGCCACGCCTGCATGCTGCTGTATGCGGTTCTCTACTTGACCGGGTACGATCTCTCGCTCGACGACATCAAGCAGTTCCGCCAGTGGGGGAGCCGGACCCCGGGGCACTCGGAGCACGGGCTCACGCCGGGGGTGGAGGCCACAACGGGTCCGCTCGGGCAGGGCGTCGGTAACGCCGTCGGGATGGCACTCGCGGAGGCGCACCTCGCGCAGCTCTTCAACCGGCCCGGCCATGCCATCGCGGAGCATTTCACGTATTTCCTCGCCTCGGACGGCGACTTGATGGAGGGCGTGTCGCACGAGGCCTGCTCCCTGGCCGGCCACTTGAAGCTCGGCCGCCTGATCGGGATCTACGACGACAACCGTATCACGATCGATGGGAAGACCGACCTCACCTTCTCCGAGGACGTCGCCAAGCGATTCGACAGCTACGGATGGCACGTGGAGCGCGTGGTGGATGGAAACGATCTCGGCGCGCTGGATACGGCACTCGCAGCCGCGCGACGTACGACGGACCGCCCATCGCTCGTCATCGTGCGCACGCACATCGCATACGGCAGTCCGCACAAGCAGGACACGCCGGAGGCCCACGGAGCCCCGCTCGGTGAGGAAGAGGTGAAGCTCACCAAACAGCGTCTCGGTTGGCCCAGCCTCGAGCCCTTCCATGTGCCCGACGAGGCGCTGGCCCACTGGCGGCGGGCGCGCGAGCGCGGCGCCCGGCTCGAAGCCGAGTGGCGCGAGGCATACGAGGTGTATCGGCGAGCGTTCCCGGAGCTCGCCGCCGAGCTCGAGCGCCGGCTGGCGGGCCGGCTGCCGGAAGGCTGGGACGCCGAGCTGCCAGCGTTCACGACCGGGGACGCGCAGGCGACCCGCGCCGCGGCCGGGAAGACGCTGAACGCCATCGCCGCAAAGCTCCCGGAGCTGATCGGGGGCTCCGCCGATCTCGCAGGCTCCACGCAACTCGTGTTCAAGACCGGGGGGGGCGGCGACGTCGCCGCGGGGAGCTGGGGAGCCCGCAATATCCATTTCGGCATCCGTGAGCACGGCATGGGCGCGATCCTGAACGGGCTCGCGCTGCATGGAGGCGTGCGACCGGTGGGGTCGACCTTCCTGATCTTCTCCGACTACATGCGCCCGCCGATCCGGCTCGCCGCCCTGTGTGGCCTGCCCGTGATCTATGTGTTCAGCCACGACTCGATCGGACTGGGAGAGGACGGCCCAACCCACCAGCCGATCGAGCAGCTGGCGGGCCTGCGCGCCGTACCCAATCTGGTGGTCATTCGGCCGGCCGATCCGGCGGAAACGGTCGAGGCATGGCGGGCCGCCATCCTGCGGCGCGAGGGCCCGGTAGCGCTCGTGTTGACGCGCCAGAAGGTCGCGGCCCTCGACCGCACGAAGTACGCGCCCGCGAACGGTCTCCGCCTGGGGGGCTATGTCTTGGCCGATGCGCCGGGCGGCAAGCCCTCGCTCGTGCTCATCGCCACCGGCTCAGAGGTCGAGCTGGCCCTCGGTGCGTACGAGCGGCTAGCGGCCGAACGCATAGCGGCCCGCGTGGTGAGCATGCCGTCCATGGAGCTGTTCGCGCGGCAGCCTCTCGAATACCGCGATGCCGTTCTACCGCCGGCGGTCACGGCACGTCTCGCCATCGAAGCGGCGTCTCCCCAGCCCTGGTACCGGTGGGTGGGTGAGACCGGAGCGGTGTTAGGCATCGAGCGATTCGGCGCGTCGGCCCCGTACCAGCGGATCTATCAGGAGTTCGGGCTGACGGTGGACAATGTCGTGAGGAGAGCCAAGGAGCTGCTGCGCACCTAGTCGCGAGTGAACTCGCGGCTCGGCACTGCCCGTAAACGGGCGCTGCCGCTTCAGCAACTGTGTCATCGGTCAAGGGGTGGCTCGCGCGACGATCGGCGTCGCGCGCCACGGGGTTTGAGTACGCACGATGGCGTTGAGGATCAAGAGCAGTCGGCGCATGCAGGCCGTGAGGGCGACCTTGTGA
>QHUC01000110.1 GCA_003221045.1 Gemmatimonadota bacterium | reverse complement strand
CGGAGAGGATCCGCACGCCGCCGTGGTAATGCTGATAGGCCCGCGCCGGGGTCCACGCGTCATAGATCGCGTTGATCGCGATGCCGGTCTTGCCTTGGCCGGCAAGCTCCCAGGCCATCGCCGTACCGAGGGCGTTCACGCCATCGATTAGTAAGGGGTCGACGTTGGGCTCGACCGGGTCGAGGTATGGCGGCAGGAACAAACGAGAGCCGTCCGTATCCTGCTGGTGGATGTCGTGTACGATCTGCGGGTGCCACACGTTGTGAATCGAGTCCACCACCAGCTGCGTCTCGACCTGCGTGAACGCGTACCAGTCGCGGTTGTTGTCGTGCCCGGTGTAATGGTGGTACAGCTCGGGCGGATCGGCACCTTCCGCGGGCGTCCCGAGTGTGCGGTTGTACCATCGGGCGACGATCGTGACGCCGTCGGGGTTGAGCGATGGCACGAGCCACAGGATCACATTGTCGAGGATCGCCCGCGTCGCGGCGCTCGTGTCGGTCGCCAGCCGGTAGGCGAGGATGGCCGGCGTGAGGTGGCCGCCTACCTCGTTCGAGTGGATCCCCGACGTGATGAGGACGACGGTCTTGGCGTCTTTCAGCGCCGCGGTCGCTTCCTTCGCGGTCTTGAGCCCGCGCGGGTCGGCGAGACGGGCGTTCAGCTCCCGGTAGTAATCGAGGCGCCGGAGGTTTTGCGGGCTGGAAATCACCAGGGCGACGAATGGGGCGCCGAGCGTGGAGCGCCCGAGCTCCCGGTACCGCATGCGATCACTGGCGCCGGCGAGCGCCTGATAGTACCGGACCAACGTCGGCCAGTCGGCGAGCTTCCGCTCGTCGCCGGGCTCGAAACCGAGGACCGATCGCGGAGTCGGGATGCGTTGGGCGGTGGTGCGTAGGGCGGGCGGCGGGGCAGGGCGACGCCCACGCGCCTGCCGCCGCGAAGGCGGCTGCTGCCCCGACAGAAGATGGGGAATGGTAGACGCGGCGACAACGGCGGCCGCGAGGAGCAGCGTGAACGTGCGGGACACGGGCACGGGAAAATACCGAGCCCGGTCCCCGCGCGCGACTACGGGAGCTTGTGCAGCTCGACGCGCCGGTTCTGGGCGCGGCCCGCGGCGGTGCTGTTCGGCGCGATGTACCCCGACGCACCGTATCCCTTCGCGACCATCCGGGCCGGCGGGACGCCCTTGCGCGCGAGGTAGAAGCGCACCGCGACGGCGCGGGCCTGCGAGAGCCTGTAGTTGATGTACTTCCTGCCCGTGCTGTCGGTGTAGCCGGCGACTTCGATCCGGATATCAGGGTTCGCGAGAAGCGACGCCGCGACCGCGTCGAGCACCATGTACGAATCTCGCGTCAGGACCGACCTGCCCGTCTCGAAGTTCACGCCCGTCAAGATCAGCGTGGGCCGCGGTGGAGCCCCCGGAGTCGGGGACCGCGCCGCTTCGGGCCCAAACAGAACGAGGCAGCCATTGGCGTCGACCTGGCTTCCCGGGGGCGCCGGCGGGCACTTCGCGGCAGCGGTGGGCGGTGGGGGGGTCACCGCCTCGACGGGGAGCGGGCACCCCACGGCATCGACCTTCGTGCCGGTGGGCGTGTTGGGGCACTTATCGATGCCGTCGGGCACGCCGTCGAGGTCGGAGTCCAGCGGACAGCCGTTCGCGTCGACCATCGCGCCCTTCGGCGTGTTGGGACATTTGTCGAGGCCGTCCGGGACACCATCCCCGTCCGAGTCCATCGGGCACCCTTTTTCGTCTACGGTCGTCCCCGCCGGCGTGCCGGGGCATTGGTCGATGCCGTCCGGCACCCCGTCGCCGTCGGAATCGATCGGGCATCCCTTGGCGTCCACGGTCGCGCCCTTCGGCGTGTTGGGGCACTGATCGATGCCATCAGGCACGCCGTCGCCGTCCGAGTCCGTGGGGCACCCGGTCGCGTCGACGTGGGCGCCCGCGGGCGTACCAGGACACTTGTCGAGCCCGTCGTACACGCCGTCGTGATCCGAGTCCAAGGGGCAGCCGCGCTGGTCCACCACCGCCCCCGCGGGCGTGTTAGGGCACGCGTCCTTGTTGTCCGGGACGCCATCGTGGTCGGAATCCTTCGCCTTTCCGCCGAGGTGAAACACGGAGAGCCCGACGGTGCCGACGTAATGCCTGGGATTTCCGGTGATGAGTGTGTAGTGCGTGCTCGGCGTGAAAATCGCGCGCCCTTCGGCCCGCACCGCGATGCGGTTCGTCAGGAACAACCGGACGCCGGCGCCGGCGTGGGCGGCGTTGTCGGTGAATCGGTACGGCGCTCGCGTCCCGAAGTCGAGCAACGTGTAACCGCCCAGCACGTACACCATCAGGCGATCGGCGTGAACGGCGTTCACCACCAATGATGCACTGCCGATCAGCGGTTGTAGCGATTGGGGTGTTCCGCTCGGAGGCACGACCGTGTACTCGGGCTGGAAGAGGAGGTCTCCCTCCACGCCGACCACGCTACCGACGAGATAGCCGAGGCGCGCGCCGCCGCCGATCTTCTCCGACAGGCCGAAGGCGGGATCGTATCGCGTGTAGGAGCCAAACGCGCCGACCTCGAATTGCCCGGCGTGCTGCGCGGCGAGGGGACCGGCGCGGAGCGCCAACCCAACGGCCAGCAACCCGATCCGTCCCGGGTGCATTCCCCGCCGCGACGCGCTCACGGTAGCTGGTGCAGCTCCACGCGCCGGTTCTGCTGCCGGCCGGCGGATGTTGCGTTCGTGGCTATCGGGCTCGCGGCTCCGTAGCCCTTCGCGATCATGCGGTCCGGTGTCACCCCTTTGCTCGCGAGGTACGTCCGCACCGCGTCCGCCCGCGCCTGGGAGAGCCTGAGGTTCCCTGCGGCCGAGCCGGTGTTGTCGGTGTAGCCCGCGACTTCGATTCGGATATCCGGGTTCGCGTTGAGCGACTGCGCCACGATGTCCAGCACCGTGAACGACTCGGGCTTCAGTGCCGACTTTCCGGTCTCAAAGATCACACCGCGCAGAATGACCGGCGCGCGCTCGGGCGTAAACAGGATCGGGCAGCCCACGGCGTCGACCCTGGTGCCCGGCGCCGTGCCGGGACACTTGTCCTTCGAATCGTCGACCCCGTCTCCATCCGAGTCCTTGAAGCGCTGGCACCCGACGTCGTCCACTTCGGCCCCGGGCGGCGTGTTGGGGCACTTATCCAGGCCGTCCGGCACGCCGTCCTTGTCCGAGTCGAGCGGGCAACCGGTCGCGTCGACCATGGCGCCGACCGGCGTGTTGGGGCATTGGTCGATACCATCCGGCACGCCATCGCGGTCGGAATCCACGGGACAGCCTTTGGGGTCCACGCGCGCTCCGGCCGGCGTGTCCGGGCACTGATCGAGGCCGTCGTACACACCGTCGTGGTCGGCGTCGGTCGGGCAGCCGGTGGCGTCGACGCGCGCGCCCGCAGGCGTGCCGGGGCAGCGGTCGAGGCCGTCGTACACGCCGTCGTGGTCGGTATCGGTGGGGCAGCCGCGCGCGTCGACGGTCGCCCCGAGCGGAGTGCCCGGGCACGCGTCCCGCTTGTCCGGCACGCCGTCGTGGTCCGAATCCAGCGCCGGGCCGCCGGCCGTGAACACGGAGAGCCCGACCGAGCCGACGACGTGGCCGGCCCAATCCGCCCCCGCCAAGCCGGTGCTGGGGGCGTACACGCCTCGTACTTCGAAGCGGAGGGCGGCCCAATTGCCGAGGAACACGCGATCGCCGATCGCGCCCTGCACCGCGTTGTCGGTAAAGCGGTAGGGCGAGTTCTTCTCGAAGTCGAGTCGCGAGTACCCGCCCAACAGATAGAAGAGATTCCTGGCGGTGCCGAAGTTGAGGATCAGACTGGCGCTGCCCGACGCGAGAGTGGGAGAGGCACTACCGACGGTGGGACTCGGGCTCTGGTAGCTGGCTTCGAGCTCGGCGCTCACGACATCGGTGAAAAAGTACCCGAGCCGCCCGCCCCCGCCGAACTGGTTGTCGAGGTTGAACGCCCGATCAAAACGCGTATAGGTGCCGAACGCTCCGAATTCGAACTGGTGCGCGCGTTGCGCGCCAAGGCTCGAGGTCCCGCACGCGAGCGCTACTCCCAGTGTTACGAGTGTCCGCACCGTTCGGCCCCTCCGTCCGAAAGTGTGGCCCTACGGTAATAATTCGGCCGCCGGTTAGAAACCCCGGCGGCCGCGATGGTGATGCGGATCACGCCCCTTGCTGTCGCCCGTTGTCGCCGCGGACGAACCGGACGGCCTTGGCGAGGTTGTCGGCGAGGGCCGCCAGCTCGGTGGCGCCCCGGGCGAGCTTCTGAATGGCCTGAACCTGCTCCCCGGCGGCAGCGGCTACGGCCTCCGCCTCCTGGGTGGAGGCTTGCGCGCCGGCCTTCGCCTGGTCGAGTGACTGGCTGATGGTGCCCGCGCGCGCCGAGATGCCGCGCGCGAGATCCGCGACCCGTTTGCCGGCGCGCGCCGTGCCGGCGGCCGTGTCAGCAATGCGGGCCAGGTCCTGCACCCAATCGGTCGAGCTTTGCACGACGTCGGCCAGGTCTCCTCGAACCCGTTCGAGCAGCTGGGCGGCCCGGTCGAGGGCGCGCCTCGTCTCCTGCGCTGACCTGCCGACGTTGCGGGCCTCTCGGCCGCTCTCCTCCGCGAGCTTGTGAACCTCGTCGGCGACCACCGCGAAGCCCCGGCCGTGCACGCCGGCGCGCGCCGCTTCGATCGTGGCGTTGAGGGCGAGCAAGTTCGTCTGATTGGCGATGAATCCGATCGCCTCCGAGAACTTCTCGACCTGTTCGGCCACGTCGCGGAGGCGGCGCACCTCGCGAGCGCTCTCCTCGGTGGTCACCCCGAGATCGCTGAGCCGGCGCACCGCGCTTTGTGTCGCGAGGCGGATCTTTTCGGTGGTCTTCTCCATCTCGGCGCCCGAGTCCCGGGTCTCGTCGCCCGCGGCCGCGACCTCGCCCGCGTGTTGCGTGAGCTGGGCCGAGTCCCGGCTCAACGCGCTCACGAGGGTCGCGGCCTGCGCAGCCCCCTGGCTCGCGCGACGGGCGGAGGCGGCCACTTGTTCGCTCGACGCATTGATCTGTCCCGTGGCGGCCGTGAGCGTCTGGATGTAGGCGGTCGTTCGGTCGGATGCACCGACCACTGGCTGCACCGAGCCCTCGATCGCCAGCATGAGGGCCAGCTGCGGCGCGAGGAGCGCGAGCATGGCGCCGTCGGAGTCCCGGTACATGAACGGATCGGAGTGTCGCACGCTCCACAGCCCCACGAGCTGCCCCGCGTGGTATAGCGGCACCAGCACCTCCGAGCCCGGACGCTCGCGGCCGGGCACCACGACCTGCTCTGCGGCCAGGGCCCGTGCCACGACGGGGCGTCGCAGGCGGACCGCCTCACCCGTGAGCCCGGCGTTCGCGTCGAACCGGAAAGAGGCCTGACCGTGCGCGGCGGTGTCGGCCACCAGCTCCATCTCATTGGTCAGCGGATCGTAGCGCGCGAAGCCCATATGCTCCCATCTCACCAGCCGGCGCGCGAGCTCTTGAATGCGCGGAAAGCTCCTGGCCAGGCTGATGTCTCCCGCGATGGCCTGAGAGAGGCCCTGGATCAGCGCCAGCTCGTCGGCGCGGACGCCCCGACGGATCACCGAAAGGCTCACGACGGCGGCGCCGACCAGCACCGCACCGATCGCCAGGAACCCTGACGGGTCGACGTGCGAGTGGGCGATCGCGAGCCAGCCGAGACCGAGCCCGACGGAGCAGGCGTAGACTGCCGCCTCCCACCGGGCCGTGAGTCTGGCGTCGACCCAGACCAGGCTGCGCCCCAGCGCGAGCTCGAGGTAGAATGTGCCGTTCACCACGCACGGCAGAAGGAGGAGGTAGACGGCGAGCGGAAGCAGATTGCCCGACGTCAGCGCGCCGGCGCCGGTCGCGCCCCCGAGGCGGGCGTACACCAACCCTGCCACCGCTCCGCCGACGGCGAGGTGTGCCGCGTTGTCGAGCGCCGCGGGGATGGAAACGCGGCGTAGCGCGACATCGCCCGCGAGCATCCCCACCGGGGCGACCAGCACGGCGAACGGCCAACCGCGATCGAGCGTGGCGTACGCCATGACGCCAACGATGTAGGAGGAAAAGCCGTTGCCGGGGAGGGCGATGCCGTAGCGGCGCGCGAGCGCTCCGACCACGGTGAGCGCCAAGGCCTCCTCGAGCGCGTCGGCACCGAGCGTCGCCTGCCCGGTAGCGAAGGCCACCACCGCTCCGGCGATCGCGGCGACGGCGCCGAGCGTGACGACCGTCCGCACCAACAGGCCCGGCGACGCTTTGAGACGGGAGATGGCACTCATCGGGGAGCCAAGAGCAAAGTCGGACCCTTGGCGCGGTGTGTCAAGCGCGGCTATCGTTTACGCTATGCGTGTCACGATCGAATACTGCGTCGTCTGAAACTACGAGCCCCGGGCCGCCGGTCTGGCGGCCGAGATCCGCAAGGCTTACCCGCATGCTGACGTGAAGCTGATCCAGTCGTCCGGCGGTGTGTTCGAGGTCGAGGTGGACGGGCGCCGAGTCTTCTCCAAGAAGGCCGTCGGACGCCACGCCGAGCCAGGAGAGGTGCTGCGGCTGATGCAGCGGATGGCCCCACCGCTGTCACGTTGCATCATCCCGCTCGACGCCGCGGCGGTGCGGGGCATCACCCACCTTGGCGGCACGATTCTCGGCACGACCAATGCCGGCGATCCTTTCATGTGGCGCGAGCAGGGACCCGACGGTACGTGGGTCAAGCACGACCGCTCGGACGCGGTCGTCGCCGCGTTCCGTGGGCTCGGCCTCGACGCCCTGATCGCCATCGGTGGCGACGGCTCGCTGGAGATTGCCCGGCGCCTCTGCGAGAAGGGCATCCCCATCGTCGGCGTGCCCAAGACCATCGACAACGATGTGGGCGGCACCGCGGCGACGTTCGGGTTCGATACCGCGGTGCAGACCGCCACCGACGCGATCGACAAACTCCATTCCACTGCCGAGAGCCACGAGCGTGTGATGGTAGTGGAGGTGATGGGCCGTCACGCCGGCTGGATCGCTTTGCACTCCGGCATCGCGGGCTCGGCCGACGTCATTCTCATCCCCGAAATCCCGTTCGACCTAGATCGGGTGTGCGATAAGATCCGCCGGCGCGAGGCCGAAGGTCGTCACTTCAGCATCGTGGTCGTCGCGGAAGGCGCGGCGCCACGCGGGGGCACGGCGTCTCTCGTCGATCCCGCGCACGAGCGGTTCGGCGGAATGGGCGACAAGGTCGCGCACTCGATCCAGGAGATGACCGGGAAGGAGACGCGCTCCCTCGTGCTCGGACACCTGCAGCGCGGCGGCAGCCCGACGACGTTCGATCGGCTGCTCGGACTCCGCTTCGGGGCTGCAGCCGTGCGTCTCATCGCCGAAGGGCGCTTCGGCAGCATGGTGGCCCTCCGGCCGCCGGCCATCGCAGCCGTGCCGATCGCTGAAGCCCTCGCCATGCCAAAGCGCGTGCCGCTCGACTCGGACACTATCGCTACTGCACGGGACCTGGGGATCAGCCTGGGCGACTGACGGATGGCCGGCACAGTGGGACCGCGGTGAGTGACACTCGCACGCCCGGGCCCCGATCCTCCCACCGGTCCTAACCCTCTCCAGCAGTGCAGCTTGGCTAAGGCTGTCGCCTCTGGCACGGCGCTTCCAACGCGTGGCAGCCGGAGGTGACCTATGAAACACATGCTTCTGGCCGTCGGACTCGTCCTGGCACTGGCGACGCGACCCGCCAGCGCGCAGACCCGCGTCAGCGTCGCGATCGGCTTTGCCGCGCCCCGGCCGTTCGTCACAGGTGTCGTGGTCGTCGGCAGGCGATACGGGTTCTATCACTCACGGCCGCGGTTCTATCGGCCCGCGCCGCTCTTCGTGGAACGCGTTTACGTGGCTCGGCGTCATCACCGCCACCACTGCCGCTACGACTATGACGGGGACTGATACGTATCGGCTGTACCTCCGGAGTGCGGCGTGCAACGGAAGGTTCCGGATGCGGCGGCTGGCGTCCTAGACAGTGCCGCAGGTACGGTCGCTAAGCGGGAGGCGCGCACGCACGCCTCCCGCTTTCTTTTCCGAGCACCGGTCGAGAACATGGCCGTCACTATATTGCGATCGTGCGCATCTCCCGGGACCACTTTCTTCCCCCCGACCCTAACGCCTTCCTCGCCGCCGAGCCCGCGACCGGGCGGGTCGTCGTGATCGCTCCGACGCGCGCGGCCTGCGAGACGATCGAGCTGGCGATGGGCCTGGACCTCGAAACGCTCCTCGCCCGCGAGCACGGGGCGGACATCGCGCGCCTGGCGGCATCGGGGCGAGGGTTTGGAATCGTCGCGGGGACCGGGACCGGGAAGACGCTCGCGATCCGGCCGATCGCCGAGACCATCCTCGGAGCTCCGCTTAAGGTCGGCGTCGTGAACCGCGAGCGGGAAGCGACGCCCGAGACGCCAACCTGGAATGTCGTCATCGTCACCACAGGGATCGCGCGTCGCTGGTTCGAGGACGGGCTGATCACGGCGCGCGACACCCTGGTGGTCGACGAGATCCACCAGACATCCGCGGAGCTGGAGTTGTGCCTCGCGCTCGGGAAGCGGGCGGGGTGTCGCTTCATCTGGCTCTCCGCCACCGTAGATCCGTCGTTCTACGCCCGCTACCTCGGGTCCGTCGAAGTCCTCGAGACCCGGGCATTCGACCCCGCGCGAGCCGCCGATGTGCGCGTATTGCCGCAGCAGCCGCTCGCGTTTCTGGACGCTCGCTTCATGAAGCGCGTCCTGCGGGAGCGGCGTGGGGTGGCCGTGTTCGTGCCGACGCGGGCGGAGGTTGAGCAGATCGCGAAGGAGCTGGGTGACCGCTGGCAGGGACTGCCGACCGCCTTCTATCACGGTGGCGAGCCGATCCGCGTCATCCGGCCGTTTCTCGACGGTCAGGTGCGACGGCCGTTCCTGCTCGCTATGACCGCCGCGGGGCAATCCGCCCTGAATATCCGGGGCCTGGACACTGTGGTGATCTACGACGCGCGATACGCCAACGTGGTCGAGCGGGGCCGCAACGTGCTCACGCGACTCTACCTCGGCGCGAACGAGATCCTGCAGATGGCTGGCCGTGTCCATGGACGCGTGCAAGGCGGCGAGGTGTACATCCTGAGCGACCGCGACCTCGTGTTCGACCAGCTCGCGCCCACGCCGCCCGAGTTTCAGCTGGCGGGCGACGCGGAACGAGTGGCAATCACCTGCGCGGCGCTCGGCGTCGACGCCCGCGAGCTCGACCTGCCGGTACCCCTCGACCGCAGGGCGTATCGCGACGCGGTCGATCTCTTGACCGAGCGTGGACTGATTGAGCGCGGTCGGCTGACGCGCTACGGGCGCGACGTGGAGGCGATGCCGGTCGAGCGGCCCTGGGGGGCGCTCCTCTGGCACGCCGACGCCGACCTGGTCCCCGTCGTGGCGGTCGCCGCGAACATCGAGTCCCTCCATCGCATGACCCGGGAGGAGCGGGACCTGCGAGGGCTGATCGCGCCCGGGAGCGATCACCTCACGGCCTACAACCTCTACGCCGAGGCGGTGAACAAGCACGGATATCTGGGTGAGGTGTACGGCCTGCCGCGACATCTGTTCCGAGACACGATCGATCGCTGGGCCGAAGGTCGCGGCGTATTGGTGAAGGCGATCGAGGATGTAGCGCTCGGCCTCGCCTCGGTGTACCGGCAGCTCGAGCTGCCGTTGCCGGAGCGGCTCCCGCACGCCGGCGAGAAGACGGTCGCTGCGTTCGCGGATCTCGTGGCCAAGATCATGCCCTTCGACCTCGTGATCGACGAGGAGACGGCCGACGGGCGCGAGGCCCGCGTCAGCCGCGGCTCGGTGGCCGGCAGCTGGGGCGCGGTGGCCGGGACGCTGCGCTACTTCGCGGATCGGTTCGGAGTGCCACGCGCCAGCATCGAGGGGACCCAGCTTTCGGAGCGCGCGATCCGTCGTTACGCGAGGCGGGGCTCGCCGACGGTGCTGTTCGAGCGGCAGCGGCGCCGGGAAGGCCTGATGCGGGTGCGTACGGTGAGCTACTTCGGCTTCCTCTTGGAGCGTGAGGTGGAGCCGCTCCAGAACCCCTTCCCCTCCGACATTGCAGGCGCGGCCCGCGCGGCACTGGTGCAGCCGCTCCTCGCGGGAGAGACGCCGCATCCCGATCAGGGGCGCGTGCGCCGCGCGCTGGAGCGATTCGGTTTCTACTGGCGTCGGTCCGGCGGGCGGCTGGTGCAGGCGTCCACCGAGCGCGTGACCGGCCTACTCGGAGAGCAGCTGGCCGACGTCACATCATGGGAGGACTTCATCAATACCCGGCTCATCCTGGACGTCGAACGAGCGATTCCCGAACCGGAGCGACGGGCGCTCGAAGGACTGCCGGATTCGGTGCACATCTACGGCGATCGGGTCCCGGTGGACTACGAAGTGGAGCAGGATGTGGGCATCGTCCGGCTCCGTCTCAAGGCTCGCGAGGGGAGCGGCAGCGCCTCGCGCGCGCTGGGCGCGGGGGAAGCGGGGGGCGAGGGGGGCAGGGGGGGCGGGGCGGCCGCGGAGGGCGAGGGAAGGGATGGCGACGTTAAGAATTCACTAAGAGCGCGCGAACACCGCCTGTGACCTCCGTACGCTGGGCGGGTCTCTCTATTGTGATGCAACCCGCAACCCTGACCGCGGACCCGGCTATGCAAGGACGTATGGCTACTCGAGAGAAGACCTCCAACCCACCTCCGCCGCTTACCTTCGCCCCGCTCGGACAAGCCGTGATGGAAACCGTGAGCGAGGGCATTGTCGTCTTCGACGGGTACGGCCGCGTCGTCTACACCAACCAGCGCGCGCGTCGCACGCTCGATGCCCTCGGCGATGCGTCCGGCCGCCGCGGTGAGAATCTCCGAGAGCGGCTCGTCGCATACGGCGGCCGTGCGCGCACGCTGAAGCACGGCTCGATGGAGCTCGGCGAAGTGGTGTTCCTGCCGGAAGGCGACGGCACCCACACGCTGGCCGAGCGGGAGCGCCAGGCGATCCTCGACACGCTCGAGGCAACGCACGGCAAACTCGCTGAGACGGCGCGCCGACTCGGCATCAGCCGCACCACGCTGTGGCGCCGTCTGCGCGCCTACGGGCTGCGGCCCAATGGACGCCCCGGACGCGACTAACGCCAGGCTCCTGTCCTAGCGTCGAGGTTTGACGCCCTCTACCTTCCCGACCTGGCCTCTCCAGTCGGGAAGCGATGCCGGCCACACCATTCGTCATCGAGGACTATGTCCGCTGGTCCGACGTGGACTTCGCGGGCATCATCTTCTATGGCTCCTACGTGCGATTTTTCGAGATCGCCGAAACGGAGCTGTTCCGCGCCTGCGGCCTCGCGTACGCGCAGGTGTTCGACCGTTACGACATCTTTCTTCCCCGCAAGGCGGTCCATAGCGAGTTCTACTGGCCCGCGCGCCTCGACGACCGGCTGCGCGTGGCGACCTACGTCGGTCGTGTCGGTACGAAGTCGATGACGCTCAACTTCGACGTGCTGCGGGACGACCGCCCGACGCTCGGCGCCGCCGGGTGGATGGTGCTCGTCTGCGTGGATCGCCACGGGCTGAGGCCGCGCGCCCTGCCGGACGGGCTCGTCGATGCCCTCGCCCCGCACACCCTCCCGAGCGACCAGGCGCGGGCGCAGCTCGGCGTCGTCCCACTGCCGCGGACAGCCTCCTCCTGAGAAACCACGCGATCGTCGCGGTGGCGGCATTGAGCTGGGCGTGCGGGAGCGCGTCTCCCCGGCAAAAAGCCGCGGTCGTGCGGGCGTTCGTCACCCGCCCACCCAAGGATACAGTGCGGTTCACAGCGCCCGCGATCGCGAGCCAGTGCGTCGGGGGCGTCGGGCACGGCTTTCTGTTTCGGGGGTCGAGCGGAGGTGACGGGGCGATCCTCTGGCTCCGTACCCCCGATTCCCTCGCGCTCGGCACCTGGCCCCTCGTGCAACGCGGCGATACGGTCTCCCTCCGCGGCGGGACCGTGGGAGTGCGGTTCATGGTTGGGGAGGTCGCGTACGGTGTGGCGCTCGACAGCGGCGCCGTCACCGTCACCGCCCTCCGGCCTTCGGTGATGCTCGTAGTGCGCGGCGCGGGGCTCGCGGTGTCGGCCGCCGGTCGGGTGACGGCCGAGGTGGCGTTCGACGCGGTGCCGGTCGGCGCGGATACCGTGTCCTGCCGGTCCCGGTCGTGACCCTCCGGATCGGCGTGATCGGTACGGGCTTCGGACGCCGAGTCCAGCTCCCCGCGCTGCGCCTCGTCCCCGGCGCCCAGGTCACCGCGGTCGCGAGCGGCAGCCTGGAGCGCGCCCGCGCCGTGGCGGCGGAATTCGACGTGTCGCACGCCTTCGGCAGCGGCGAGGCGCTCGCCCGGGCTCCCGACGTCGACCTCGTCATTGTCTCCTCGACGCCCGACGCCCACGCGCGGCACGCGGTGGCGGCGCTCGAGGCGGGGAAGCACGTCCTCTGCGAGAAACCGATGGCCCTGACGGCCCGCGAGGCGGAGCGGATGATCGAGGTCGCGGCGAAGAGCAACGGTCTGGCCCGCATCGACCACGAGCTGCGGTACGAGCCGAACCGCCGGAAGGCGCAGCAGCTGATTCGCGCGGGGGCGATCGGCTCGGTGTGGCACATCGAGGTCGTTCTCAAGCCGTATCTGCGGGGGGACGGGCGGCCCCAGGCGCTCGACGCACCGTGGAGCTGGTGGTACGACGCCGCCCGCGGCGGTGGCATCCTGGGCGCGGTCGGGTCGCACCTCATCGATCTGTGCCGCTTCTGGACTGGAACGGAAGTGGTCGAGGTCCAGGGCGGAGTAAAGACCTTCGTCGCTGAGCGCTTCGACGAGCAGCACGTCGCCCGGCCTGTCACCGCCGACGATTTCGCCGGCTTCGTGTTGCGGCTCGGCGGTGGCGCCGTCGCGACCGTGACGCTTTCAACGGTCGCGACTCACGGGCCTGGACACTTTGCCCAGATCACGGGGAGCGAGGGCACGCTCGTGCTCACCGGCGAAACAAGGCTCGAGATCGGCCGGCGCGTGGCGGAGCTCGAAGACATCAGCGTCCCCGACGACCTCTGGGAGCGGACCAGTCCCAACAACATGTGGTCGCGTTCTTTCGTGCGGCTGATGCGCGACCTGGTGGGCGTCTTGGACGGCCGGCCAGCCACGGGAGAGCCGGCGACCTTTCACGACGGGCTCGCCGTGCAACGGGTGATGGACGCCGTGCGCGCACCGAGGGGCGCGCGGTTAGATTGACCGCGTGCAGCAGACCTACTTTCGACGCGGTTTCGGGCTCAAGGGCGACATCGAAGGCGCGCTGGTGGCGGACTACCACAGCAGGGTGGTGGACCACATCCGCGCCCGGGGCTACGTCCTCTCGGCCGGCGACCTGACGTTCAAGCTGGCGCGCGAGTTCGGGTTCTGCTACGGGGTGGACCGCGCCGTCGAATACGCCTACGAAACCCGGACCAAGTTCCCCGAACGGCGCGTGTTCCTCGTCGGCGAGATCATCCACAACCCACACGTCAACAAGAAGCTGCAGGCCATGGGGGTCGAGTTCCTGCGCCGCCCCGACGACGGGGAGTTCGACTTCGCTCACATCACGCCCGCGGACGTGGTCATTCTCCCCGCCTTCGGAGTGACGGTCCAGGATTTCGAGCGACTGCGCGCGGTCGGCTGCGTTTTGGTGGACACGACCTGCGGCTCGGTGCTGAACGTGTGGAAGCGCGTCGATTCCTACGCGAAGGACGGCTTCACCGCCGTCATTCACGGCAAGTACCATCACGAAGAGACCAAGGCGACGGCCAGCCAGGTGAGCAAGTATCCGGGCGGGAAATACCTGGTGGTGCGCGACATGACGGAGGCGCGGGAAGTTTGCACGCAGATTGAGGGAGCGGGGAGCGCGGAGCGGTTCCTCGGGCTCTTTGCGGGCAAGTCGTCCCCCGGCTTCGACCCGGACCGTGACCTCGTTCGCGTAGGGGTCGCGAATCAGACCACTATGCTCTCAGGGGAGTCGCTCGCCATCGCGGCCGAGATCCGGCGCAGCATGATTCGGCGCTACGGCGACGCGGCGCTGGCCGAGCACTTCCGCACCTTCGATACGATCTGCTCTGCCACACAGGATCGGCAGGATGCGGTGTTGAAGCTGATCGCCGAGCCGCTCGACCTCATGGTGGTGATCGGCGGATACAACTCCAGCAACACCACGCATCTCGCGGCCATCTGTCACGAGAAGGCGCCGACGTACCATATCGAGGACGCAACCTGCATCGACCCGAAGGCGGGCACCATCCGGTTCCGACCGGTGGGCGGCAAGACCGAGGAGCGCCGGGAGGGGTGGTTACCCGAGGGTCGGGTGACGATCGGCGTGACCGCGGGTGCCTCGACCCCGAACAACAAGATCGGCGAGACCGTAGAGCGCATCGCGG
This sequence comes from Gemmatimonadota bacterium, assembly GCA_003221045.1. Taxonomy (GTDB): domain Bacteria; phylum Gemmatimonadota; class Gemmatimonadetes; order Gemmatimonadales; family GWC2-71-9; genus AG41. Next base: position 22,262 of record QHUC01000110.1, on the reverse strand, counting down.
CGACTCGGGGGGTGACCTTGGAGGGTGTGTCGGGCGCCTGACGCCGGGGCGTCGCCCCGGGGTTAGCCGAGCCATATTTAGGTCATGTCCCTCTCGGGCTTTCACCCCGTCATCGCACGCTGGTTCGAATCGCGCTTCAGGGAGCCCACCGAGCCACAGCGGCGAGCCTGGCCGCTCATCGGAGCCGGTCAGAACGCCCTGATCGCGGCTCCCACCGGCTCGGGCAAGACGTAAAAGAACCTGGCCGAGCCGCTCGCGGAGATCCGCCGGGCGCTTGAAGCGGCGTGCCTGCCGGACGTGGAGATCCGCACGCTGGTGCGCACCGGCGATACGCCGGGGGCTGAGCGACAGGAGATGGTGCGCCGGCCGCCGCACATCCTGGTCACCACTCCTGAGTCGCTCTACCTCATCCTCACCTCCGAGCGAGCGCGTGAGATGCTCCGCACCGTCCGCACGGCGATCGTGGACGAGATCCACGCCGTGGCGCGCGACAAGCGCGGGAGCCACCTGGCCCTGTCGCTCGAGCGATTGGAGCAGCTCACCGGACGCCATCTTCAGCGGATCGGTCTGTCGGCGACGCAGAAGCCAATCGAGGACGTCGCCGCCTTTCTCTCTGGCACCCGACACCCAACACCTGGCCCCCGCATTATCGACTCCGGCCATACCCGCACGCTGGACCTTGCGATCGAGATCCCGTCCTCGCCGCTCGAGGCAGTGATGGCGGCGGAAGTGTGGGACGAGATCTACGAGCGTCTGGTGCAGCTCATCTCGGAGCACCGCACCACGCTCGTCTTCGTCAACACGCGGCGCCTGGCCGAGCGCCTGACGCTGCACCTCTCCGAGCGACTCGGCGCGGACCAGGTGACCTCACACCACGGCAGCCTGTCGAAGGAAAAGCGGCTCGATGCCGAAACCAGGCTCAAAGAGGGAAAGCTCAAGACCCTCGTCGCCACGGCGTCGCTCGAGCTGGGAATCGACATCGGCACGGTGGACCTGGTCTGTCAAATCGGCTCCACGCGCTCGATCGCGACGTTGTTACAGCGCGTGGGGCGCTCCGGCCACCACCTCGCCGCCGTTCCCAAAGGCCGGCTGTTCCCCCTATCGCGTGACGAGCTGATCGAGTGCGCGGCGCTCGTGCGGGCCGCGCGCGGGGGGACGCTCGACCGGTTGATCATCCCGGACCACCCGCTCGACATTCTCGCGCAGCAGATCGTCGCGGCCGTGGCCTGCGAGGAATGGCAAGAGGATGCGCTCTTCGACCTGGTGCGCGGCGCCTATCCGTACCGTGACCTCGCGCGGAAGGACTTCGACGCCGTCGTGCAGATGCTGTCCGAGGGCTTCACGACGCGCCGAGGGCGGCGCGGCGCATACGTGCACTACGACGGCGTCAACCGGCGGCTGCGGGCCCGGCGCGGCGCCCGGCTCGCCGCCCTCACGTCGGGCGGTGCCATTCCCGACATCGGCGACTACCGCGTCATTCTCGAGCCGACCGAAACGTTCGTCGGAACGCTCAACGAGGACTTCGCGATCGAGAGCATGCCGGGGGACATCTTCCAGCTCGGCAATACCTCTTACCTGATCAACCGGATCGAGTCCGGCCAGGTGCGCGTCGTGGACGCGCACGGACAGCCACCCTCCATTCCCTTCTGGCTCGGCGAAGCCCCGGGCCGCACTGCCGAGCTGTCCGAGCAGGTATCGCGCCTCCGCCAGGACGTCGCCGATCGGCTGGACGCGGAGCACGGACTCGCGATCGAATGGCTGGCGGAGGAGATCCCCGGGTTGCCCGAGCCCGCGGCCCGGCAGATGGTCGAGTATCTCGGAGCGTCCAAGAAGATCCTCGGCGTCATCCCGACCCAGGAGACGCTCGTGCTCGAGCGCTTCTTCGACGAAGCGGGTGGAATGCAGCTGGTCCTGCACGCGCCGTTCGGGAGCCGGTTGAATCGCGCTTGGGGGTTGGCACTGCGCAAGCGCTTCTGTCGGAGCTTCAACTTCGAGCTCCAGGCCGCCGCCACCGAGGACGCGATCGTTCTGTCGCTCGGTCCGCAGCACAGCTTCCCGCTGGAGGACGTGTTCCACTATCTCAAGCCCGAGACCGCCGAGCACCTGCTGGTGCAGGCGATGCTCGATGCGCCGATGTTCGGGAGCCGTTGGCGCTGGAACGCCACGCGGGCGCTTGCGGTGCTGCGGGCGCGCGGCGGGCGGAAGGTACCCACGCCGCTGCAGCGGATGGACGCGGAAGACCTGGTCGCCGCCGTCTTCCCCGACCAGCTCGCCTGCCCCGAGAACCTGGTGGGCGACCGCGAGATTCCCGACCACCCCCTCGTCAACCAGACGATCGCCGACTGCCTGCTCGAAGCGATGGACTTCCCGGGCTTGAAACGGGTGCTCGAGGCGATGGACGCCGGGCGCCTGCGGCTGGTGGCACGCGACACCACCGAGCCCTCACCGCTCTCGCACGAGGTGATCAACGCGAAGCCCTACGCCTTCCTGGACGACGCTCCGCTCGAGGAGCGCCGGACGCAGGCGGTGATCACGCGCCGCGGGCTCGACGTGAAGACCGCGGAGGAGCTCGGCAAACTCGACCAGACGGCGATCGATCGGGTGCGCGACGACGCGTGGCCCGACGTCAGCTCTCCCGACGAATTGCACGATGCGTTGCTCGTCACCGGTGCCCTGACGAGTGCGGAATGCGGAGTGCGGAATGCGGAATGGAAGGCGCATTTCCAGGAGCTGGTGAAGGCCGGGCGGGCCGGAACGCTGCTCTACGAGCCCGAGCTCTGGTTCGCCGCTGAACGGCTCCCGCTGCTCGAGGCCGCGTTCCCCGGCGCTCAGTGTGAGCCGGCGGTCGTCGTGCCGGAGCGGGATCGCGCCAGGACGTGGAGTCGGGAAGATGCGCTCCGCGAGCTGGTGCGTGGGCGACTCGAAGTGGCGGGTCCGACCACGGCGGCGACCATCGCGACGACGCTCGGCGTCCCGGTTGGGGACGTGGATTTCGCGCTCGGCGCGCTCGAGCACGAGGGCTTCGTCCTGCGCGGGCACTTCTCACCCGGTGTGACGGAGCTCGAATGGTGCGAGCGCAGGCTCCTGGCCCGGATCCACCGCTACACGCTCGATCGCCTCCGTCAGGAAATCGAGCCGGTTACGGCCGCCGACTTCATGCGGTTCCTGCTGCGCTGGCAACGCGTCACGCCCGACACCCGCGCCGAGGGTCCCGAAGGACTCGCGGCCGTCCTGCACCTGCTGGACGGATACGAAGTGCCCGCGGGCGCGTGGGAGGCGGACGTGCTTCCCGCCCGGCTTGGCGAATACGATCCCCTGTGGCTGGACGGGCTGTGCCTCTCCGGGGAGATCGCGTGGGGGCGCGTGAGTCCGGTGGCGAACGGCAACGGTCACAAGTCCGGCCCGATCCGCACGACCCCGATTGCCCTATTCAGACGGGAGCGGGGAGCGGTGTGGCGGTCCCTGACGGTAGAGCCCGACCCGGCGGCCCTTCCACTGACGCATGCGGGACGTGCGTTGCTCGACGTGCTCGGCCAGCGCGGTGCGTCGTTCTTCGGCGATCTCGTGAATGCGACCGGCCTCTTGCGTACCGAAGTCGAAAAAGGACTCGGCGAGCTCGTGGCGAGGGGGCACGTCACTTCGGACAGCTTCGCGGGCCTGCGGGCCTTGCTCGTTCCATCCGACCGGCGGCGTCCGCTTGGAGTTGTCGGGTTGCGCCGTCGCGGTAAGATCGCGCCGTTCGGCGTCGAGACGGCCGGGCGGTGGTCGCTGGTGCGGCCCTCGAACCCCATTCCCGATGAAGCGGTGGCCGAAGCGGTGGCGTGGCAGTTGTTGCGACGCTACGGCGTCGTGTTCCGGCGGGTGGTGGCCCGTGAGACCCTCCTCACCCCGTGGCGCGATGTCCTCCGCGTGTATCGCCGGCTCGAAGCGCGTGGCGAGATCCGCGGTGGACGGTTCGTCGGCGGGTTCTCGGGCGAGCAGTACGCGCTCCCCGAAGCGGTTGGCTCGCTGCGCGGCGTGCGGCGTGAGGAGCGCAGAGGCGAGCTCGTGGCGTTGAGCGGGGCCGACCCCCTCAACCTGGTTGGAATCGTCACCCCGGGGGACGTGGTGGCGGGGCTCGCGACGAATCGGGTCCTGTACCGGGACGGGATTCCGGTGGCGCTCAAGGAGGGAGCAGGGAGCGGGGAGCGCTACCTGGTTGAGGTCACCCCGGACGAACGGGAGCGGCTCAAATCGGCGCTGGTCCGCGGTCGCGTCGCTCCTCTCGTACGAACCTATCTTGGAAGGACCAGCCGCCGGCCCGCCGCGGCGCGCGACTAGCCCCAGCTTGCCGGCCTACGGGCGGGTCAAATCCACGGTGACGACTGGCAAGTCCCAGTGCGCGAGGAGGATCTCGAAGCGCTGCTGTTCTTCGCGCCGGAAGGTATCCTGGTCGGGGAACAGCCGCTTGAGCTCCATATCCGGGAACGGCTCGTGCGGCGCTGCGGCGTTCTTCCACACGATCGTGACGCGATAGTCCCAACGGCCGTCCTCCGTGCCGTGAAACCTGGGCGCTTCCACGGTGACCTGCTGGATGTGGCCCAGCTCTATTTCGCGCTTCAAGACCGGGTAATGGTTCTTCTTGAAGAGTCGGATGAACTCGTCGGCGTGCCCCCAGCGCGCCTTGTAGTAGTACTCGACCACGAACGGCTCGGTCGAGCCTGCGGGCGGCGCTTGCGCGATCGCCATGGCAGGCGTCGCGAGCAGTGCCCCGAGTATGGACCAACGCACCATGCCTGCCTCCTCCAGGATATCAGGCGGGTTGCTTCAACCGCAGCTCCGTCACGACCGGCTCGTCCCAGAGCTTCCCGGCCTGGAGCTCGGCGATCACTCGCTCGGCGGTGGCCTTCTGCTCGGGACTGTGGTAAAAGATCGCCGATCGATACTGTGTGCCGACGTCCGCGCCTTGGCGGTTCACGGTAGTGGGGTCGTGGATCGTGAAGAAGACGTGGAGCAGGTCGTCGAACGTGATGATCTGCGGATCGAATGTGATCTGCACGACCTCGGCGTGGCCCGTGGTCCCCGTGCAGACGTCTTCGTATGACGGGTTGGCGACCCGACCACCGGCATATCCCGATTGGACGCTCTCGACGCCCTTCAAGTCCTGAAAGGCCGCTTCGAGGCACCAGAAGCAGCCCCCGGCGAGCGTCGCGACTTCGCGCTGTGGCATCCGAACACCTCCCTTTGGTCCAGCTGGAAAGTTAGCCCCAATCCTTCGACTCCGGCGCCACGCGGCGCATGGACTTCAGGAAGGCCATTGCGGATTGCGGATTGTGGATTGCGGATGCGTCGGGCGGGTCTTCAAATTCGCAGTCCGAAATCCGCAATCCGCAACGCAGTCCCTTCGCCTCCTCCGCGAGCACGTTCACCGTCCCGTCGTCCTTGGCGAGCGTACCGCGCACCCACAGGAGCGGCTCGCCGCGGATCGCCGCGCGGTACCGCTCGTACACGTCGGGACGGACGATCACGTTCGTCATCCCCCCTTCGTCCTCGAGGAGGACGAATACGAATCCTTTGGCGGTTTCTGGGCGCTGGCGCGCGACCACCAGCCCGGCGACCTCGACCGGGGCATCGTGCTCGAGCCGGGGGAGCGCGTCGCTCTGCACCACTCCCCGGGGTAGCGCGCCTCGCAAGAGGGACAGGGGATGACCGCTCGCCGCGAACCCGAGGACGTCATACTCGGCGAGCAGGCGCTCGGCCGCCGCGAGGCCGCCGAACCGGAGACCTTCGTGTGGGTGGTTGAGCGCGAGCTCGAGTTGGCGCCGTCCGCCCACATCGCCGCCGCGCTCCGCCTCGGGCGGGAGCCATAGCCCCACCTGCCACAGCAGCTCGCGACGGGTGAGCCCGAAGCCGTCGCAGCCGCCTACCCACACCAGATGCTCGATCGCGGTGCGCTTGAGATTGGGCGGAGCGCGGCGAACGACGTCGCCGATGCTCGCGAACGGACCGCACCGCTCCCGCTCGGTCACCACAGAGGTCGCTGTCTCTTCACTCCAGTCACGGATGAACGCGAGACCTACACGGACGGCCTTACCCCCTTCCCCCCTCTCCCTTCGGGAGAGGGGGGACGCGATGAGTTCCCCCTCTCCGGAACGGAGAGGGGGAGAGGGGGTGAGGTCCACCGTGCACCACACATCACTCTCATTCACGTCAGGGAGCTTGATATCGACTCCGTTATGCAGCGCGTCGCGTCCCAACACGTCGAGCGAATAGAACCCCATCGGCTGGTTGTTGAAGAGCGCGGTGTAATACTCGGCCGGATGGTAGTGCCGCAGCCACGCCGATTGGTAGGCGAGCAGGCCAAACGCCGCGGCGTGCGATTTGGGGAAGCCGAACTCGGAGAACGCGATCACCTGTGTGAAGACGCGCTCGGCGGTCCGCTCCGCGACCCCGCGTGCCGCGGCGCCGTCTCTGAACTCCTCCCAGAACCCCGCCATCAGCTCGCGGCTCCGCCGCCGGCTCATCGCCCGCCGCAACGCCTCGGCCTGCCCCGCGGTGAACCCTGCGAGCGCCTGGCACACCTGCAGCACCTGGTCCTGATAGAGAATCACGCCCAGGGTTTCCGCGAGCGCCTCCTTGAGCAGGGGATGCTCGAGCGGCGGCTCGTAGGGGCGGCCCGCTTCCCAGGCGCGGCGCTGCTCCTCCCGACGCCGCACGTACGGGTTCACCGCACCACCGACGATCGGCCCGGGTCGCACGATCGCGACCTCGACCGCCAGGTCTTCGAGGTTCTTGGGCCGGGTGCGACGGATCATCTGCATCTGCGCCCGGCTCTCGATCTGGAACAACCCGACCGTGTCGCCCCGGCAGATGCGGTCGTAGACCGCGGGGTCCTCGAAGTCGATGCGCGACAGATCGGGCGGCGTCCCGTGTCGCGTCGCGACCAGCTCGACGCACTCCTCCACGAGCGACAGCATGCCCAGCGCCAGGAAGTCGATCTTGATGAACCGCGCGTCGTCGCAGGAATCCTTGTCCCACTGGCACACCACGCGATCCTCCATGGCGGCGCGCTCGAGCGGCACGATCTCGACGAGCGGGCGACTCGAGATCACCATGCCGCCGACGTGCTGAGAGACGTGCCGCGGCAGCCCGGCGATCTCCTCCGCCAGCTCGCACAGCTCCTTCCAGAGCGGGGCCGTGGTCCGGCCCTCGAACCCAGGGAGTTGCTCCAGCTCGTCCGCCAGTCCGCCTGACCGCCTGTCTGCCAGTTTCGCGACTTGCTCGATCTCCCCCAGAGGCAGGTCGAGCGCCTTGCCGATCTCGCGCACTGTCGAGCGCAGGCGATAGGTGGGGAACGAGCAGACGAGTCCGACGTGTGCGTCACCGTAGTGCCTGTACACGCGCCGGATCAGCTCCTCGCGGATCTCGCGCGGGAAATCGAGGTCGATGTCCGGCACTGAGGCGAGGGTCTCGTTCAAGAACCGCCCGATGAAGAGCCGCGTCGCCACCGGATCGATGTGCGACAGCCCGAGCAGGTAGCACACGACGGAAGAGACGGACGAGCCGCGCCCCCGCCCGGGCAGGAGATTCCCTGCCGCGCGCCGTGAGCCGTGCCGCACATCGGCCGCGACCTCGCGGGCCAGGTCGAACAGGTCGTGATAGACGAGGAAGAAGCCGCTGAGCCCGTGGTGCTCGACCAACCGCAGCTCCTCGGCGAGTCGCCGCTCTGCTTCATCGCGGTGCACGGAGCCCACCGGGTAGCGCTCGTCGAGGCGCGCGCGACACAGCTCGGCGAGCGCCCGCGGCGCAGGGGCGCGGTCGGCGCCGTGGAAATCGGGAAAGCGATACCCTAGGTCGCGCGTGAGATCGAAGCCCCGGCATCGCTCCGCGAGGGTCAATGTATTGGCGACAGCATCCGGACAGTCATGAAACAGTTGATGGATATCTGCAGGCGGCCGCAGGAAGAACTCACTGTTGGCACGGCGCACGTTGTGGGAGCCGTCGAGCGTGGTGCGGTGCCGGATCGCCACCAGCACGTCGTGTAGGTGATGCCGGGCGCGGGCGTGGTAATGCACGTTACCCGACGCTACGACGCTCAGTCGTACGGAATCGGCGACGTCCTGCAGCGCTCGCGTGAGGGCGAGGTCTCCGCGGACGTAGTTCCTCTGCAACTCGACGAAGAAGTGCTCCCTTCCGAACACCGCTCGGCAGCGCTCGGCGAAGCGGCGGGCTGCGGCCAGGCCGTCGCGCCGCAGGACGCCGGGGAGCAATCCGTTTCGGCATCCCGACAGCACGATGAGCCCATGGTGACGTGCTTCGAGCGAGGCGAAGTCGAGCCGCGGATCGTGCCGGTCCTCCCTGCCGAGATGCGCTTCCGTGATCAGCTGGCACAGATTCGCATACCCTTCGGGCGTCTCGGCGAGCAGCGTCACGTGCGAGCCGTCGAGCAACGTCAGCTCGGCGCCCGTGATCGCCTGGAGACCGAGCTGCTTCGCTTCCTGTGCAAACGCCATCGAGCCGTACAGCCCGTTGTGGTCGGTGAGCGCGAGTGCGGGAAGCCCGAGTTGTGAGGCGGTGAGCGCGAGCTGCTCGGGGAGCGAGGCGCCGTCGAGGAACGAGAAGGCGGAGTGGCAGTGGAGCTCGGCGTACATAGAGTGCGGAGTGTGGAATGTGGAGTGCTGAGTGAACCCCACACTACGTCGGCATCTGAGCGAACCACTCTCCACTTAGTTGATCCTGAAACAGAATCACTCGCCCTCCACCTTCGAGTACGACCTCGACATAGCGTCGCACGATCGGTTGACGCCACCATTCATCGTCCACGCGCCAGGTCTCACCGACGGTCTCGACACGCTTCACATTCTCCGGTCCCCGTTTTACGAAAGCAGGATCTCCACACTCACTCAGTTCAACCTTCACCTGTTGCGGCACGTTGAGCGCGCGCAATCGGTCGGCTTTCATTCCGCACTCCACACTCCACATTCCGAACTATGGTTCATAGTCGATCAGCGCGTACCGCCGCTCGGGGAGACGAGACCATGGTTGCACCTCGATGACGTGATACAACATCGGCCGTTTGATCCGGAGCTCGATCTCCCGGACGGCGCTCTTGAGCGCGTGCCGCCGCCCGGCGCGAGCTGCGGCATTCGCATCGCGTGCGAACAGCTGCAGCTCGGCTGTGCCCGGCGCGAACGCGGTGAACTCGACCGCCAGCCGCTCGACCGCTCCAGCAGGCGGCGACTGCTCGAGCTGCGAACGGAGGGGCGCGGCCAACCGCTCCCGGTCCGCGGTCGGATCCTTCAACGTCGCCGTCGCGCGCCAGGACGCGCCGTGCTCGAGCTCGGCTCGGACACACACCACGTGCACGCGCCAACCGATCCGACGCGGATTCTTGAGCGCACGGTCGAGGAGCGTGTCCAATGTTCGCGCCAGCAGTTCCCGCTCCCCAACCGGGGAATAGAACGTGAGCGCCGCCACGATCGGCTCGGGCACGACTCGCCCTACCACCGGCTCCGCGATCCGCCCCGCAGCGAGCCGCCACATCCGACGACCGGCGCGGCCGAACTGCGAGACCACTGCCTCTTCCGGAAGCGCGGCCAACGCTCCGAGCGTCCTGATCCCGAGCTGCAGCAGCCGGCGATGTGTATCGGGGTCGAGGGGCAGCACGGCGATCGACTGAGCGGCGAGATATTCCCCCTCCTCCCCCGGGAAAACGATGATGGCCTGCCCCGGCTTCGCCCTGCTCGCTGCCACCCAGGAGACGAACTTTCCGCGGGCCCACCCGACTCGGAGTGTGGAGTGCGGAGTGTGGAGTGCGGATTTGACGAGCGAGCTTTCATTTGCAATTCCGCACTCCGCATTCCGCACTCCGCACTGTATCATCTCAACGATCTTCTCGGGCGCACCGAACAGTCCTTCTAATCCGTCGGTTCCTATGTACGCTCGCCCCAGTTCCGCGGGCTCGACGACAGGGCTCACGGTGGCAAGCGTCGCGACGAGCCGCGAGAATTGCTCGTCATAGTGAACCGGGTCCGGCTCGCACAGCTTGAGGGTGGGGCACAGGCCGATTGCCTGGCTGACCGTCATCCCCGGCTTGACCCCCGCGCGCCGGGCGACCGGACTGACCTGCCAGAGCCGGCGGCCGGTGTCCGGCGAGAGGAGCGCCAAGGGAAAGGGGAGGGGGAGAGAAGAAGACCCCTGCCTGGCCATCCGGGCTACCTCGCAGCGCAGCGCGAAGAGGGGGATCCAACAGCACGCAGCGGAGTCGCTCACCAGCCTGGACATCAGGTCTCAGCCGTGAAGACGGGACCCGAATATATCCCGAAGATCGAGGGGATGGCAAGATCGGGAATGCTGGTGATAAGCTATTGTGATGTATCCAGTTAACTTGATTCAGTGAGCACGCGCAAACAACCGAGCCTCTTCGACGATCCGGCGACCCTGCCGCCGCCACCTGCCGATCTGGTCGCGCTCGGCAGGCGCGTCCCGCCGAACATCAGGCTCGGCACCTCGACGTGGACCTACGACGGCTGGGCAGGCGAGGTCTATCACCGAGCGTACCGGGGAGCCCAACCCGCCCGGCGGCTCGAGGAGTACGCGCGGTATCCCCTGTTTCGTACCGTCGGGATCGACAGCGCGTTCTACGATCCGCCAACCGAAGAGGTCCTGGCGGCGTATGCACGTGCCTTACCGCCCGGCTTCCCCTGCGTCAGCAAGGTGTGGGATCGGATCACGGCTCGGCGCTTCAATCAGGACGCGCGCTGGGGGAACCTCGTCGGCCAGCGCAACCCGGATTTTCTCAACGCCGATCTGTTCAAGGAGGCCGTACTCGGACCGTACAGGCGTGTCTTCTCGGACCACGCCGGCGCGTTTGTGTTCGAGTTTCAGGCGATGCGCGGAAAGGATCTCCCCGAGCCGGCGCAGTGGGCGGGAGAGCTCGATGAATTCCTGCGACAGTTACCCCGCGACTTCCGCTACGCAATCGAGCTCCGGAACCCGGAGCTCTTGAGCGACGTCCACGGCGCGGTACTGGCACGGCACGGCGTGGCCCACGTCTTCAACTCGTGGAACGAGATGCCGCCGATCGGAGAGCAGCTCGAGCTGCCGTGGACGTTCCCGGCCGGGTTCACGGTGGTGCGCGCGCTCCTCCGACCCGGCCGGGCCTACGCCGACGCGGTGAAACTGTTCGAGCCGTACGACCGCATCCGCGATCCGCAGCCGGAGGTACGGCAGGACCTGCTACACGTCGTCGCCGAGGTGATGCGGAGACGGCTGGAAGCGCTGCTCCTCGTGAACAATCGGTTGGAAGGGAATGCGCCGGGAACGATTCGGGCGCTGGTGGAAGCGATGGCTGGCGGGGGCGGGGAGTAGGGGGTGGCCGGGCGTTTCATTTCGAGAAGCCGCGTGCTTGCCACAGTCCCGAAGTGATGGTAGGGTAGGCGGTGTAACAGCGCGCAAACCGCACAAATTGCACGCCTTGGGGGCGTCGTATGAACGCCGGTCGCCGGAGCGTTCCGACCCTTCCTGTCCCCGCCCTGCGTGACGCCGTTGCCCGAGAGACCGTAGGGCTTTCGCTGCGGAAGGCCGCGAGTGAGATCACCGTGAGCCCTAATGGCCTGCGGAACTTCCTCAAGGGCTCCGTGCCGCACCCCGCGACGCGCGGCAAGCTCGAGCGCTGGCTGGCCGCGCGCGGGCGGGGCAGTCGGCCGCCACACATCGGTCAGCTCGTGCGGCTGCTGAACGAGCTCGCGGCCGATCTGTCCCCAGGCCAGGCGGCGCAACTCGGTCGCGACGTCGCCGATCTGCTCGCCCGGGCGTACGAAGCACGCCGGCAGGGCGCCCCCCGTTGGGTCCTCGAGCTGGTGCGGCACTATCGGCCGCGCGGTCGCAAGAGCGAGTCTGAAGTCGCCTAAGCCCTAAAGGTCGAGCGATCCCTGAACCGGCGCGTGGCGCGGCCGGTAGCGATCGACCATCCCGTCGTTGATCGGGAAGCCGAATCGAGCCTGTAGCTTCTTGACGCGCGCGGCCAGCGCACGTGCGTATGCCGGCGGCACGCCGCTGCGGCCCTCGTAGGCATGCCGGTAGCGCGCCACGAGGTCCGGGAACCCCTCCTCGAGAACGGGCAGGAAGCGGTCTCGCACCGCGGCGTAGAGTCGCAGTGGACCGGCGTGCACAAAGCGGGCGCCGGCGTCGCGCGCGGCGCGGAACAACGCTTCCAGATGCGCCACGTCGTCCGTGATCCCCGGAAGAACCGGCGCCACGATCAGGCCGGCGCGCACGCCCGCGGCCACCAGTTTTTCGAGTGCTCGCAGCCGTGTCGCGGGCGTCGGGGAGCGCGCCTCCACCCGCTTGATGAGCGCCGCGTCCACAGAGATGAGGGAGATGTGAACCTCGAGGTCGCTCCGCTCCCGAATCGCTCGAAGGACGTCCACGTCGCGCGCGATGAGCGGGCTCTTCGTGATGATGCCGACGTTGAGCGCTTCGCAACGAGCGAGGCGCTCGAGCACCCGGCGGGTGATCCGGAAGCGTCGCTCGGCGGGCTGGTACGGGTCGGTGGCGGTGCCGATCACGATCGGGGTGCGCTCAGGTCCGCGCGCGTTCGTCCGGAAGTAGCGGCGCAGATCGGACTCCAGCGCGTCGAGCACGCGCTCCTTGACGAAGATGCGGCGCTCGAACGCTTCCCACCCGTGTTCTCCGCGGAACTCGCGGAACTCGGCGTCTGACAGCGTTCCCGCATCATGCGCGCGCTCGACCGCGTAACGGTGCGCGTACCGCGCATAGCAGTAGGTGCACCCGAACTCGCATCCGACGTAGGGGTTGAGCGACCAGAAGTCCACCCCCGTTTGCTCGGGCGAATTGAGAATCGACCGGGGCGTGAGCTCGACGAACTTGGTCCCGCGGAGACGCTGGTCGAGAATCGGAAGGGCGGAAGGGCGGTATGGCGGTAGGACGTTGAGCAGCTGCAGCTGCCGGGACCGCTTCGCTGAGTTCGCCTCCCGTTTCCCTACATCCATACTGCCCTCCCGCCCTCCCGCCCTTTCCCCTGACCGCGTCGATTCAGCCGCACCGCGCCCACCCACACTGCACGCACACCAGGCAACCCGATTGACGGGTGAGTCCCGCGCCGCAGTCCGGGCACGGCACAGGTTGAGAGGGCGTGGATGGGCGCCGCGAAGTCGGCGGCGGGAGCGGCAGCTCGAGCGATTCGGCCATCGATGGAACCCTGGCTATCTTCGGTATTTGTTCGGGGTACCGAATTAATATGACCCGTGACCACACAGCACGGCAAGTGCCTGGATGGTGAGCGCTAATCAATTGTGGGGTTGAGAGTTCCGGCTTCGGTCAGGCGCTCTAGCTCCGCTGCCGTACCATCGCTCGCCACGCGAAGTACACCGGCACGCCGATCACGACCAGGACCAGGCCTAACACGCTGTACGTCCGTGTGGCGTCCTGGGTCAGGAGGTCGGCGGCGATGGCGGCGGTCGCGAGCACGTAGACGGCCGGCAACCAGGGATATCCGGGTGCGCGCACGGGCCGCTCCGCCATCGGCCGTTTCGCGCGCAGCGTGAACAGGCCGACTGCGGTCAGACCGTAGAACACGAGCGCCGCGAAGATCACGAAGTTGAGGAGTTGCGTGTAGGTGCCCGAGAGGCAGAGCAGGCTCGTCCACACCGCCTGGACGACCAGCGCCACGGCGGGCGTCTTGTATCGCGGATGGAGGACGCCGGCCGACTTGAAGAACAGGTCGTCCTTGGCCATGGCGTAGTAGACGCGAGCGCCCGACAGGATGAGGCCGTTGTTGCAGCCGAACGTCGAGATCATGATCGCCGCGGCCATGAGCTTCAGGCCGGGCGCGCCGAGGATCGCCTCGAGGGCGGCGGTTGCGACGCGGTCCTGCGGCGCGGTCGCGATCGCCGGGGCGGGGAGCACGGACAGGTAGGCGACATTGGCGAGCAGGTACAGCACGGTGACGATGAGGACCCCCGCCCCCATCGCGATCGGCAGGTCGCGCTCCGGGTGCTTGAGCTCGCTGCCCGCGAACCCAACGTTGTTCCAGGCGTCCATTGAGAAGAGCGAGCCGACCATCGCGGCGCCGACCGCCCCGAGGCCGACGGCGACCCCACCCGTCGCCCAGAAGTTGGATCCGAAGTTCGCCGAGAGGGCCTCGGGGTGTCGGCCGATGGTGAGGCCGAGCAAGATCAAGAGCGCCAACGCGCCGGTCTTGACCGCGGTGAGGGTGGTTTGGATGATCGCCGCCGTGCGAACGCCGCGCAGGTTGATCCAGGTCAGGATCGCGACCGAGACGACCGCGAGGACGCGCTGTGGGGACAGGCCCACGGCGATGTCTCCGATCGGCTTCGGGAAATGGAGCGTCGAGCCCAGGAAGACGTCCGGCGTGAGCCCGGGCCAGAACACGGCCGTGAACCGCGCGAACGCGACCGCGACCGCCGCGATGGTGCCGGTCTGGATAACCACGAACAGGGTCCAGCCGTAGAGGTAGCCGAAGAGCGGTGAGATCCCCTCCCGGAGGTACACGTACTGCCCGCCCGCGTGCGGGAACATCGCGGCCAGCTCGCCGTAGGTGAGGGCGCCCATCAGGGTGACGATGCCGGACACCGCCCAGACCACCAGCAGCAGCCCCGGGGCGTGGACTTCGCGCAGGATCTCCGCCGAAACGATGAAGATCCCCGATCCGATCATGGAGCCGACGACGAGGGCCGTGGCGTCGAGGCGGGAGATCGCCTTGACGAACTCGGTCTGCGGCTGCTGAGGGGGGGCGGTCGCCATCCGGTGTTCTCCGGTCGGTCTAGGTGGAGCGGTAACCTAGTGACTCCCGACGGAGGCCGCTATGTTCTGCGGCGCCAAATCCCCCATTCCCCGAGAGGACCACCGTGCGCCTGTTGCCCAGGGAAGAGGAATTCTTCGACCTGTTCGCCGCGGTCGCCACCCGTAACAAGGAAGCCGCCCAGCATCTGCGCGAGCTGTTCGCGGCGCCGCCCGAGCGCCGCACGCCGCACGTGGAAGCGATCAAGCGACTCGAGCACGAGGCCGATCAGGTGACGCACGAAGTGGTGAACCGCCTTGACCGCACATTCATCACGCCGCTCGACCGCGAAGACATCCATCAGCTCGCGTCCGACCTGGACGATGTGATGGACGCGATCGACGGGACCGCCCGCCGCTCCCAGATCTTCCACCTTGGCGTCGCACCGGAGGGGGTCAAACAGCTCACCGAAGTCATCCAGCGGATGGTGGGCGTGCTCGCCGAGGGGGTCGGGCGCCTGAAAAAGGGCGACGACGTGATGAAGTACTGCGTCGAGGCGAAAAAGCTGGAGGAAGAAGGCGACGCGATCTACCACGAGGCCCTCGGTCGCATGTTCGAGACCGAGCGGGACGCGCTCGAGGTCATCAAGTGGAAGGAGATCTACGACAATCTTGAGCGCACGCTCGATCAGTCGGAGGACGTCGCCAACGTGCTCGAGTCCATCACGTTGAAGCACGCCTGATGCCGGCTGCGCCTGTCACGTATGTACTCGCGATCCTCGTGATCGCGCTCTTGTTCGACTTCATCAATGGCTTTCACGACGCGGCGAACTCGATCGCCACCGTCGTTTCCACGCGGGTGCTCGCGCCTTCCGCAGCCGTGGTGTGGGCCGCCACCTTCAATTTCATCGCCGTGTTCGTGTTCGGCACCGCCGTCGCGAAGACGATGGGCCAAGGGCTCGTCGACCTCGCGGTCGTGGACGCCTCCGTGATTCTGGCCGGGCTCCTGGGCGCGATCCTGTGGGACCTGATCACCTGGTGGCTCGGATTGCCGACGTCCTCGTCCCACGCTCTCATCGGGGGATACGCTGGGGCCGCCGTGGCGAAGGCGGGCGTCACCGCGCTGCTGTTCCCCGGCAAGTGGATCGCGACGCTTGTCTTCATCGTGGTTGCTCCCGTGATGGGCCTGACGCTCGCCCTGGCGCTGACGGTCGCACTGTCCTGGATCGATTGTTCGCCGACTTTCCTGTGCGAGCGCTGCACCTGACCAACGCCGGCGCGGTGCCATGGTGGGTAATCGTGGCGTGCGGCGCGGCGATGGGGCTGGGCACCATGTCCGGTGGCTGGCGCATCGTCAAAACCATGGGCCAGCGTCTCACCAAGCTCACGCCGTTCGGCGGGTTTGCGGCGGAAACGAGCGGCGCGATCACGCTCTTCGTCGCGTCCCACTACGGCATTCCGGTCAGCACGACGCACACGATTACCGGAGCGATCTCGGGTGTCGGCGCGGCGCACCGTCTGTCGGCGGTCCGGTGGGGCGTGGCGGGGCGCATCGTGTGGGCCTGGCTCCTCACGATCCCGGCGGCGGCGGGGATCGCCGGCCTGGCCTACGTCATACTGCGCGCGTTCGGAGGGTGAGCCGGGGATCGTCGCTCAGGGGGGGGTAACACCCGGCTCCCCGCTCAGAGGCCCAGGACCTCCACGACGGCCTGAGCGATCGCTGCGTCCTGCACGCCGACGCCCGTCAGGTCGGCGACCGTCACCTCCGTCTCGTCCTGCCGCCCCGCCTTTCGGCCGGCGGCGAGCTCGCCGAGCTCCGCGTAGACCTTTTCGCGCGTGACGGCGCCCGCCGCGATGGCGTGGTGCAGGTTGCCGTACCGCTCTGTCTGGAAGATGCGATCTGCCACGAGCTTGTCGGCGCGAGCGAGGAGGGCCGGATCGAGCTCGACCTTTTCCGGACTGCCGGTGCCCACGGACGTGACGTGCGTTCCCGGAGCCACCCACGAGGCCATGACGAGGGGAATCGTGCTGGCGGTCGCGGTCACGATCACGCGGTTGTCGCGAACCGCCGACTCGAGCGCCGGCGCGATGCGCGTCTCCACGACCTGACCGAGCTCCCGGGCGAGGCTCTCGGCGCGCTCGCGTGTGCGATTCCACAGCGTGAGTCGCGCGAGCGGCATTTCCGCGATCATGGCACGCGCCGTGAGGCGAGCCAGCGCGCCCGCGCCGATGAGGAGGGCCTCGCGCACGTCTTTCCGCGCCAGGTATCTGAGGGTGAGCGCCACGGCGGCTGCCGTACGAAAGTCGGTGAGGTATCCGTGCTCCTCGAGCAGCACGTCCGGCACGCCCGTCTCGGCGTTGAGCAGCAGGAACATCCCGTCGCCCGACGGCAGGCCTCGCGCCCGGTTCCGATAGAAGCCGGTCGCCACCTTGAGCACGATGTGACGTGCCCCTCGCAGGTGCGCGCCCTTCACGTGCACTTCCGCCTGCTGCCCCCGCAGCTCGAGCACCATCGGGTCGGGGAGCGCCGCTTCACCGAGACCGAGCGCTCGAAAGCCGCGCTCGGCCGCGGCGATAGCCACCGAAAAGGGAATCTTGTCGCGAAACGCCTCGAGCGGGACGACCCGCATCTCAGTCGGCGAACGCTCGCTTCAAGCCGCGCTCGGTTTCGCCGAGCGCTTCTCGGAAGTGGTGGAGCTCCTCGCCGAACCCGAGTCGCAGGTGACGCGGCAGACCAAAATGGTCTCCCGGGACGAGCAGCACGCTGTGTTCGGCGCGCATGCGCTCAACCAGCTCCAGGGCATCGATTCCCGGGCGGTACTTCACGAGGCAGATCGCTCCGGCTTGCGGCGGGTGCCAGCTGAACGTGTCACCGAACCGTTTCAACCACTCGTCGAGCACTGGGTAGTTCGTCGCGAGAATCCGTCGGGTGCGATCGAGCACCTTCACCCGCACCTTCGGCTCGAGTGCGACGGTCGCCAGATGGTCGCTCGCTCCAGCCGGTCCTATCGTGGTGTAGTCGTGCCGCGCCCAGGCCTCGGCCGAGAATGCGGGCGGCGCCACGATCCACCCGATGCGCAGGCCGGGCAGGCCGTAGGCCTTCGACAACCCGTTCACCACGATCACCCGCTCGTAGCTGCCCCAGAGGGACGGCGTGGTCACCCCGTGGCGCTCGGCTCCCTGGTACACCTCGTCCGCGAGCAGCCACGCACCCACTTCCGCCGCGCGGCTCACTATGAGCCGGCGCATCTCGGCCGAGAGGACGTGTCCTGTGGGGTTGTGAGGGTTGGTGACCACGACGAGCTTCGTTCCCGGTGCGATCGCGCTGCGCACCTCCTCGGGGCTCGGCTCCCACTGCGCCTCGGCATGCAACGCAAACCCGTGGACCTGCCCGCCGAAGTTCTGAGCCAGCCCCCACGTCTGCAGGTAGTTCGGGAGCATGACCGCGACCTTGTCGCCTGGCTCGATCAGACGCCAGCAGACGACGAAGTTTGCCTCCGCGCTTCCGGTCGTGACGAGGATCTGCTCCGGCGAGACCCCGGGGTACAGCGCGGCGATCCGGCCGCGCAGCAGATCGGTGCCGTTCGACTGGCTGTACCCGAGCCGCACGTCGAGCAGCGGCGTCGCGGTGACACCCGCCAGCTCGAGGAGCTCCTGAATCGAGAGCGGGTGCACGCCCGATTCCGAAAGGTTATAACGCACCCGGTTCTCCCAGGTGCTCTGCCAGCGCTCGAGCTCGAATGAGACGAAACGCAAGAAACCTCCAGGTGCTGGGTGCTAGGTGTCGGGTGCCAGTAAGGTGAGGTCTGCCGGCGTTTCCAGCCAGTAATCCGGCTCCAAGTCCGCCAGGGCCGAACGATCGAACGGGCCCCACAGCACGGCGGCGGTCTTCACGCCCGCCGCGCGACCGCACTCGATGTCGTGGCGGGAGTCACCGACGAACACGGCGTCGCGAGCGGGCGCGCCCAGCCGCTCGAGCGCGGTGAGCACCGGCTCGGGGTGCGGCTTGGGATGCGTGACGTCGTCCGCGCCGATGATCACAGTGAAGGCGTCCTCGAGCCCCGCCAGGCGGAGCCCCCGCAGGGCGCCGCTCCGGAGCTTGCTCGTGACCAGCGCGAGTGCTCTCCCGCGGCGCTCGAGGGAGCGGACCGCATCCACCACGCCGGCATACGGCCGCACCATCTCGTCATGATGGGCCAGATTATAAGCGCGGTACGTCGCGACCATCGCGTCGATTTCCGCCGGGTCCTCCGTGAACTGCCGGAACTGCACCCACAGCGGCGTGCCTAAACCGTCCATCCAGACCTCGTCCCCGGGCTCATGTCCGCGGTGCGCGCGCATCGTGTGCCGGTACGAGCGTAAGATCAGCTCGATGGAGTCGATGAGCGTGCCGTCCAGGTCGAACAGGAAGGTGGAGAGAGGCGCGGGCACGACGGAAGGTAACTACCGGTGGGCGAGATACCAGCGACAACCGGCGGAGAGTGGGGCACGCATCGGTCCGTGGCTGGCGGGCGGGGCGGCCGGCCGTACAATTTCGCGAGCCGGGCGATCGCGCCGCGCAGGGTGAGGGCGGCCATGCCTCCAATCTGTCGGTGGAACCGCGGTTCCGTTTCCGGCGTTGGCAGCGAATAGCGTGCAGAATTTCGAGACCGTCCTCGCGCTGTTGGTAGGCGTCACGTTTCTTGCCCTGGTGTCGCGGCGGCTGGCCATTCCCACGCCTGCCCTGCTCGTCACCGGCGGGCTGCTCGTCGCCCTCCTTCCGGGACTACCCGCGGTTCGGTTCGAGCCGCAGCTGGTCTTTTTGATCTTCATCCCCCCGCTCCTGTATCGGGCGTCCTTGCTCGCGTCCTACCGGGATGTGCGTGCCACCTTCCGCCCGATTCTATCGCTCGGCGTGGGACACGTGCTGTTTGCGACCATCGTGATCGCCTGGGTTGCACACCGTGTGATCCCGGGGATGCCGTGGGCGTCGGCGTTCGTGCTCGGCGCCGTGGTCTCACCGCCCGACGTCGCAGCCGCGACGGCGTTCCTGCGGCGGCTGCCGATGCCGCGCCGCACCGTGACCGTGCTCGAGGGCGAGAGCATGATCAATGATGCCGCGGCGATCGTCGCCTACCGCATGGCGATCGCGGCCGCGGTAACGGGCGCGTTCTCGCTCGTCGCCGCGAGCGTGCGGTTCCTCTGGGTAGCTGCCGGCGGAATCGCGGTCGGGCTCGCCGTCGGGTGGCTCCTGCGCGCCGTGCGCCGGCACATTCACGATCCCGAAGTCGAGAACACGATCTCGCTGCTTTCCGGCTACGCGGCGTATCTGCCCGCCGAGCGCTTCGGGGTCTCTGGAATTCTGGCCGTGGTCGCCATGGGGATCTATCTCGGACGCGTGGGCCCGCGGTTCGTAGCGGCAGACACTCGCGTCCAGAACGATGGAATGTGGGCCGTCGTGGTGTTTGCCCTGGAGGGGCTCATCTTCGTCATAACCGGCCTCGCGCTGCGCCCGATTCTCGAGGGCCTGACCGCCGCGAGCGCGCTCGAGCTGGCGAAGGAGGCGGCGCTGGTGAGCCTCGTCGCGATCGTCGCGCGACTCCTGTGGGTCTATTTCGCCGGGAATTTCCGCTGGCTCTTGGGTCCGCGGCTGCGCCCGAGTGAAGCGCGCCCTCGCTGGCAGACCCTCACGGTCGTTGGCTGGGCGGGCCTGCGCGGCGGCGACTCGCTCATCCTCGCCGCTGCGGTTCCGATCGCGACCGCCGCGGGCGCACCGTTCCCGGGCCGCGATGCGATCGTCGCCGTCACCTACGGCGTTATCGTCGTGACCCTGCTCGGGCAGGGGTTCACGCTCGCCCTGCTGCTGCGCTGGCTCGGCGTCAAGGAGACGGGGGAGGAAGAGCGCCGCGAGGAGACGGAGGCCCGACTGCGGACCGCCGAGGTCGCCCTGGCGCGCCTCGAGGAGCTTTCCAAAGAGCCCTGGGTGCATTCCTATGCGCTGAGCGACACGCGCGACCACTACCGGCATCGTGCGCGCCGGCTCCAGAGCCGGGCGGATGGCACGGTGGACGGAATAATGGAGGCCAAGTCGGCCGCGCACCGGCGCCTCACGCGTGAGCTCCTAGCTGTCAGACGACTGCCGCCACCAGCTCGACCTGAGGTACGGCGACGTCTTCCGTTGGAAGGGGAGGGCGCAGCCGCTCGTGCCAGGCGAGCACGTCCCGGACCGAGAGCGCGGTTCGACGAGTCACCAGGTCCTCGAGCAGGAGCTCTTCGCCCGCCGTCATACCGAGCGCGAGCCGCGAAACCAGCTCGTCCAGCCGACGCAGATCGGCCGGACGGCGCTGGACCGCCGCCCGCCGGGCGGCGCTCAACACCCAGGGGATCAACCTGCGGCTCAGCCGGTCGCGATCGGCGGCGCGCCAGCGGGTTGCCTCGATGGTGTCGAGCCGCCGGCGACATAGGGGCCTTACCTGCCGGAGCATACGATCGAGGAACGGTCGATGCGTGGGAGCGTCGGGCGCGAGCTCAGCGCGAGCCGCCCGCTCGAGCAATACCGCAGCCTGCTCGGGATCGGCCCGCACGCCCGCATCCGTGCCGACGAACCCCTCCACCCGACCGCCGATCCTTATCACCAACACGGCGGCTCGCTCCGGAGCAACAATCGCGGTCCACGAGCGGTGAGGAGCGGGGGGCGGCAGCGTGGTAGCGATGCCCTGGAGCCGGTCGCACCAATCGAAGCCCTCCCGGCCCCCACCGGCTCGCGCCTGCACGCGCCGCTTCGCCGCTAGGCGGCGCTCGACTGCTAGCGCCGCGGCGAGCGGGCGCGGGGGACGGAACGCGACCGTTTCGATGCGCGGGTGCGGCGATGCCGCGCGATCGATGCGGCCTTCTCGCTGCGCCAGGCGGGCCGGACTCCACGGCAGGTCGTAGTGCACGACGCGGGCGGCGTCCTGCAGATTGAGCCCTTCGCTCAACAGATCGGTAACGATTAGGACATCGGTCGCGAGTGCGGCGGACGGCGCGGGCGCTCCCTGCGCCAGCGGCGCAAAGGCCCGGATCACCTCGTCGCGCCGTGCGGCCTCGCTCCCGAACCAGCCCCGATCGCCGGCCACGCCCGCGACGCGGCGCCCGCGCAACCAACGCATCAAGTGATGTAGCGTCGCTCGCGCCTGCACGAAGACGATTGTCTTGCCTCCCTCGTTGAGCAGCCGCTCGAGCGCCTCCGCCTTGGGGTCGATGTCCGACCGCGACAATTCTCTGAGTTTTCGAACGAGATCCCGGTCACGCTCGGTCGCGAGAAATGGACCGGATTGGAGCACGAGCGGAAGCAAAACGAGCTGCAAGTCTTCTGCACCGGCGGGGAACAGCCGTCTGAAATCGTCTCGGCCGAGCGTTTTGCCTTGGGCGGCAGCCGCCGCGCCTAAGTCCAAGAACGCCTCGTATCGCCCGAGGCTCGCCCGGAAGGCGGGCAGGCTGGAGGCGAGCTGCGAAAGGAGCACCAGGCGGAACAGCACCGCCGCATCGCGCCCGGCTTCGAG
>QHUC01000235.1 GCA_003221045.1 Gemmatimonadota bacterium | reverse complement strand
CGATTCGGAGCTCCCGTACAGACAGCGATTTACGAGGAGGGAGCCATGAGAGCACCTTAGGCGTAGCGCGGTTCAGGGAGGGAAGGTCATGGTGCGGACCCGTGCACTGGCGGCGGTACTCCCGGTCTTGGTAGGAAGCATTGCATGCGCTTCGACGTCGGTCACGTCGATCGTCAGCCCTGCTGCGCCGAAGTATGGTCCAGGTCAGATTCTCGTCGTCGCGGCGTATGGCGACCTTGGATGGCGCAGGGATGTCGAAATCGGTTTCCGAGGCAGAGATCCTGCCTTTGTCGCCTCAGTCGATGTCCTTGACGTTGGTGCGTTGAATGATGCGAACGCGATCCTCGCTCGGTTCGCCGCAGACTCTGTCATTGAAGGTCTCCTGGTCCTCGGTCCAAAGGGCGCGGGCCTTTCCGAATCCTTTGTCGCCTCGCAGTACTACACAGGCACGATCTCGAAGCCCTGGGCCAACACGACCGCAACGCTATATGACAAAGTGGAGGCGAAGGTCGTTTGGCGTGCTGATGCATCGACGGGGGGCAACGCCTATGCCTCGTGGTCTGATATCCGCAATAGTTTCATAGGCAAGATCGTTGGACAGCTGTACGTAGATGGACTGCTTACGGACAGCGTCCGGGAGCGGCGGTCGAGGCGCTTCACTCAGGCGACACATGTCGCCAGCGTTCCTGCGAAGTGGCGCCGCCCCCTTCCCGCGGAACGGGACATGGTAACTCTCGTCGCGAGCGACGCGAACGCCAAGGCAACTGGAACGGTGTTTGACCGTGTAGGGCCCGCGGTCGTCACGCTGAGAGGCGACCGAGCCCAGGGGAGCGCGTTTTTGATCACTCGCGACGGGCTCGCGCTGACGAACCACCACGTGATCGAAGGTCAAGGTGCGCTATTCGCTCGTTTTTCCAACGGTGCCGAAGCTCCCGTTCGAGTTGTTCGGTCAGATGCGAATGCAGATGTTGCTCTCATCCAGATCGCCTGCGACACCGACTGCGTGACCGCGCCACTGGCGCTGAACGCTGACATAGCCGTGGGCACCGAGGTTTATGCCATTGGGGCACCGCTGGGATTGGACCAGACGCTCACCAGAGGAATCGTCAGCGCAGTTCGGTTGAATCGGGGTGTCACAGTGTTGCAGACCGATGCGGCAATCAATCCCGGGAACAGCGGCGGTCCGATGGTCGATGCGAGGACAGGACTCGTTGTGGGGATCGTGTCGGCCAAGATCGTTAGTGCTGATGTCCAAGGGATAGGATTCGGAATCTCGATCACCGACGCCGTGCGCATCCTGGGTGTAAGGCGATAGCTGCATGGGCACGGCGATTTCGGGCGGCTTCTGAGGTGAAGCCGATGCGGCACTCAATTGGACTAACGGTCCCTGAGGATCTCCCGGGCGGCGTTGTAGCCACACGCCCCCATCACCCCGCCGCCCGGGTGCGTCGCCGCGCCGCACAGGTACAGCCCCTTGATGGGCGAGCGGTAGTCAGCGTACCCGGGCAGCGGGCGCAAGAAGAAGAGCTGTGACAGCGTCATCGAGCCCTGAAAGATGTTTCCTCCCGTCAGCCCGAACCGGCGCTCCAGGTCGAGCGGCGAGAGCACCTGCCGGTCGATCACCGCACGCTTGAAATTGGGCGCGTAGTCGTTGAGGATGTCGAAGCAACGATCCGCAAACCGGTGTTTGACTGCGTCCCAGGTCGTATCCCGTAGCTCGTAGGGCGCGTACTGCACGAAGAACGACATCACGTGCTTTCCCGCGGGCGCTACCGTCGTGTCGACGACCGACGGGATGGTGCATTCGAGAATCGGGTCCGTCGAGGGCCGGCCGTATTTCGCGTCGTCGTAGGCCCGCTCCATGTAGTCGAGCGTCGGCGCGAGGTGAATCGTGCCACGCAGGTGCTGGTTGGGCGCGAGTCCGCTACCTCGAACCGCACTGAAATCGGGGAGCTCGGAGAGCGCCACATTGATCTTGAACGAGGCGCTCGAGTAGTCGATGCTCTTGACGTCGGCGACGAACTCGGTGGGCAGGTCGCCGTCGTCCAGGAGCTGCAGGAAGGTGACGTGCGCGTCCACGTTCGAGGCGACCTTGCGCGCCTGAAACTCCGTGCCGTCCTCGAGCGCGACACCCTTCACCCGGCCGCGGCGCGTGAGGATCTTCGCCACGGGGCTGTTCACCTTGATCTCGGCGCCGTGCGCGCGCGCCGCGGACGCGAGCGCCTGGGTGATCCCGCCCATCCCCCCGCGCACGTATCCCCACATGCCGCGCACACCGTTGCACTCCCCCATCACGTGATGGAATAGCACGTAGGCCGTGCCCGGAACCGTGGGGGACGCCATGGCGCCGATGATCGCGTCCGTAGCGAGCGCGATCTTCAGCTCTTCCGACTCGAACCAGCGATCGAGGATCGGTCGCGCCGCACCGGTCAGGATCTCCAGCGCTCCGGGACCGTCCTTGCCGAGTTTCAGGAACCGCCAGGCCAGCCCAGCGAGCTGCGCGAGATTCTTGGGCCGGAGTGACCAGGGGTTGGGCGGCGTCTGGAGCAGCGTGGGCTCGATGAAATCCGCCACGCGCTCGAGCATCGCCTCGTAGCGAGGCAGGACCTCCGCGTCGCGTGCCGAGAACTTCGCGACCTCCTGTCGGGTGAGCGCCTTGTCCGGTCCCATCAGGAGGAAGCGACCGTCCGGGAACGGCGTGAACGACGAGGGGCTGCGCGGCAGCAGCTCAAACCCGTGTCGGGGGAGCTCGAGATCACGGATGATCTCGGGGCGCAGGAGGCTGTTCACGTACGCCGCCGTCGAGACCTTGAAGCCCGGCCAGAGGTGCGGTGCGGTGCAGTATGTTACGACCACGGGAGCGACGAAAGCGACGGGGTCAGGGGGTCACCCGATGGCGCAGTTCCCGATGAAGCTGATCCGACTGATGGCTGTTGCGTGGTGCGGCTTCGGCTCGCTCTCGGTGGGTGCGTGCGCCCGGCATCACAATTCCTCCACCACACCCGACCCCTCCGTCTCCGATAGCACGCCCAGTAGCCGCACTCCGGCCACGCTCCGAGTCACCAACAGCCACTGGTCGGACGTGAGAATCTACCTCGTCCGGGGCGCGATGTGGACGCGCCTCGGGCTGGTGACCACCAACAGCACGGTGGAGTTCATAATCCCGCCCGACCTCTTGAGCGGAGCCTCGACCATCACCTTGGTCGCGGATCCGGTCGCCGGGACGGGACGCTGGACGACCCCGTTGCCGGTGGTCTCACCCGGCGACGAGTTCGAGCTCGTGGTGGAGAACTTTCTCCAATACTCGCATCTGGTCGTGAGATAAGAAACTGCGGATTGCGGATTTCGGATTGCGGATTGATGCGCGCGACCACCGCCCATCCGCAATCCACAATCGCAAATCGACAATAGGTCAGGGCCGGCGCTGCACTCGCTCGAGCAGCGAGCTCAGCTCGGGCGGCACTTGAAGGCCAAAAATCTCCCGGGTTGGTGCGGTCACCACGATGGACCGTGGTCCAGCCGCTCCCTCGCTGCCGGTCGAGCCGGTGTTACCGGCCTGCCCAGGCGCGCCGTTCGCTGCGTCCGAGCAGCGGCGGTTGGTCGCGTCCGCCGTTCCCTGGCCGCCCTTGCCACCCTTGCCGCCAGGGCCCCCGGCCCCGCCGGCACCGCCCAGTCCCCCGGCGCTCCGAGCCGTGACGATGCCGGCGAGAAACGGATTGTCGAGCGGTACGATCACGCTGATCCGCCCGCCCCGACCACCCGAGCCGCCCGGCCCGCCGTTGCCGCCGTTGCCTCCCGGACCACCGGCTTGGGCCGGGCAGCCACTCGCGCCCGCAGCCCCGTCATTTCCCGCGGTCCCGGCTACCCCCGCGCCTCCCCGGCCGCCGCGCGACTCGATTGCGAGCCAGTCGGCGGGCGGCACGGCGCTCGCGTCCTGGAGTACGTAAAACGGCGGCTGCAGCCCGACCTGGATCCCTGAGACGAACAGCTTGTCGTAGAACGGTGAGCGCAAGATGGCGAGCCTGACCGTGATGTCGGGCCCGTTGCTCCCTGATTGCCCCGGTCCGCCCGGCTCGCCCTGAAACGAAAAGGCGTGCGGCATGCAGTTGTAGTCGGGGGGCACCACGACGGTGTTCGTGACACTAGGGTTGGCTCGGAGCATGGCGGTGAGGCGAAAGCCAGTGGTCGCGCTGGCCAACGGGTCGTTCCAGAACACCCAGTCGCCGTCCTGCTGTGTCACCGCCTCCGGACTCGAGCGATCGAGGAAGACCACGTGCAAACGCGGCGGGTGCTTCTTGTCGTACGTGCGCGAAAACGGCACGCGCGAGCCGTCCGTCAGGACCGCCTCGTACGTCGTCGGCATCGTCGCGCCCGGACAGGCGCGGGTGTAAGCGGTCACGATGCGAATATCCCGGATCTGCGAGACGAGGCCGGGATCGGGAGCGAAGCCTTCCGGCGGCTGATGAGAACAGGCACCGAGCAGCACTGCGGAAAACAGCGTCGCACCCAGGCGTCGCAACAAGGCTTGCATGGGCCACAACATGTGAAACGGAGTTACAATAGGCAACGGTGACGACCGGTAAACTGCCCGTGAACAGCCGGTGAAAGGCCGGGGAAGGGCGAAGGGTACGACGTGGAGCAGGCTGGGTATGGGCTCATCGAGACGATGCGAGTTCGAGACGGGCGCATTCCGTTCCTGGACCGGCATCTCGCCCGACTGGCGCGGTCGATCGACGAGCTGGGTCTCCCCCAGCCGAAGCAGGACGTGAGGAAACTGGCAACGCCGTTCTCGGCAACCGGTGACGCGGTTCTCCGTGTCGAGGTCCTCGATGGCCGGGCGAGCGTGACGGTGCGCGAGTTGCCGGCGCTCGATCCACCGACGGTGATCATGGCGTCCGAACCCCATCATCCGTATCCGCACAAGACCACGGACCGTGACTGTTTCATGGACGCCGCCGAGGAGGCGGAGGTCGCGGAGGCGGACGACGCGCTGCTCGTGACGCATGAGGGGTGGTTGGCGGAGGGGACGACGTGGAATCTGTTCTGGTGGGACGGTGACAGCCTGCGCACGCCGGCGCTCGATC
>QHUC01000109.1:6966-25132 GCA_003221045.1 Gemmatimonadota bacterium | reverse complement strand
TCGGCCGTGAAGCCGCCCGGGGAGGCCCCAGTGGCGGCCGCGGCGGGCTTGGGTCGGGCGGCGAGGCGCTCCATCGCCGGCTGGAGCCGCCTCCGGCCGACCACATACTGCACCAGTCCGAGGGTCATGCCGACCCCTGCGCAGGCGAAACCGATGTGCCAGTCCACACCCTCCGCGAGCTTCCCGGCGATGATCGGGCCGATGAACGCCCCGAGATTGATCCCCATATAGAAGATCGAGAAGCCGGCGTCGCGTCGCTCATCGCCCTGCTCGTACAGGGCACCCACCAGCGTGCTCACGTTGGGCTTGAGCAGGCCGGTGCCCAGTACAATCAGCGTGAGCCCCGTATAGAAGAACGGCAGCGCGTGCAGCGCGAGCGTGAAGTGCCCCAGGGCGATGACGATTCCCCCAATGAGGACGCTGCGATAGTGCCCGAGCCAGCGGTCGGCGATGATCCCGCCGAAGATCGCCGCGAGCCAGACACTCCCGACGTAGTTCCCATACACGGCGCCCGCGTGCTGGTCATTGAACCCGAGCGCCTTGACCATGTACAGGATCAGGAACCCGCGCATTCCGTAATAGCTGAACCGCTCCCACATCTCGGTGAAGAAGAGCGTGGAGAGGCCGCGGGGATGCCCGGCCCAGCTGGCGTCCCGGGTCGGGGAAACGGGGGGGGAAGCGGTCACTCGAACAGCTCGTTCTGGTCGTCCGACTCCTTCGGGGCTTGCGTCCGCAACAGATCACCCACGCGCTGCTCCCACTGCTCCACGTCGAAGTGGTGCTCGTTCAACAGAGCGCGCCGCAAGACGGGCGAGAACTCATGAAACGCCGCGAGCAGCTCCGTGACCGCTTCGCGGAGCGCCTGCGTCTGGAAGCCGCTCTCCGTCGCGCCCATGTCCTCGAGGATGCTCTGCTCGGTGCGCGACGCCACGATCGGCTCCCCGCGGCCCTGCACGAACACGTTCGTGCGCCGCTTGGGACCGCGGTCCTCCTCGATCGGCATGAGTCCGACGATACCGTCCGAGCGCCAGTATTTGCCGTATCCCAGGAACACCATGCGGTCGCGTTTGATATCCATGCTGCCTCCGGAGCGCCGCCCGTCCGCGCTGCGCGGTCCGGGCCCGAAGGCATCACGGAACCACGACAGCACACCACGGATCCAGCTCATGGCTTGCGCCGCTCGAAAATGTCGTTCACCACCACCGTAGTCGTAGGCGACGGGGGAGCACGCGTCAGTCTTTCTTCATCTTCTTCTTGAGCTCCTCGAGCTGGCGGTCGGCCGCCGCCTCGCGCGCGGCGCGGTCCAGCTGCGACTTGAGCAGCTCCTCTTGCGGGTCGACTCCCGGGCGCGTACCACCACCCGCCTGCAGGTCGCGCCACGCCCGCTCGGCGGACCGCTCCGCCTCGGTCTGGGGTCGATCCCGCTCGGCGCGCGCGAGCTGCGCCTGCATATCGCTCAGCTCGCGCTCGTACAGGCCCAGCTCGTCCCGGAGCGCCGCGAGCTTCTTCTCGAGCACGCCCACGCGCTCGCGGTGCCTGGCGGCGAACCGCTGCGCGATCTCGGCGGTCTCCCGATCCTGGATCTCCGCCGCCAGCCGCCCGCGGCGTTCGGCGTCGGCGAGGCGCTGTCGCTCGTGCGTGAGCTCGCCCTCCGTGCGCGCCACCGCCTGGCGGGTCTCCTGCACCGCCACCTTCGCCTCCACCACCGCCTCGCGCATCTGACGGGTCAGGTCGCGCAGGTCTCCCGGCGGCGTCGCCGCATCGAGGGCGGCGCCCAGGGCGTGCCGCAGGCGCTCGAACACGGCGCGCTAGCTTTTCCGGACCGTCTTCGCGAAGAACGGCGACAGAACCTGCTCCACCGCGTGCGACTTGCACTTCGGGCAGGCCGGCCGCTTGCGGGCGTGCTCCTCGATCGCCTGTTGCTGGCTGAAGCGCGCGCGACACTTCGTGCAGCGGTATTCGTAAATCGGCATGGCGCAAAGAACGTATTCCGCCGTGAAACAGGCTGTCAAGTTGACGCTCCGGCATCGCCCGCCAATGATTGCGGGCATGCCGAGTCGCGTTGCTCGGGCCGCGCTCGTTGCCGCGGCCGCCGCCCTGCTGGCCTGTGACGAGGGACTGCACCCGATCACGTGCTCGGGAATCTGCGGCACCGTGACGTTCGCCGGTGCCGTCCCCGAAAGCACCCAGGCCGTCTACATCGTCGCCTACCATACCTTTCCGCACTCGCGGGACAGCTTGTTCAATTTTCAGCCCCCCCTGCCGTCGCTGCACGCGCTGCCGCTCGGCGGCGTCCCGACCCTCTACAACATCCCCGTGGAGCCAGGACGCTACGAGTGGGTGCTGGCCGTGTGGGTGAAGCAGGGATTCAACCTGACCAACGCCGATTCCACGCTACGCGAGACCGGGTATTACCGTGATCCGGCCGACACGAGCCA
Source organism: Gemmatimonadota bacterium (assembly GCA_003221045.1). Lineage (GTDB taxonomy): Bacteria > Gemmatimonadota > Gemmatimonadetes > Gemmatimonadales > GWC2-71-9 > AG41. The sequence continues at coordinate 22,694 of QHUC01000109.1, read as the reverse complement.
GCCGGGCGCGGTGACGGTGGCCGGTGGCCCCGCGGACACGATCAACTTCATCGTCGATTTCGCTCACATGCACCCCCCCTGCCACTACTACAACCCGCCATGCCCGTGATGCGGCTCTTGATCTTCCTGGGTCTTGCGGGAACGCTCGTCGACACCGCCGGCGCGCAGGGCACGGCGGTGCTCTACGGGGTGGTGACGGACACGTTGGGTGCGCCGCTCCGGGCGACGGTTCGCGCGGGCGACGGGGAAACCGCCGCGGACGCCCAGGGACGATACCGCCTCCACCTGGCGCCGGGCCGGGTGGCCGTGCGCGTGAATCACCTCGGATTCGCCGCCCTGGTGGACACGGTGGTCGTGGTCGCGGGAGACTCGCTCGAGCGTGATTACCACCTTCAAGCGGCTGTCGTCGAGCTCCAGCCCACGATCGTCACCGCCGCGAAACACTCGCAGCTCCTCGACCAGTCCGTGACGAGCGTGGCGCTCGTGAGCGACACCGATCTCGCCCGGCGGGCGGTGAGCACCGTCGACGAGGCCGTGAACAAGGCCCCGGGCGTGCTGTTCCTCAGCGGTCAGGTCAACATTCGGGGCTCGAGCGGGTTCGTCGAAGGCCTGGGGTCGCGCGTATTGCTGCTCGTGGACGGGGTGCCCGCGAACCAGGGCGACCGCGGTGGCATCGATTGGGACATGGTCCCGGTCGCCGACGTAGATCACGCCGAGGTGGTGAAGGGCGCCGGCTCGGCGCTGTACGGATCGGCCGCGTTGGGTGGCGTCGTGAATCTGATCACGCACGACATCCCCGTGGGCTTCCACGGGCGGCTCCGCGCCACGGGCGGTGCGTATGCCAACCCGCCCTACGACGCGTGGCAGTTCCGGGACTACACGGGCGGCCTGGGCGGCGTGGACGCGACCGGATCCTACGGCACCGAGACGCTGCGCGGCAGCCTGACCCTCGGGGGTCGGCATTCCGACGGCTACCGGGAGCAGGACCGGAGCAATCAGTGGGAGACGGCCGGTCGGGCCCAGTGGCTGCCGGCGCCCGGCACACGCGTCACCGCGTCGGGCGCGTGGACCAGTCATCAGTACCAAAACTTCCCGACGTGGTGCGTCCCGGGCGCCTGTGACACACGAGGGCAGGCATTCCAGCCGTTCATGATCGACAACTCTGGCCGTGGCAGCTACACCCGCTCCAACAAGGGATACGTCGCCGCCACACTCGACCGGACGTCCTCTCCGTCCTTCGCCTGGCAGGTACGGGGCTCGTGGCTGCGCACCCACTTCACCGATGCGAACCCCGACGACTGGTCGGTGGCAAACCGGCTCGGTGCCGAGCTGCGGGGCGTGCTCCATGCGGGAGGTGGCGACGACCGGGTGTTCACGGTGGGGGTGGAAGCAGGGCACACCGGCGTCACCAGCGACATCTTCGGCGACTCCGGGCACGTCGGCGACCACACGGAGATCGAGATCGCGCCGTTCTTGGAGGCAGAACAGCGCCTCGGCCGTCTCCGCGTGACCGCGGGGGCACGGCTCGATCACGTCAGCGTCGACGGCTCCGGGCGCGCCACCGTGCCGAGTCCGCGGATCGGCGCCGTGCTTCCCAGTGCGTTCGGCACCTGGCGCGCCTCCGCGGGACGGGGTTTCCGGGCACCGACGCTCGCGGAGCGATTTGTCACGACGCGTGCCTTCGGCTTTCAGGTCGTCCCGAACCCCGGTCTCCGTCCGGAGACCGCGTGGTCGTTCGAGATCGGTAATTCCGGTGCGTTCGCGTCCTGGGGGCGCGTCGACGCAGCCCTCTTCTGGACCGAGGCCCGTGAGCTGATGGAGCCGACGTTCATCGTGGTGGACACCACGCCCGAGATCCAGATCAGGAACGTCTCCCGCGCCAGGCTGCGCGGGCTCGATGCGTCGATCGTGGTCACGCCCGTTCCCGCGCTGAGCGCCACGATCGCGTACGTGTACCTCGACACCCGGGATCTGACGCGCGACACGGTCCTGTCGTTTCGTCCGAGGCATGTCCTCACGCTGAGCTCGGATTATCGGTGGCGTTCGTTGTCGGTGGGCGCCGATTTCCGGTATACGAGCCGCATCGAGCGCATCGAGCTCGAGGAAATCTTCGGCCAGGACCCGCGCGTCGCCGCGCGGGTGCTCGACCTGCGAGCCGGGTGGCAGCAGGGCCCCCTCTCCGCGCGGATCCTTGTGACCAATGCCTTGAACTACATCTATAACTTCGTGCCCCGCACGCTCGAGCCCGTGCGCACGATCTCGGTCGTGGCGACCTGGACATATTAGATTGGTGCGATGCTCCGTCTCCCGTTCGTCTTGCTCGCCCTATTGCTCTCGGCACCCGCGCGGCAAACCGGGCTGCTCGAGGGCACGTGGGAGCTGACGCGCATCTTCCGATCAGGCCCGGCACCAGTGACGCGTGCCGTGCCGATCGACTCGACCGTCTATCTCCGGATCACCCTCGAGACGCACCCCGGCGACTGGATCTCCGGCCGGCTGTATCGCCGTTATCACGGCGAGCCCGAGCGCAGCAAGGTCGAGGGCGGCCCCCTGGGCCGCACCGGGCGCTACATCATCGGTGTCGAGCTCGACAAGCCCGCGTCGGCTAAGGCCCGCACAGCCGCATGGCTGGTCGGGGACACCCTGCGGTTCGGCACGTCCCTCGTGCCCGACGCCGACAGCCTCGAGTTCCGACGGATCGGCGCCGATGCCCCGTACCCGGCCACGGTCACTGAAGTGGTGACCGTCCAATGATCGCTCGCCGCGCGGCGCCTTCCGGCTGGACGTCGCTCTTCGCGACGCTGCTGGTTGCGATGGCGTGCGGTGGCGACCGGACGCGCACCCCCACCTGCGGCATGGCGCTGCTCATCGCACCGTCACTCATCCAAGAGCAGCTCAAGCGCCTACCGTTCGTGCTCACCGAGACACCGCGCGGGCTTCCGGGCTCGCTCCCGGTTCGCGTGGCGGGCACGGCGCAGCAAAGCACCGTGCAGGTGACGTACGCCAGGGGCGCGTTGACGATGGACTACCAGGGCCCCGGATTCCCAGCGGCTTCGGTGAACGACTCGAGCGTCTACGCACTGCTTGTCGTGGACGATTCCACGCAGCGGGCGCAGGGCGTGCTCATCTACGAGTCGCAGCGACCGCCCACCGGGTACCCGAGCATCGGCCAGCTGACCGCCGGGGACCGCGCGGTCCCGCTGTACGGGGTGCGCGTGGACTGGACGAGCGTGAGCAACCCGCGTTGCCCGCTCTTCGGAGCCCCGCCACCGGCCGCGGCGCCCGGATCATCCGCCTCGCGAGGGTGACCAAGATCGTCGCGGTGAGCGCGACGCGCCGCACCGACGAGGGGCGGGAGCGGGTCGCGTTGAACACCGCCTACGTGCAGGCGCTCAGTCGCGCGGGCCTGGTCCCCGTTGTGGTGCCGCCGCTGCTCGATCCCGACGCCGCATGCGCCGTGCTCGACCGGGTGCAAGGCCTCGTGCTCAGCGGCGGCGAAGATGTCGAGCCCGCCCGCTACGGGGCCGAGCCGCACTCCAAGCTCGGGGAAACGGACGCGGGGCGCGACGCAGTCGAGCTCGCGCTCATCGCAGGTGCCGAGCGCCGCGGCCTCCCGCTGCCCGCCATTTGTCGTGGCCTCCAGATCCTGAACGTCGCGCTCGGCGGCACCCGGGGGGGGGGGGGGGGGGGGGGGGGGGGGGGGGGCGGGGGGGGACGGCGACGGTGAATACGCGACATCATCAGGCGATCCGCGACGTGGCGCCGGCGTTACGGGCCACCGCCTGGGCCCCGGACGGGGTGATCGAGGGAGTCGAGCGGCGCGACGCGAGTGCGCCGTGGACGCTCGCGGTTCAGTGGCATCCAGAGGACGACCCGGATGCGGCGATATTCGCGAGCTTCGCGGAGGCGATTCCATGAGCCTGGCGTTTCCCTCGCCCGAGTGGGTCCAGGCGTACGGGGTGGCCATCAATGCGAGTGACGCCTACCGTGCGGCGTCGCTCGAGTGGACACACGGGCCGGTGGCGCTCGTGGTGAATCGCCAGCCCGAGATCGGTATCACCGATCCAGTCGGCATCTGGCTCGACCTCGATCGCGGGTCCTGCCGCGCCGCGAAGGTGGTGTCGCCGGGCGAGGCCGACCAGGCGCCCTTCGTGATCTCGGGGGATTACGCGCACTGGAAGCGGGTACTACGCAAGGAGCTCGGACCGATCGCGGGAATTATGCAGCGCAAGCTGTCGCTCAAAGGCTCGCTGCCGATCGTGGTCCGTTTTGTGAAGTCGGCGGAGCAGCTGGTCGAAGCGGCGACCAAGGTGCCGACGCGGTTTCTGGACGAATGAATGGGAGCGGGGAGCGGGGAGCGGTTCCCTTCGCTGAGAACCGTATGGTCGGTGAGCATCGGAAGGTACCGCTCCCTGCTCCCCGCTCCCTTTACAGATTGCGAAGTATCTTTTCCGGAGTGGACACGTTCGGGAAGAACACCCGGTCGCTCAGGCGGTTGAAGGCCACCCGCAGCGTCGGGAACCGGTCGGCGGCGGTGCGGTAGATCGGGGCGACGCCGAAATGCTCCGCGAGGCGGTGTTCCGCGGCGAGTCGGTAGCCCTGCCGGCCCAGCTCGTCGTAATACGGTAGATCGGGCCCCCCCTTCCGGGAGCGCCGGGCGGCGATGTAGTCGGGAAACAGACCGGCGAGCCAGAGGCTGTAATTGCCGAGATGCACGCGCAGCAGGAAGCCCCGTTCTCCGGCGTCGTCCAGCCCTGCGAGGTCCTCCACCATGTCGACCAGATAATGATAGGTCTCGTCGTCGGCCCGGCGCACCCGGGATCGCCGGTCATGGTCGCCGAATTCGAGCAGGAGCGCGGCCAGGTAGTCGGCGAGCGCACGATCGTCCACACCGGCGGCGCGGAGCGTGTGCCGGACCGCGACGTAGGCGAACAGCGCGGGAGACGGCACCGCGAGCGTGCGGACCGCGAGCAGGGCCTCGAGCAGGCCGGGCTCGTCGAGCAGCGTATCGGGTCCCTGTTCGAGCATCAGTCGCTCGTACCGCGCGCGGCGGACGGCATCGCCGCGCGCCAGCGCGAGCGCGACGAGCCGAAGGTCCGGCCCTCGCAAGCGACCTCGGACGTTGGCCAGGATCATGCCCAAGCCCCCTCCCTCTAGCCCTGCTACCCCTCGCGGCGGCGCCGAGTTGCTGGCGCGCCTGACCACGCTCGCCCAAGAGCTCGCCGGTGCGTTCCGGCCGGCGACCGTGATCGAGCTGGTGGCGCGCGCCCTCGACGAACTCCTCAAGCCCGACCGGCTTTCCGTCATCCTACTTGACGCCGAGACGAACCGGCTCGCGGTGACCTACGACACGCATCCGGTCCCCGCCCACACCGACGACCCCCTGCTGCAACTCGCGTTGCGGCGCGGGCCGCTCGCGTTCCCGAAGGATGTCCGCGAGGAGGCACGCCGGCGCGGTGCGGAGCTGTCAGAATCCCCGGCGTCCTGGCTCGGGGCGCCGCTGGTGGCCGCCGGCCGGACCATGGGCGCGGTGTCCCTGTCGAGCGAGCGCTCGGGAACGTTCGGCAAGGCCGAGCTGACGCTCGTGTCCGCCGTACTGGCGCAGGCCGCGATCGCGCTCGAGAACGCGCGGCTCGTGGAGCTGTTGTCGTCCGCCAAACGCGAATGGGAGAAAACCGTGGACGCTATCTCCCAGGCGATCTGCATCGTCGATGCCCACGGCACGGTGCGGCGGGCGAATCGCGTGTTCGCCGAGCTGATTCAAACGGCGGTCACGGCCATCCCTGGTCGCCCGTGGATCGGCTTGCTGCCTCCTCCGTGGTCGGATCCCGTCGCGCGCGCGATCGCCGATCCGGCCGCCAGCCCGCTCGAACTCCGCGCGGGGGATCGGACCCTCTGGCTCACCGTCATCCCGATGGCCGAGCCCGGCGCGGCGGTCCTCGTGTTCGAGGATCAGACGGACCGGCGGCGTCTCCAGGATCAACTCATACAGTCTGAGAAAATGTCGGCGATCGGTCAACTCATCGCCGGGGTGGCGCACGACCTGAACAACCCGCTCGCCTCGGTCGTGGGATTCAGCGACTTCCTGGCCGAGGCGGGAGAGATTCCACCGTCGCTCGCAGAGCCGTTACAGGTGATCCGAGAGGAGGCGGAGCGGGCGGCGACGATCGTCAAGAATCTCCTCTCCTTCGCGCGCCGCCAGGAGGGAGAGCGCACGCCCCTGTCGGTCCGGGCGCTGCTCGACTCGACGCTCGCGCTGCTCCGGAACCAGCTGATGGCGCACAAGGTCGAGGCCACACTCGAGGTGGAGCCGGGTCTTCCCGACCTCGAGGTGAGCCCCAACCAGATCAAGCAGGTGTTCGTCAACATCATCAACAACGCGTGCCAGGCCATCGCGAGCGACGCGCCGTCCGGCCGGATCTGGATCACCGCCAAGCGGCTGCACGAAAGCGTCGCGGTCAGCGTCACGGACTCCGGACCGGGCATGCCGGAGGAGATCGCGTCCCGTGTGTTCGAGCCGTTCTTCACCACCAAGCCGGAGGGCGCGGGCACCGGTCTCGGGCTGTCGATCTCCCAGGGGATCGTGAAGGAACACGGCGGGCGGATTACCCTCGAGACCCCTCCCGGCGGCGGGGCGACCTTCACCGTGGAGCTGCCGCTGCGCCCGGAGGCCGCGCGCGCCGAGGCGCCGCCGCTGCCGGCGACCGATGCGCCGATGCTCAGCATCCTGGTCGTCGATGATGAGCCGCACATCCTGCACTACATGCGCGCCACCCTCGAAAGCTGGGGCCACACTGTCGAGGTGGCGAGCGACGGCACGTACGCCCTCGAGCGCGCTTTGGCGGGCACGTTCGACGTGATCATCTGCGACCTGCGCATGCCTCACCTGTCGGGACGCGAGATGTACACGAAACTCGCCCGCCAGGACCCGCGCGTCGCCGAGCGCATCATCTTCGCCACCGGCGACACCGTACGCGGTGACACGCTTCAGTTTCTCGAGCGGCTCGGCCGCCCGTACCTGCGCAAGCCGTTCACGCTGGCCGAGCTGCGCGCCGCGCTCGGCCACGCCCGCAAGCAGCCGGCCTGAGGCGGAGGCGTGCGCATCCTGCACGTCGACTCGGGCCGCGAGTTCCGGGGCGGTCAGGACCAAGTGCGGTTGTTGGTTCGCGAGCTGGCGGCGACGTCGGATGTCGAGCAATGCCTGCTCACCAAGCGCGGCAGCGAGCTGGCCAAACGTGCTGCCGGCCGCCGGGTCGCCGTGCGGGAGATCCCGTGGGGGCTCGGCCTCGACCCCCGCTCGTGGTGGCGGGTGGTCGTCGAATCCCTCGCTTGGCGACCGCACATCATTCATGCGCACAACAACCACGCGGCGACGATGGCGCTGTGGGCGCGGCGTTTCCACAATTGGGCAGGCCCGGGTGCCGCGCCTCGCTTCGTAGCCACGCGCCGTGTGGTGTTTCCGTTACGGACTGGTAGCGCGCTGCGTCGCGCGGACGCGGTCATCGCCGTCTCCCGGGCGGTGAATGAGGCACTCGTCGCCGCCGGAGTCCCGCCCGGCGAGATCGCGATTGTCCACGACGGGATCGATCCGGACGAGATTCGGAGCGCCGCCACCCCGGCGCTCAACGTCCGCGCCACCCTGGGCCTCCCGCCCGGGACGCCGCTCGTCGCCAACGTCGCCGCGCTGGAGCAGTCGAAAGACCAAGCGACCCTCATTCGCGCGGCCCACGCGGCGCGGACGTCCCGCCCCGAGCTGCACTGGCTGATTGCGGGCGCGGGCCCCGAGCGGCGCGCGCTGGCGGCCGAGGTCGGGCGGCTCGACCTGGTCGATCGTGTTCACCTGATTGGACACGTCGTTCGGGCGGACGCCCTGATGCATGAGAGTGACGTGGTCGTGATGTCCTCGCGAGCCGAAGGGCTGGGCAGCGTCGTGCTCCACGCCCTGGCGCTGGGCAAGCCGGTGGTCGCCACCGACGCCGGGGGGCTGCCCGAAATCCTCCCGCCCGATCGGATCGTTCCGGTCGGCGACGCAGCGGCACTCGCGCAGAAGGTGATCGACGCGCTCGAACACCCTTCGCCTATCCCCCTTCCCCGGCAGTTCACCGCGTCCACGATGGCTGCCGGTGTCTTGGCTGTGTATCGGTCGCTCGTCTAGATTGCAGGGCCATGATCTACGTCTGTGTCCCGGTGCATAACGAAGCTCGCACAGCCGGGTTGGTGCTCTGGAAAGTGCGGCAGGTCTTTGCGGCCTTCCCGCGTGAGTATCAGCTCCTGGTGCTCGACGATGCCTCGACCGACGACACGGCCGAAGTACTCGCCTCGTACGCCAAGGTGCTGCCGATGACCATCGTCACGCACCGCGAGCGCCGCGGCTACGCCCGGAGTCTCGAGGCGCTTCTCCGCCTGGCCCTGCAGCGAACCGACCGCCCGAAGCGGGACTGCGCCATCACGTTGCACGCGGATTTCGCGCACTCGCCGGAGGCCATGGAAGACCTGGTCAAGCGCCTCGAATCGGGCGCGGATCTCGTGGTCGCCGAGCTCCTCGAGGAGCGCGGGGGAGGCCGGGTGTCACGGGCACTCCGGGTGGCGCGCCGCTGGGCCCCGCGGCTGCTGCGCGTTGCCGGCGTGCGGGACAGCGTGTCGGGATACCTCGCGTTGCGGCTCATCGTTCTGCGGCAGGCGCTGCGCGGCGACGCGGCGCCGTTCCTCCAGACGGACGGGTGGTGCGCGAGCGCCGAATTGGTCGCGCGGCTCGCGCCGTTTGCCCGGCGGCTCGATACCGTCCCGGCCACGGCGCGCTACGATCTGGTGCAGCGACCCTCCCGGGTGCAGCCGTGGCGGCAACTCTTGAGCGCATGGCGGGCCCGCTCGGTGATCCGCGCCGCCCGTGCGGCGACGGCGCTCCTCCTCGTCGCCATGACGCTGCGGGCGCAGGCGGACAGCGCGCGCGGCGATTCGACGCGGCGCGATTCGACGGCCCTCCCTTCGCCGCAAGCGGCGGTGACCGCCAGCGGCACGGTGGCACCCGCCCCGCCTTTGGCGGTTCCGTTCACTGTCGGCGAACGCCTGGTCTACGGCGCTCGCTACGGACCCTTCAGCGTGGGCACCGCGACCATGCAGGTCGCGGGCGTCGATACCGTGCGCGGCGTCGAGACGGTTCACTTCGTGTTCCTGATCGACGGAGGCGCGCTCTGGTACCACATCCACCAGAATCTCGAATCCTGGGTGGGGCGTCACGACTTCCACTCCCGCCGGTTTCTCAATCAGACGGAGGAAAAGGGCAAATCGTGGGAGCGCAAGTTCGACATCTACCCGGATTCGGGGTTCTACCGCGAGGCCGGGCGCGATACCACGATGCCGACGGTCGCCGATCCGCTCGACGACGCGGCTTTCCTGTACTGGATTCGCACGGTTCCGCTCGAGGTCGGCAAGCGCTACGAGTTCAACCGCTACTTCCGTCCCGAGCGCAATCCGGTGATCGTCGAGGTGCTCAAGCGAGAGAAGGTGGGGGCCGCCGGGCGAAAGTGGAATACGATCGTCGTGCGGCCGCGCATTCCCAATGGCGGCGGCATTTTCGCCGAGAAGGCCGATGCCCGGATGTGGCTCTCGGATGATAGTGTGCGCGTCATGATCGCGCTGCAGTCCAACTTCTCGTTCGGCCAAGTGACGCTCAAGCTCAAGGAGTACTCCGACCTTCGTCCGGAGCACCCATGACCGACTATCGCGAGGCGGACCTGTCCCGGCTCAAGACGGTCCCCATCGCGCAGCGCCCCAACAGGGTCGATCCTTCCCTCCTCGCACACCCGCCGGGCGCCGACCGGAGTTTCGCGGCGTTCTGGCACGCGCTCCCCGACCTCCTGGCGGCGAAAGACATTCGGGACGTGGCCCGGCGCGTCGCCCGCGCCGCGGGGCGCCACGGAGTCGTCGTCATGCTCGGAGGGCACGTCATCAAGGTCGGCGTCGGACCCCTGCTCCGTCAGCTCATGCGACGCGGCGTGATCACCCACCTGGCCCTGAACGGCAGCGCCGCCATCCATGACTTCGAGCTGGCCGCTTACGGCGGAACGAGCGAGGATGTCGCGGCCGGGCTCGCGGACGGCACCTTCGGCATGGCGGAGGAGACCGGTCGCGAGATGAACGCGGCGATCGCCGACGGGGCGCGGAGCGGCACAGGATTGGGCCAGGCGTTCACCGATTACCTCCGAGACCGGCCGCTGCTCGCCGCGCCCGATGTTTCGGTGCTGATCGGCGCCTCCGAGCAGGGCGTCCCCGTGACGGTGCACGCCACGGTCGGCGCCGATATCATCCACCAGCACCCCACCGCGGACGGCGCCGCCCTCGGCGCCACGAGCTACCGGGACTTCAAGCGGCTGGCGGCGTCACTCCCCGCGCTTCACGAGGGCGGCGTCGTATTGAACCTCGGGAGCGCGGTCGTCATGCCCGAAGTCTTTCTGAAAGCGCTCACGGTGGCGCGCAACCTGAACGCCGGAAAACCTACCGGCTTCACGGCGTGCGACTGCGACATGCAACGCCACTATCGACCTCGGGTGAACGTCGTGGAGCGTCCAACGCTTGGCGGCGGCTGGGGGGTACAGTTGACGGGGCATCACGAGATCATGATTCCGCTCTTGACCTGGGCGGTGCTCCACGAGCTCGACGCCCGCTGACGGGCGTCCGTTCGGTCGGAACGCCCGAGCTGGTGCAGATACCGCCGTGGGACTGCTAGGCGTCCGCCGGACGGCCCTTGATCATCTCGCGGATCTTGTCCGCAGTGCTCGGACTGAGCACCCGGAGCACCAGGTAGAAGATGAAGCCGAGGGCGGCCAACCAGAGAACGGTCATGGCGACGGCGATCAGACCGCCGAGCACGCTGAACACCAGCTTGAGGCCGAGCCAGGCGAGCACGGCGAACAGCGCGAAACCGAGGATGCTGCGAAGCATGAGAGATTCCTCCGTGGAGCTCCGACGATGGGCCCGTACGACGGAATGTAGCAGCGGGTTTCAGGAGGGCGCCAGCGGGTGAGGGCCGTTGAAGTCGCAATCGTGGGCGGGGGTGCGGTCGGCGCGGCATGCGCCCGGGCAGCGGCGCTCCGCGGCTTGAAAGTCGCCATCTTCGAGCCCGGTCCCGTTCCCGCCGCCGCCTCTCCCGCCTCCGCCGGACTGCTGGCGGCGCAAATCGAGCCGGGCGACGACGGGCTGGTTTCCTTGTTCGTGCGCGCCCGCGACCTGTACGAGCCGCTCGGGCCGGCGCTCCGGGAAACCACCGGCATCGACATAGGCTTCTGGCGGCCCGGGATCGCCTCCCTGGCGTTCGACGAGCCGGCGGCCGACCGGCTGAAGGAAGACGTGGCCCGCCAGCGGCAGGCCGGCCTCCGTTGCGACTGGCTCGACGCCGCGGAGATCGGTGAGCGCTGGCCCGGAGCAGCGCCCGACGGCCTTGGCGCCCTGTACGCGCCCGAGGACGGAGCCCTGGATCCGGAGGCGCTCACCCGCGCCTGCCTCGCCGACGCCCGCCGGCTCGGTGCGACGCTGCACGGCGAGAAGGTCGACGGCCTCGCGATGAGCCAGGGACGCCTCGCCGGAATCCTGACGGCTCGCGGCACCACGCCGGTGGAGCACGTCGTGGTCGCCGCGGGAGCGTGGTCCCCGCAGATCCGCGGCCTGCCGCGCCCGCTCCCCATCGAGCCAGTCCGCGGCCAGATGGCCGCGACGGCGTGGCCTGACGGCACCCCACCCACGATCCTGTACCAGGACCGCGGCTACGTGCTCGCGCGCGGTGGCGAGGCGGTGCTCGGCAGCACGATGGAGCGTGCCGGCTACGACTCGCGCGTCACCAACGAAGGCCTTGCCCAGATTTTCCGCGGGGCCGTTCGATTGCTCCCGGCACTGATCACTCAGCCCGTACAGCGCATGTGGGCGGGACTCCGTCCTGCTACTCCCGACGGCCGCCCGATCTTGGGGCGCGACCCGGAGGTGGAGCGACTCTGGTACGCGACGGGGCACGGACGGAACGGCATCCTCCTGGCCGCACTGACCGGCGATATCATTGTTGAACTGCTCGCCGGTGGCGCGCCGGATATCGACATCACATCACTGAGCGTGAATAGATTCCAATAACGAGCGGGAGCGGGGAGCCCCTCCCTGCTCCCAGGATGTTCATGTACCGCACCTGCGCGTTCTGTAACGGAAAGCTTCCCGGCGACGGCGGACCCTCTGGCCTCGGTGTTGGCCAGCGGCTCGCCTTCGACGAGTGGAAGGCGCGCTTGTGGGTGGTCTGCCCGAAGTGCTCTCGCTGGAACCTCGCGCCGCTCGATGATCGCCTCGAAAAAATCGAGGCGCTCGCCCGCGCCGCCGCTCGAGGCCGAGTGGCCGCCGCCACTGAGCAGGTCGCGCTGATCCGCTGGCAGCACTACGACTTCGTGCGAGTCGAGAAGCCGCGGCGGTTGGAGTTCGCCACGTGGCGGTACGGCGAGCGACTCAAAGCGCGCCGTCGGGAACAGCTCAAGTTCGTGTTGCCGGTCACCGTGGCCGCCGTCGGCCTCGCGGTGGCTGTGAACGTGACCGCCGGCGGCTCGTTCGGCGTCTTCGTCTGGAACATCCCGCGCGGGGCGCAGTGGCTCTATACGAGAATCGTGGGTCGACGCTCGGTCGGCGTCGCGGAGCCACCGATCTGCGAGCGCTGCGGCACCGTGCTCCAGCTCCGCGCCCGCCACGTCGCCTACGCGCGCGTCGTCGGGCAGGCCCAAGGGGACGTCGCGCTGATCTTGAGCTGCCCGAACTGCCACGCCGAAGGGGCGATGCTGGTCGGACGCGATGCGCATAACGCGTTGCGCCAGGGGCTGACGTACCTGGCACTCGCGCGCGCCGGCCGCCAACGCGTGGAGGACGCGGCCCGCCTGGTCGAGGGAGCAGGCGGACCAGACCAGTTGATCCGAGACGTCGCGCGCCGCGAGCTTACCCTACGCAGCCTGGCGCCCGAACGGCGCCTGGCGCTCGAGATGGCCGTGGACGAGCGCGCGGAAGTCACGGAGCTGGAACGCCAATGGCGGGACGCAGAGGAGCTCGCGGATATCGCGGACGGGCAGCTATCCACGACGACGGAACTGGAAGAGGAGCTGCGGCGCCTGAAAAAGCGCCCGGAAGGCGATCAACCGTCCAGTTGAAATTTGGTCTTTTGCCGCCCCTCGGGCTCCGCTATCTTCCGAATCCTCATGGCTACAACGCTCACCCAGCTCGCGACGCGTAAACCCCCATGGCTCAAGGTGCCGGCTCCCGGGGGACCGAACTACGCAGAGCTCAAGCACCTGATGCGGGATCTCGAGCTCCACACGGTGTGCGAGGAGGCGCATTGCCCCAACATCGGCGAGTGCTGGGAGCACCGCGCCGCCACCTTCATGATCCTGGGCGACGTCTGCACCCGGAACTGTACGTATTGCGCGGTCGCCCACGGGACCCCGGCCGCCCTCGACCGCGGTGAGCCGGTGCGCCTCGCGACAGCCGTGGAGCGTATGGGGTTGCGGCACGTGGTGATCACCAGCGTGGACCGCGACGACCTGCCGAACGGTGGCGCCGAGATGTTCGCGGTGGCGATCGCCGAGATCCGACGCCGTACGCCCGGCACGTCGGTGGAGGTGCTCATCCCCGACTTCAAGGGCAGCGAGCAAGCACTCGCGATCGTAGTCGACGCCAAACCTGATATCCTGAACCACAATCTCGAAACGGTCGAGCGTCTGTACCGGCTGGCCCGGCCCGGCGGGCGGTATCCGCGCGCCCTGGCTGCTGGCCATGCGCGATCTCCGGAGTCAGGGCGTGGATATCCTGACCCTCGGCCAGTATCTCCGACCCTCGAGTCAACACCTCCCCATCGCGCGCTACTACCGGCCCGACGAGTTCGCCGAGCTGCGACGCCTCGGCATGGCGATGGGTTATCGCCACGTGGAGGCGGGCCCGCTCGTACGGTCGAGCTATCACGCGTGGGAGCAGGTCGAGCGCGCGACCGCGTCCCGGTAGCTTGCCCCCGCCGACCGTCATGGCCACCGCGACCGCTCAACCCGCCAATCGAAGCGCTTCTTCGGACGTGGAGCGACGGATGCTGCGCCAGATGCTCCTCATTCGCCGGTTCGAGGAGAAGGCCGCCGAAGCGTATGCGTTGGGTAAGATCGGGGGGTTCTGTCATCTCTACATCGGCCAGGAAGCCGTCGCAGTCGGCTCGCTCGCTGCGTTGCGTGACGACGATTACGTGATTTCCTCATATCGAGAGCACGGCCAGGCGCTCGTGCGAGGTGTTCCGGCGAACGCCGTAATGGCCGAGCTGTTCGGCAAGGCGACCGGGTGCTCGAAGGGCAAGGGCGGATCGATGCACCTGTTCGACGCGGACAAGCGGTTCATGGGAGGCCACAGCATCGTCGGTGGCCACTTACCCCTCGCCGCGGGCCTGGGGTTCGCGATCCGCTATCGAGGTGGTGATCAGGTTTGCATCTGCTTTTTCGGGGAGGCGGCAGTCAATATCGGTGCCTTCCACGAGACGCTCAACATGGCCTCGGTCTACAAGCTCCCGGTCATCTTCTGCTGCGAGAACAACCGCTACGGGATGGGGACGGCCTTCGAGCGGGTCGCGGCCGTCACGGACGTGGTGGAGCACGCGTGCAGCTACGACATGGCCGCCGAGCTGGTGGACGGCATGGATGCAGTGGCGGTGAACGACGCGACGCGCCGGGCGGTGGAACGGGCTCGCAAGCGCGGGCACCCGACCCTGCTCGAGGTCCGGACGTATCGCTACATGGGTCACTCGATGTCCGACCCGCTGCACGGGGTGTATCGCACGAAAGAAGAGGTCGAGGAGCAACGCAAGCGCGACCCGATCAGCCAGCTCGCCATGAAGCTCAAGGACGAGGGCGTGCTCGATCAGGCCGGCCTCGATGCGATGGACGCCGAAATCCGGGCGGAAGTGGACGAAGCGGTCCGCTTCGCGGACGAAAGCCCGGACCCCGATCCGGCCGAGCTCACGACCCACGTGCTCGTCGACTGATGGCCACGCTCACCTACCGCGACGCGCTCAATCAGGCGCTGCGCGAAGAGATGCAGCGGGACCCGGACGTGTTCCTCATCGGCGAGGAAGTCGGCGTCTATCAGGGCGCCTACAAGGTCAGCCGCGGTCTGCTCGAGGAGTTCGGGCCGACGCGGGTGGTGGACACGCCCATCGCGGAGCTGGGCTTCGCGGGCCTTGGCGTGGGGGCCGCCATGGCGGGCCTGCGCCCGGTGGTCGAGTTCATGACCTGGAACTTTGCCGTCCTCGCGCTCGATCAGATCGTCAACTCGGCCGCGAAGATCCTGTACGAGTCGGGCGGCCAGATTCCCGTCCCGATCGTGTTCCGGGGGCCGAACGGCGCCGCGCTCCAGCTCGCGGCGCAACACTCCCAGGCCTGGGAATCGTGGCTGGCTCACATACCGGGTCTGAAAGTGGTGGCACCCGCGACGCCGGCGGATGCCAAGGGTCTGCTCAAATCGGCGATCCGGGATAACAACCCCGTCATCGTGCTCGAAGGAGAGATGCTCTACAACGTGAAGGGAGACGTCCCGGACGGCGAGCACGTCGTCCCCATCGGTCGGGCCGACGTGAAGCGTGCGGGCCGTGACGTCACCATCGTGTGTCACTCGAAGACCGTGAACCTCGCGCTCAAGGCCGCCGAGCAGCTTGCGGAGCACGAGGGGGTGTCGGCCGAGGTGCT
>QHUC01000109.1:0-6925 GCA_003221045.1 Gemmatimonadota bacterium | reverse complement strand
ACACAGGCGGACGTCCCGATGCCGTACAACAAGCAGCTCGAGCGTCTGGCCAAGCCGAGCGCCGAGCGCGTGGTGGCCGCCGCGCGTCGCGTGCTCTACCTCGACTGACCTCCCCCCTTCCCCGTGGCCACCAACGTCTACATGGAAGCGCTCTCCCCGACGATGGAGGAGGGACGCGTGGTGAAATGGCACAAACGGGAGGGCGACGCCGTGAAGACCGGCGACACCCTGGCCGAGGTCGAGACCGACAAGGCCGTCATGGACCTGGTCGCGCGGGCGGACGGCGTGCTGCGCCAGGTGAGTGCCACCGAGGGACAGACAATCCCGGTCGGCAACGTGGTGGCGGTCATCGCGGCGCCGGGGGAGACGGTCGGCGCTGCCCCAGCCGCGGCGCCCCGACCTGCAGCACCGCCTGGCGCGGTGAGCGGGCAGCGGGGACCGGCCCCCGGGGACGGGAGCGGGGAGCGGGGAGCGGTACCCTCCGTCGCGACGCCGGCCGACGCTACCCGAGTGAAGGCCTCCCCGCTGGCGAGACGGATCGCGAAAGAGGCTGGGGTCGACCTAAAGCTGGTAACCGGGACGGGGCCGGGGGGTCGGGTTACCAAGCGCGACCTCGAAACGGCGAGGCGAGGCGTGCAGGTGGAGGCTCGTCCGACTGCCGGTCAGCCCACCCCGCAGCGGGAGGTACCGCTCCCCGCTCCCCGCTCCCAGGAGATCGTCTCGGAAGGGCCGGCATACGATGACGTCCCTCTCACCCAGATCCGCAAGACCATCGCGAAACGGCTGGTCACATCCCTCGGTCCGATCCCCCACTTCTTCCTCACCACCGAAGTGGACATGGAGCGCGCGGCGGAAGCCCGGGATGCCCTCAATAAGCAGCTCGGCGATCAGGGGAAGGTTTCCTTCAACGACGTCATCATCAAGGCGACGGCGCTGGCGCTCGTGAAGCACCGTGCGTGCAACGCTTGGTTCCAGGAGGGCCACATCCGCTACTGGAACGAGGTGCACATCGGCATGGCGGTGGCCATCGAGGACGGGCTCATCACTCCCGTGATCTGGAACGCGGATCGCAAATCGCTTGCTCTCATCGGGCGGGAGGCGAAGGAGCTCGCCGAGAAGGCCCGCAGCCGCCGGCTCCAGCCGGCCGAATACACCGGATCGACGTTCTCCGTTTCGAACCTTGGGATGTTCGAGATCGACCAGTTCACGGCCGTCATCAACCCCCCGGAGGTGGGGATCCTCGCGATCGGATCCATTGTTCAGAGACCGGTGGTCATGGACGGCCAGCTGGCGCCGCGGCGTCGGGTGCGGATCACGATGAGCTGCGACCACCGGGTCATCGACGGCGCTACAGGAGCCGCATTCTTGAAGACACTCAAACAGATGCTGGAGAACCCGCTGGCGATGCTCTTGTGAGGAGCTCTTGTGCCTAACACGTTCGACGTAATCGTTCTCGGCGGCGGCCCCGCGGGCTACGTCGCCGCCATCCGGTCCGCCCAGCTCGGCATGAGCACCGCACTGATCGAAAAGGAGAAGCTCGGGGGTGTGTGCGTCAACATCGGCTGCATTCCCACCAAGGCCCTCCTCCACTCGGCCTACATCGCGAGACTGCTCCGCGAGGCCAAGGACTTCGGGGTCGACGCTGGGACCGTAAAGACCGATTACGGAGTCGCCATGCAGCGCTCGCGCCGGGTGAGCGACCAGAACTCGAAGGGTGTCGAGTTCCTGATGAAGAAGAACAAGTGCCACAGATCGGGCTCGAGATCAACAAGACCACCGTGATCTCCTCCGACGAAGCGTTGTTCCTCGAAAAGGCTCCCGGATCCCTCGCGATCATCGGCGCCGGCGCCGTGGGCATGGAGTTCGCCGACATCTTCCATGCCTTCGGGACGAAGGTCACCCTGATCGAAGCCCTCTCGCGCATCCTCCCGCTGGAAGACGTCGAGGCATCCGACACGCTCACGAAGAGCTATAAGAAGCGGGGCATCGAGGTGATCCCGGGCGCCAAGGTGAAGAAGGGAACGCCCGGGAAGGACAAGGTGACGCTCGAGATCGAGGCCGGCGGCGCGACCCAGAAGTTCGAGGTCGCGGCCGTGCTGATGGCGGCGGGACGTGCGGTCAACACGGAAGCCATCGGGCTGGCCGAGTGCGGCGTCCAGGTGACCGACCGCGGCTTTATCAAGGTCGATCAGAACCTGCAGACGACCGCCCCGGGCTACTACGCGATCGGCGACGTGGCCGGGCCCCCGATGCTAGCGCACAAGGGGAGCCGGGAGGGCGTGTACGTCACCGAGCTCCTCGCTGGCAAGAAGCCGCAGCCGATCAAGTACGACAACGTCCCGAGCGTGACGTACTGCCACCCCGAAGTCGCCAGCATCGGGCTCACCGAGGATCAGTGCAAGGAGCGGAAGCTCGACTACGTCGTGGGGCGCTTCCCGTTCTCGGCGAACGGGCGCGCCCGTGGGACCGGCGAGACCGAGGGGTTCGTGAAGATTCTGCGCGACAAGAAATATGGCGAGATTCTGGGCGCGCACATCGTGGGCGAGCATGCATCGGAGCTCATTCACGAGCTAGCCGTGGCGCGGGCGAACGAATACACTGTGGAAGAGGTCGAGCTGGCGATTTACGCGCATCCCACCATGTCGGAGGCGGTGGCGCAGGCGGCGCTCGATTCCCTCGGACGCGCGATCGACATGTGAGTGCGGGACAGAAAGACCCCTTAGCCATCGGCATCGGCGCGCTCGCCGCCGGGACGGGACTCGGCGGAGCGACCATCACGCTCGCGCAGATTTTTGTGAAGCTGCTCCAGGGCAGGCTGGACCCCGAGCGCTACCGGGAGGCCGCCGCCGACCCCCTCCTCGCCGGGCTGCTGGCGGGCGTCGCCGTCGCCGGCCTGTTCGGTTGGCGCCGCAGCCAGGCGCTCGAGAACCTGTGGCAACGGGGTGTGATCGGAGTCCTCGCCGCCGTGGGAGCGTTGCTGGTGGGATTTCTAGCCGCCGTCACAGATCGGTTCCTCATGCTGCCCGGGTTGCTCGTGTGGGGAGCGCTGAGCCTCGCGGTCGGGGTGACGGCGAGCCGATGGGCCATCGCCGGCTCGGGCGTGGAAGATGAACGACAGGGCACGGGGAGCGGCGTGTGACCACACGCGTTCTCGAAGTGGTGCGGGCCGGACTCGTTCCCTACGCGGAGGGGCTCGCGTGGCAGCGCTCCCTGGCCCAGGCCAGGATCGATCGCCAGCTGGCGAACGACCTGCTTCTCCTGCTCGAGCACCCGCCCGTGGTGACGCTGGGTCGCAACTCCCGCGCCGCGCACCTGCTGAGTCCCGTCGGCCTCGACGTGTTCGAGATCGAGCGCGGGGGTGACGTTACGTTCCACGGACCGGGGCAGCTCGTCGGCTATCCGATCCTCGACCTCACCGGCCACAAGCCCGACCTCCATTGGTACCTCCGGACGCTCGAGGAGGCGCTCGTGACCGCGCTGGCCGAGATCGGGATTCCCGCTGGTCGGAACCCGCCCTACACGGGTGTCTGGACGCGGGGGGGGGGGCGCAAGATCGCCAGCATCGGGATTCACGTGAAGCAGTGGGTGACGTGGCACGGGTTCGCGCTGAACGTCACGACCGACCTCGCCCAGTTCGAGCGCATCGTTCCGTGTGGAATTCCGGGAGTCGAGATGACGTCGGTCCAACGAGAAATGGGAGAGGGGAGAGGGGAGAGGGACCTTTGGAACGCTGCACTCACCTCCGTGATTCACGGGTTCGAAACAGCCTTCGGCGTCGAGGCGACGGTCCATGACGAAGTTTCTCGAGGAGCTGCGGCGTCGCATCCCGGTGCCTGAAGACCGGTTGCCACCCGGCCAGGTGGTGACGATCAAGTGGCCCGTCCTGCATTACGGTGACGTCCCCCGCGTCGATACGGGTACGTGGACGTTCGAGGTCTCGGGGCTCGTGGACCGGCCCTTCACGCTCACCTACGACGAGCTGCTGCAGCTGCCCCGCAAGTCGGTCCAGTGCGACGTACACTGCGTGACCCGGTGGAGCCGATTCGACAACGTTTTCGAGGGCGTGCCAGTGCAGCTGTTACTGCAGCGAGGCGGCGTCCAACCCGAGGCGAAGTTCTGCCTCGTGTCCGCCGAGCAGGGATTCACCACGAACCTCCCGCTCTCAGACCTCGATCGGCCCGACAACCTCGTGGCGCTCAAGTGGAGCGGGGAATGGCTGACGCCGGAGCATGGTTGGCCGGCGCGGCTGCTGGTGCCGCACCTGTATTTCTGGAAAAGCGCCAAGTGGGTTCGGGGCCTGATGCTCCTCGATGCGGACGTGCCCGGCTTCTGGGAGCAGAACGGGTACCACATGCACGGCGACCCTTGGAAGGAAGAGCGCTACGGCGGACGCGGGCTGAGCCAGCACGACATTAATAAACTGCGAAACCTGAGCAAAAAAACCGTATAAAAACGACGTGGAGAAGAACCGTGGAGGAAATGCGTACGCTACGCTGTTTCTCTACGTCTCTCCTCCACGTTGTCCCTCCACGCCTCTCCTCACACGCCTTTCTCTCCCAGCAGTTCGTAAAATCGCCGAAAGACCTTGATACCGTCCCACAGCTGTTTCAAGTCCAGCTTTTCATTCGGGGCATGCAGCCGGTCGTCGGGAAGACCGATTCCCGTGAGAATGACCGGGGCACCGCTCTTGCCGAGCGCCGGCACGACCGGGATGGAGCCCCCAGCACGTGCGGGCACCGTCCCCCGCCCCACCACCTCACGGAACGCCTGGTCGAGCAAACCGAAGGCGGGATGCGTCACCTCCACGGTGGCGGGATCGGCGCCGTGGAGGAACGTGACGCTCGCCTGCACGTACGCGGGCGCCAGGCGCTTGACCGCGGCGGTGAGTTGACGCTCCACGGTCTTGAGCTTCTGATCGGGCACGAGACGGAGACTCACTTTCGCCCTGGCTTCGGCCGGGATCACCGTCTTGGCGCCGTCTCCCGTGAAGCCTCCCATGATGCCGTGGATCTCGAACGTCGGGAGCGCCCAGAGGCGCTCCAGGACCGAGTGAGTCTTGAGCCCCGTCAGCGCCTTCGCCTGGACGCGATGCCTGAGGAACTCGCCCTCCTTGAACGGCAGGCGCTTCCAGGTGGCGAGCTCACGCTTGGACGGCCGCTTGACGGATGCGTACAGACCCGGGACGTGGATTTTCCCGTCGGGCGTCTTGAGGCGGCCGAGCAGCCGCGCGAGCTCCTCGTGGGCGTTCGGCGCAGCCCCGCCGAATTCTCCGGAGTGAAGGTCGGTCTTGGCCGTGCGGACGGTGATTTCCGCGTAACACAGGCCCCGCAGCGTGGTGTAGACCGCCGGCCAGCGGGGCGCGATGTAGGCCATGTCCGCGATGAGCACGGCATCCGCACGCGTGCGCTCCGGCTCGCGTCGCAGCAGCTCGAACAGGACGCGGCTGCCGAACTCTTCCTCACCTTCGATCAGGAAGCGGAAGTTCACGAGCGGGCTCCCCCGGCCCCCCCCGCCACCCGCCTCGATCGCCTTGAGGAGGCAGAACACCTGTCCCTTGTCGTCCGCCGCCCCGCGCGCGAACAGCTGACCGTCCCGCACCGTGGGATCGAACGGGGGCGTCGTCCATTGGTCGAGCGGGTCGGGCGGCTGGACGTCGTAATGCCCGTAGACGAGGAGCGTCGGCGCACCGGGCACATCCGGCCCCACGCCCCACACGACCGGATGCGTGCCGCTCGCGAGGAACTCCACCTCGCGACAGCCGAGTCGTCGGAGCTCCCCAGCGACCCACTCCGCCGCGGCGCGGCAGTCGGCGTTGTGCGATGTGCTCACGCCATGCGGACGACCGCGTCGTACGATCTGTTTCCAGACGCACCGAGCGAGCGCGCGATGGCCCGCGCGCGATACCTGGCCCGCGAAGGCCGGGTCGCCGACGCGGAAAAGGCCTATCGCGACCTCCTCGCCGAGCACCCCGACCTGAAACCCGGATGGGCCGAGTGCTTCGAGTTGTTGCGCCGCCAGGGACGGAAAGACGACGCGCTCCGTCTCGCGGAGGGCGCGCGGGCCCAGTTCGGGGACTCCGCGTTCTCACTGGCGCTCAAGGGAGCCGCGCTCATCGAGCTCGAGCGGTACCGCGAGGCGCTCGGCACCCTCGAGCAGGCGGTCGACTCCGACCCCGATCTCGCCCTGGTCTGGCACGAGCTCGGGTACGCGGCGTTCCGCCTCGGCGATCGGAATCGCGCGCTCCTCGCCCTCGATCGTGCCTTCGGGCTCGAGCCGCACACCGAGACGCTCCGATTGCGGGGGCGCATCCTGCGGGACGCCGGTCGCTATCAGGCCGCCGAGGTCGCCTACGAAGGCGCGGCCCAGGCGGCGGAGCACGCCGAGCAGCGCGCCGCGGCGGAGCGCGAAATCGGGGTGACGCAACGCTACGCGTTCTACGCACCGCGCCGTCCGGACGAGCTCACGTCGGCCGAGCGGTGGTTCGCCGAGACGGGCACCGTGGTGCTGGCGTCGCAAGAGGGGACCGACGTCCCCCCACCGGACGACGCCGCGCTCGCTGCCGCGTTCCTCGACCTGGCCCGCGATTCGGGCTGGCGGTTCGGGCAGGTGGTGACCCTGGGCCCGGCACTGCCGGTGTGGCGCACCCTGGCCGACGCGCTGCGAGCCCCGCTGGTGGGGGGCGCGAGCTTCGACCCGGCTGCTTGCCCGCTGGTTGTCGCCCAACGCCCCCAACCGGCCGACGCCGGGTGGTCCACGCTCACCGCCTCGGTTGCCGAGCGTGCCACGGGCCTGGTGTTCGTGCTGGAGCACGTGCCTCCCTCCGTCCCCCTCTCGCTCCCCCCCCCCGAGCCCACCTCCACGGCTGCAGACGTGATCGGCGTGTTCGCGGACCCCCCGCCGGGCGGCCGCCGGCCACAGCGGCTGA
>QHUC01000245.1 GCA_003221045.1 Gemmatimonadota bacterium | reverse complement strand
GTTCGGCCAAGGGGACGGCGACGGCCCACAAGGGGCTGTGCGTGGCTCAGGACCCACCGCCTCCACCTCCGCCGCCCCCGCCGCCTCCACCGCCGCCGCCCACATCGTGTGCCCAGGCGCCGGCAGCCACGGGGACCGCCAGCATCCAAGGGCAGGTGTTCGAGAACGTTGCACCCAGTTTCTCGGGTCTCGCGAACTGGTGCGTCGTTCTCACCGGTGCGGTGAGCGCAGTGGCGGTGTCGGATGGGTCAGGGAATTACGCCTTCACAGGTCTGCCGATCGGCAGCTACACGGTTTGTGAGCAGATCCAGACCAATTGGCACCAGACCTTCCCGCCGAGTCCTCAGGGCGGGGCCACGTGCCCGAACGGGTTTGGTTACGCCTTCACGCTCAGCGCGGGTGGCGGTGCGATGTTCATCGACTTCGGCAATGTCACGCCATAGTGTGAGCTGAAGCGCACAGTTGTACGGGCCCCGGGCGGTCTTGCCCGGGGCCCTGTACTTGATGAGTAAGAGGGCCTCAATGAAGCGTCTGGTCCTAATCGTTGGCCTGCTTGTCCTCCCAGCTGTGGCCGCGGCGCAGACGCAATGCGTGAAGGGCAAGCCTTGCGGCCGCACATGCATCGCCGACAACAAGACCTGTCACGTCGAGCGGCCGGCGTACGTACCAGCAGCCGCGGCGGAGTCCGCGCCGCCGGATACACGGCGCGCGCCGAGCCGGGTGAGGGCATGCCCTGGGTCGCCTCCTCGCGTGGGGAGGTGTACTACCGGCGCGGCTGCGGCAACGCCAACCGGCTGGTGCCTGAGAATCGCGTGTACTTCCGCACTGAAGAGGACGCGAAGCGGGCGGGGTATCGACGGTCCGGCTCGCCGGGCTGCTAGGCCCTTTCCTGCGGCTCGAAACCGCCCCGGCGGAGTGCTACTATAGACCCCCGCGGCGACCATGGCCACCTGCGCGAAGTGCGGGACCCACTTTTTCCAGCTCTGCGAAGACGCAGGGCCGCTCTGTCCGCGCTGCCTGGCGACCGAAGTCTCGCTGCAACCCCTGCGGGTCACGCCGATCCTCGTCGGCCTGATCGTCGTCATCTACGTCGCGATGGTCGCGAACGGCGTCTCGTTCAGCGACCCGACCACGGACGCGTTGCTGGCCTGGGGAGCGGACTTCGGCCCGCTCGCGCTGCGCGGGCAGTCCTGGCGTCTGCTCACGTCCATGTTCCTCCACGCCGGCTTCCTCCACCTGGCGTTCAACGCATGGGCGCTCTGGGTCCTCGGGCGCCTGACGGAGCGGCTGCTCGGCTCCGTCGCCTTCACGCTCTTGTACTTGCTGAGTGGGATCGGCGGAAATCTCCTGAGTCTCCTGATCAATCCGCTGCAGGTGTCGGTGGGGGCGTCCGGGGCGATTTTTGGCGCCGCCGGCGCGCTTGTGACCCTGCAATATGTCCGCAAGCTGCCGGCGACCGCGTTGGTCCTGCGCCGGGACTTGGCAGGCATCGGGTCGTTCGTGCTCTACAATCTGTTCTACGGGTTCACGCACGCCGGCATCGACAACGGCGCCCACGTCGGAGGACTGCTCACGGGGCTCTCGCTCGCCGCCTTCGTGCCCTTACCGGTTGCCCAGGGAGAGCCGCGGCCGCAGCGTCGTACCGTGGCCACCTTCGGAGTCGCCGCCGTCCTGCTGGCCTTCCGCGGGACGTTCGTCTGGCGCGCGCGCGCCCCGGTCGCCGAGTTCGGGGCCGCCTTGAAGCTGCTCGATGACGGGCAAACGGAGGCGGCCATCCAAGCACTCCAGCACGTCGTGACCCGGTGGCTCGCGGAAGCGCGGGCGCACTATTCCCTCGGGGCGGCGTTGTTGGAGGTGCGTCGTTTCGACCAGGCCATCGCCTCCCTGCGTACGGCGAGCAGGCTCGATTCGCTCAACACGGCGTTCGCGAACGAGCTCGGCATCGCCTACTTGAGGAACGATCAGCTCGATTCGGCCATCGTCCTCTTCAAGAGAACCGCTGGGCTCGCGCCCCGTCGGTCGTACGGTCATGCGAACGTCGGGCTCGCGTACCTTCGCGCGGGGCGCGCCGTCGAAGCGATCACGCCGCTCCGCACGGCGGTCGACGTCGATCCCAACGATGCCAACGCCCAATTCCTGCTCGGCAACGCCTACCTGGCGACGCAAGCCTTCGCGCCAGCGGTGGCGAGCTTCGATGCGGCCCTCCCGCACGCCAAGGACAGCGCCCGCGTGTACCTCCGCCGAGGCGTGGCGTATCGGCTCATGCAGCGGCAGGCGGATGCGCGCGCGGACTTCGAGCACGCGGTGTCGTTCGGCACCCGCGTGGCCGCGGACTCGGAGGTGGTGGCGGACGCGCGACGAGGGCTAGCGGAGCTCGGCCCGGGCCGGCGCGATTAACCTCCGCGCCGTCCGTGTTGAATTCAATTACCCATCGATTTCAACGTGAAATCTGAGTCCGCATCAAG
>QHUC01000244.1 GCA_003221045.1 Gemmatimonadota bacterium | reverse complement strand
TGGCCGGTTTTCACGCTCCTCCGCGTCGCCGAGCTCGCTCGAAAAGGAGAGGTGCGACGCCTCGGGCGTACGGCGCTTGCCGCCATGTCGGCAATCGGACGTGATCCGGTCGCCCGCGCGGTGCGCCGCGTGCTGGACGACGAGCGTGCCCACGGCATCGTTTCCACCTGGTTCGTCCTTTGCGGCACGCCCACGCTCGCCACCATGCGCGCGGGAGATCTCACGTACCGACCCGAGTCCCGAGCGACGCAAGCGATATTGCATGCGCTCACCGAGCGAGGCTCTGAGGTCGGCCTCCACGGCAGCTTTGCGACCGCGGATCGGCCACAGCTTTTTCAAGAGCAACGCGGGCGGCTCGAACGCCTGATCGGCCAGCCGGTGCCCGGCGTGCGGCAGCACTTTCTCCGCATGCGCGCCGGCGCCACCCGCCAGGGCATGACCGCCGCCGGCTTCCGGTACGATTCGACGTGCGGATTCTTCGATCGCAACGGCTTCCGGGCGGGAGTGGCCGATGTGATGCCGCTCTGGGACGCGTCGACCGAGCGGTCGATCGGCCTCGACGAGGCGCCCTTTTGCTGGATGGATCGCACGTTGAGCAAGTACGCGGGTGTGGAGGACCCGGCCGCCTGGGTCGCCGACGGCGCCGCGCTGGCCGAGGCGTGCCGCCAGGTCGAGGGCCTGTGGGTAGGCGTGTGGCACCCCAACCTGAGCCCGCCGCTCGGGTACCCAGGCGCGCCTGAGGGCTTTCGCTCCCTGCTGAGCCGCATCGTGGCGCAGGACCCGTTTCTCGGACCGTTGCGTACGATGGTCGAGTGGCGCGCGGCACGCCGGAGCCTGCGCGTGCGGCGCCTCTCACCCGATGGACGTTTGGAGGCTCACGCCGGCGTGCCCCCGACGGCGGCGCAGCCGCTCGCCCTGGAAGATCCCGGCCACCGAGTGATCGCGACCGTCAACCGCTGACCGCCGCGCGCGCGCCGCTGCCCACGCGTCCTTTTCCCCCCGCCGCCACTGCCGCGGCGTAGCACGACTGCCATTCCTCGAGGATCGCGGGCCAGCTGAAATGCTCCTCGACGTATTGACGCCCCGCTTCGGCGAGCTGCTCGGCGAGCGCTGTGTCCGTCGCCAGCCGTTCGAGCGCGCCGGCGAGCGCCGCGGGGTCCGCTGGCGGCACCAGCAGGCCCGTCTTCCCGTCGGCGACGATGTCCGTGATGCCGCCGACGTTGCTCGCGATCACCGGAAGGCGATAGCTCATCGCTTCCAGGAGGACGACGCCGAGGCCTTCCGTGTCGCCCCGCGCGTCCACGATTGACGGCAGGACGAGCACGTGGGCGCGCGCGAAAGCCCGGTGCAACTCCGGCTCGGGGACGCGTCCCGGCATCTCGACGCGATCCTCCAGCCCCAGGCTTTTCACCTGCTCCTCGAGTCGGGACCGCTCGACTCCTTCTCCTTTGCCGAGGATCAATAGCCGCGTCGGCACCCGACGCGAGAGGCGGTGCACCGCGTCGATGAGGTAGCGCACCCCCTTACGCTCGATCAGGTTGCCGACGAACAGCACGACGAACGGCTCACCCGCTGCCGGGCCGCGCCGGGTTGGAAGGTCGGCCGGGGGAGGGGCCGCGGCGAATCCCACGGCATACGGTATCACCCGTACCGGCTTGTGTCCGAGCTCGGCAATCTCCCGGGCGGTCGCGGACGAGATCGCTACCACCTGGTCGGATGTCTTGAGCGCCCACCGGAGAAACGCCTTGAGCCAGGGCAGGCGACTCTTCACCCAGCGCAGCTCCACGCCATACCACAACGTGACCATCGCCGCGCCGCACGCCCTCCGCGCGGCCCATCCGAACAGCGCGTGCGGCACGGGCCAATGAACGTGGACGATGTCATACGACCGTCGCCGGCACAGCCGCCATATCGCGAGCATTCCACCGACGGCGTAGAAGAGTGGCATGATCTTATAGCGCAGCGAGCGGCGGACGCGGTCCGGTGTCCCCTGGTCGTGCGTCAGGTCTTCCCATCGGGCGGGGAAATAACGGAAACGATGCAGCGGTATGCCGTCGACTTCGCGATTCCCGCCGCCCCGGTACGCCGGTGCAAACACTTCGACCTCGTGGCCCGCGGCCTGGAACCGCTTGAGCAGCTCCACGAGCCAAGGTGCGATGATGTCGTTCGGGAAGCGCGGAAACGCCGTGACGACGTGAAGGATGCGCATCAGGCCCGTACTATAGCGGCCGGTTGAACCAGGGCAAACCCCCTCGGCGCCGCGGCCTTTCCGCGGGTTTTCGGCAGTCGTATCTTTCGGGCTGCTTGGTAGTCTGGTCCCAACACCATTCGTTCACGCTGAGGCAAACCACCGGCCGATGTGCGCCAGGATCGCACCCTCCTCCCCGGAGCTCGCGCAGTTCTACAGTGCCCGCTACCACTGGCGCAACGCCGGCGAAGAGCGGATGCGGTACCGCAAGGCGACGAAGCTCGCACAGGTTCGCTCTGGGAGCGCGGTGCTCGACATCGGCTCTCGCGACGGCGACCTCCGACACTACCTGCCGCCCGACATCAAGTACCAGGGCCTCGACATCGCCCCCGAGTTTGCCGGCCCGGACATCCTGATCCACGACATCACGTCCGGGCTGCCGTTCCCCGACGCGTCGTTCGACTACGTGTTCATGATCGAGGTCCTCGAGCATACCCCGACGGCTTACAACACCGCCGGCGAGATCCACCGCGTACTTCGCCCCGGCGGTCTGTGGGTCGTGTCGGTGCCGAATCCCTACCACGTGAAGGAGATCATCTGGAATCTCTTTCACGTGCCCGACAAGTGGGGGCACGTCTATAGCTGGACGCGACAGACGATCTCGCGGCTGGGGGAGATGAACGGCTTCC
>QHUC01000243.1 GCA_003221045.1 Gemmatimonadota bacterium | reverse complement strand
CCCAGCACTCGGACAATCGCTCGATCGAGATCACCGACGAGTTCTCCTGGCTGCCCGGGGGCGCCGCGCATCGCCTCAAGCTCGGCGCGTATCTGAACGGCACCGAGATCGACGAGAACCAGAACATCAACCAGCTCGGCACGTTTACGTACCCGTCGCTGGCCGCGCTCGCGGCCGACAGCCCATCTACGTTCACGCGCACGCTCGCCCCGCTCGACCGCCGGGGTACGGCGTGGAATGCCGCGCTGTACTTGGGCGACATCTGGCGGACGCGCGGCGGGTTGCAGCTCACCTACGGCGCCCGGCTCGAAGCCGCGCGCTTCAACGGCGCGCCGGCCGAGAACGCGACCGTCGACTCGCTCTTCGGACTCCGCACCGATCGCATCCCGACCGAGCTGCACGTGTCGCCCCGCATGGGCTTCACGTGGATGTTCGGCGGCGACGACGGCCCGCCGACCTACATCGTCCGCGGCGGGGCGGGAGACTTCCGTAGCCTCACACCCACCGGTCTGTACAGCGCGGCGCTCGCCGCGCCCGGCCTGTCGAGTGCCGAAACCCAGCTGATCTGTATCGGTGGAGCGGTCCCCACGCCCGACTGGTCCCTGTACTTGCAGGATCCCGCCGCCATCCCCACGCAGTGCACGGACAGTGCGAGCGCGGTGACGATCACGCCGCAACCCAACGTCACGGTATTCGACCCTGGGTTCACGGCGCCTCGCGCGTGGCGCGGCTCGTTGGGCGTGCAGCGGCGCATCCACGGCACGTACACCGTCTCGCTCGACGCGAGCTACGCCCGCGGGATGAGCCAGTACGGCTTTCGGGACGTGAACCTCGTGTCGACGCCCGCGTTCACACTGGCCGACGAGCGCAACCGGCCCGTCTACGTGCCGGCCGACTCGATCGTGGCCACCACCGGCGCGCTCAGCTCCGTCGACTCACGGCTGCATCCCGCGTTCGGCCAGGTGCTCGTGATCGGGTCCGATCTCCAATCGGACACGAAACAACTGACGCTGGGGTTCGGCGGCCTCACCGCGCGCGGCATGACGTTCCAGCTGTCCTATACGTACACACGCGCGCAGGACCAATCGTCGTTCGGATCGGGCGCCGCCTCGCAAGGGTTCGCCGCCGCGAGCACCGCCGGCGATCCCAACGTCCGCGAGTGGGCGACGAGCAGCTTCGAGCGGCGCCACTCCCTTCTGGGCACCGTCACATATCCGATCACCGGGGCGATCGAGATCACCGCTATCGGCCGCCTGACGTCCGGCGCGCCGTACACGCCGATGGTCGGGTCCGACATCAACGGCGACGGCTCGCGCAACGACCGCGCCTTCGTGTTCAATCCCGCCGTCACCGCGGATACCGCCGTCGCGCGCGCCATGCGCGCGCTGCTCGCGGGTGCCCCTTCCGCCGTCCAGAGCTGCCTCACCGGCCAGCTCGGCCAGATCGCCGCGCGCAACTCGTGCACCGGCCCCTGGCAGCCATCGCTCGACCTGCAGCTCAACTGGCGACCAGACTGGTTCGGGCTCGACCGCCGGCTCACGCTCTCGCTCGTCACGGTGAACCTGCTCGGCGGGCTCGACGAGTGGCTGCACGGCGCGGCCAACCTCCACGGCTGGGGCTTCAGCGCCGCGCCCGATCCGGTGCTCTTGTACGTCCGCGGATTCGATCCCGCCACCCAGACGTTCCGCTACGCCGTGAACGATCGCTTTGGCGCGATCGCCGGCGCGAACGGGGGAATCACCGTTCCGTTCCAGCTCGGTATCCAGGCGCATCTCACGATGGGCCCCGACCGGACCCGCGATAGGCTGCGCTCCGTATTTGGAGGCGGGCGGCGAGGACAAGGGAACGCGGACGGGGCCGGCACGCCCGACTTCACCGCGCGGTTTGCCCAGATCCTGCCGAACCCGATCACCGTCATGGTCGGCATGACGGACACGCTCAAGCTGGACTCGGCACAGGTGACGGCGCTCAAGGCAATCGCCGATTCTCTCGATTCACAGAACGCCGTCGTGCGCGACTCGCTCCAGGCCGACGTGCAAAAGGCGGGCACGCGACCGGACCCGGGCATCCTGTTCGCGCGGATGCGACCGCGACTACAGGCAGGTCGCGAGAATATCCGGAAGGCACTCGAGCGCGCGCGCGCCGTGCTCACTCCCGACCAATGGAAACAGCTGCCCGACGCACTCAAGTCCCCTGGTTTCGGTGGACGAACAACGAGAAGGAGTCCCTGATGAACGCGACGACATCGATGGCACTCGGCGGACTGGCACTGGCTTCGCTCATCACGCCCCGAGCCACGGCTACCCAGCACCCGGACCTCTCGGGACGGTGGACCTACAACGCCGCGCAGAGCAACAGCCCGGGCGACATGTTGCAAAGCGGCGATACCGCGGGCGGCGAGCAGCGAGGAGGCGGGGGCGGAGGCCGGCGCGGAGGCTTCGGCGGTGGTGGACGGGGTGGGTTCGGCGGAGGGGGGCGCGGCGGTTATCGGGGCGGCGGCGGAGGCGGGGGGATGAGCGAGGAGCAGCGGGCCCGCATGCCCCAGACCCTGCAGCTGGCCCTCCAAGCCCCCTCGACCCTCACAGTGGCCGCGACCGATTCGACCGTCCTCCTCACGGCCGACACTAGCGCCGCCCTGCTCCTCTACAGTGACGGCCGCAAGTTCAAGGAGCCCGTCGAAGGCGGCGGAGACGTCGAGATCAAAGGGCGCTGGCAGGGATACGACTTCGTGGTCGAGCGGAAGGTCTCGGGCGGCGGCAAAGTCACGGAGGATTACCTGCGGTCGCAAGATGGGAAGCAGCTGTTCGTCATCGTCAGCGTCGAGGGGCTGCGGCGCTCGTTCGAGTTTCGGCGAGTGTACGACGCAGCGGGCTCATAACCAGCTTTCCTGGTCGCCACCCCCCCAGGCTCGCGCTGGCTGCCCGGCGAGCAGGTGGGCGAGGCTGCGATCGTGGGCCCGGCCGAGGATCAGCTGCGACACCATGGCGCCGATCAGGGCCATGAACATGTCCCACTGGGTGTCCCAGACATCACCCTGGGTGCCGAGGAAGGCGTCGGCGGCGTGACCGCCGGCGACCG
>QHUC01000108.1 GCA_003221045.1 Gemmatimonadota bacterium | reverse complement strand
AGGAACGTGATCGAGCGCCCCTCTTTGAGCGTGACCTGATAGGCGCCGATGTGCTGGGTGATCCCGCCCGCCTCGCCGGCGACGACGTTGGCCTTGCGGACGTAGTCGAGCAACGAGGTCTTGCCGTGGTCGACGTGGCCCATGACCGTGACGACCGGCGCGCGCGGCTGAAGATCGCCTCCCTCCTCCTTGGGCTGCTCATCCGACGCGGCGAGGGCATACTCCTCCTCGCGCACCGCCTGGAAGCCGAAGGCCGATGCGATCAGCTCGATCATATCGAAATCGAGGCGCTGGTTGATCGTCACCATCTGCCCGAGCTCCTTAAAGGCGAAGCTGACGATCTCCTTCGCGGGCACCTTGAGGATGTTCGCGAGCTCGGAGACCGTGATGAACTCGGTCACGCGCACGAGCGTCTTCTCGCGCTCCTTCTCGTCGCGCCGCTTCTGTTCCTCGACCTCGCGGAAGCTCGGTCCCTCCTCGCGGCGGTGCACGCCCTTGCGCGCCACCGGCCCTTTGATCGAAGCGAGCGTGCGCGAAATGTTCTGCGCCACGGCCTCCTGATCCACGAGCGACTTCTTCCCCTTCTTCCGCTTCTTGCCCTTCTCCCGGCGCCGCTCTTCGAGCGGAATCGCGCCGGGCGCGGCCGACGCGACGGGCCGCGGGGGCGCGGGCACGGCGCCGCCGGGTGTCGCACTCGCGACCGGCTTGGGGCGGACCGGCGTGGGGATCACGGGGCGCGGCGCTACGAACGCGGCCGCGTGTTGCGCGGGTAGCGGGGCAGCGGGAGCGGCGGAGGCCGCAGCGAGCGGGGGCTCGACGCCCGGCTCCTCCGCGGCCGGCAGATCGCGGAACAGCGCGGCGGCGCGCTCCTCGAGGGACGGCTTCTCTTCGGCGTCGACGGCCTTTGCCGCCTCGAGCGCCTCGCGCGCTTTGAGCTCGCGCTCCGCCTCGAGCGCCGCTTCCGCCAGCGCCTCCGCCTCGACGGCGGCCATCTCGGCCGCCGTGCGGCGTCGCCGCTTGGGGCGCGCCTCGGTGGCCGCCGGAGCCGGCTCCACCGCCTTCACCGCACGGCGCCGTTTCGGGGGCGCGGGCCCTTCCTTTTGCTTGCGCTTCTCGCGCTCCCAGCGGGCGCGCATCAACGCGACCTGCTCGGGCTTGAGCGGCGAGAGGTGACTGCGCACGAAGATGTCCAGCTCCTTGAGCATGCCCAGGAGCTGTTCTGAAGAGATGCCGAACTCAGCGGCCAGATCGTGAATCCGCGTCGTTGCCACTCACTCCTCCGAAGACCCGACTAATCCTCGCGCCAGCGCGGCATCCGCCACGCCGACCGCCTGCACCGATGACCGCCCCAACCCTGCCCCGAGCCGATCCGCCGCCGGCCCCACCAGGACCGGAATGCGCCGCGCTCGCGCCAACCGCTCGACCTTGTCGCGGGTGCGAGGGCTCGCGTCCGCGGCGAGCACCACGCAGGACAGCGCGTTCCGCTGCAGCTTCGCTCGCACGCCCGCGACACCCACCACCACCCGACCACCGCCGCCCCGGACTCCGAGGCCCAGCAGCCGGACCAGCCGGTCCGTCACGCCGCCGGCGCCGGCGCGGCGGGGGGAGCCGGGGGAGGCCCGTCCGTCTTCCCGCTCGAGGGCGCGGGCTCCTCATCGCCCCCTTCCTCGGTCATCTCGTTCAGGAAGGCCATGAGCTTGTCGGCGAGCTCCGGCGTCATGCCGGCGATCTTATCCACGTCCTCGCGCTCCAGGTCGAGGATATCCTGAAGCGTCTTGTGGCCGGCCTGCGCCAGGACATCGACCAGCTCGACCGGCAACCCCTTGAGCTCGCGCAGCGCCACCTTCGTCGCGGCTTCCTCTTCGGCTGGCGGCAACGGCGCGAACAGCGGTCCCTCGCCGCCGCGCTCCAACCACTCCCGGCTCGAGTAGAGGTCGATCTTCCAGCCGGTGAGCTCGGACGCGAGCCGCACGTTCTGGCCATTGCGGCCGATGGCGAGCGACAGCTGGTCCTCGTCCACGATCGCCTGGATGGTCTTGGTCTCGGGGTCCGAGAACACGCGGGCGACGCGTGCCGGGGCGAGGGCGAGCTTCGCGAACCGCTCGGGATCGGGAGACCACGGCACGATGTCGATCCGCTCGCCTCCCAGCTCGTTGACCACGGCCTGCACGCGCGAGCCCTTGAGTCCCACGCATGCGCCCACCGGATCGATCGAGTCGTCGCGGGAGGACACGGCGATCTTGGTGCGGCTGCCCGCTTCGCGGGCGGTGGCGCGGATTTCGACGATCTGCTGCTGGATCTCCGGTACTTCGAGCTTGAACAACGCCTTCACGAACAGCGGGTCGGCTCGGGACAGGATGAGCCGGGGTCCCTTGGGGGTCTCCTCGATGCGCTTCAAGACGGCGCGGATCGTGTCGCCCTGGTGGAAGTGCTCGCGGTGGTTCTGCTCACGATAGGGGATGATCGCCTCGGCCTCGCGGAACTTGGCGAGCATCACCACGATCTTGCCGCGCTCGATCTGCTGCACCTCGCCCGAGAGGAGATCGCCCACCTTGTCGGTGAACTCCTCACGGATGCGCGCCCGCTCGCCCTCGCGCACCCGCTGGATGATGCGCTGCTTCGCGGCCTGCACGGCTGTGCGGCCGAACGCTTCGAACGGCACTTCCTCTTCCAGTACGTCCCCTACCTGGAAGTCGGGGTCCTCGAAGCGGGCTTCCTCGAGCGTCACCTGCGAGCCCGGGTCCTCCACCGCCTCCACCACGGTGCGCAGGACGGCGATGCGGATCGTGCCCTTCAACTCGTCGATCCCGATCTCGGCCTTGACGTTCGGTCCATAGCGCTTCACGAGCGCGGCGTGCAGCCCGTCCTTCAACAGGTCCAGCAGCTCCGTCCGCTCCAATTGCTTGGTATTTGTCAGCTCACGGATCGCGGATACGACTTCACTTGTATTCGTCGTCATGGGTTCCTCTGTGACCAATCCACGGCCAAACGCGCGTCGCGAATACCGGTGAACGGCACCGGTCGCGGCGCCGCGCCCTGCGGCTCGAGCACGACGGTCGCCTGGTCGGGCACCGCCACGATGCGGGCCCGTACGCGCCCCAGCCCCGCCACCGTCGCGTGGACCTCGTGGCCCACGAAGCGCAGCCAGTGCCGGTGCCAGCGCAGCGGCCGCTCCAGCCCGGGGCTCGAGACCTCCAAGATGTAGCGGCGGCCGAGGGGACCGTCTGCATCGAGCCACGCCTCGAGTGCGCGGCTCGCCGTGGCGCAATCGTCCACGGTCACCCGCTGCGACGGAGCGTCCCACTCGATGCGCACTTGAACGAGCGGCCGATGCGACGTGCCGCCGATCTTGAGGTCGGCCAGGTCCAGGCCCAACGGCGCTAACCGGGCCCGGAACGACTCGACGAGACTGTCGGAGAGCATAAAAAAAAGCGCGGGCCGAACTTCGCCCGCTTCACGGCACGGAATCTAGCCGCCCGAAGGCGAGTGTCAAGCGAGCGGCATGCCGGCGTAGGCGATCATTCGCCCGTCGCGCCCGCCGGACGCGCGATGCGAGAAAAACCGGTCGCGGTCGTGCGCGCTGCACCATGGGGAAACGGATATCTCCGTGAGCCCGAGCGCTCGCGCCTGCTGCACCAGTACCGCCCGCAGGTCCACATGTCCGGGACCCGACTCGGCGCGACCCGAGAGCTCCGCCAGCACTTCAGAACCTACTTCATAGCACGACCCACAAATACCAACGCCGCAATGCATTACGATATCAGATGCGCGGGTGAATGCTTCCCGCTGGAGGAGCTCCACACCGCGCTCCAGGACGCGCGCGGCGACGCCGCGCCACCCGGCGTGCAACAGCGCGACCACCTGCTTCTGCGGCACCAGGAGGTAGACGGGAATGCAGTCGGCCACGGTGACGGTGAGCAAGAGACCCCGCGCGCCAGTGGCGTGGCCGTCGAGGCCGTCGAGGATCACCCAGCCGTCCGTGGCCGCACGGTGCCACGCCAACGCGGTGCCGTGCACCTGATGGGCCAGGACGAGGCCCGGAAAGCGGGGGCGAAACGCCGCACCGACCGCCCGCCACCGACTCATGACCTGACCCACGTTTTCCTCACTCCACAGGCCGAGCGAGAAGCCCCGGCCGCGCGTCGTGATCCCCGCGACCACGCCGAAGCGCGCGGCCCATTCGGCGAGCTCCATGCGGGGGACGGCGCCGTCGGGGATGGCCTGCTCGCGCAGCGAGACGGTCGTACGTTGTACGTCGTACGTCATATGACTTCGCGTCGTACCGTCGTGGTATCGCCCACCCTTTCGATCTGCGCCCCCAGCGCCCGCAGCCGCTCGTCGATCCGCTCGTATCCCCGCTCGATCTGCCCGATGTTGTGAATCACGGAGTCGCCCTGCGCGGCGAGCGCGGCGAGCAGCATCGCCATGCCGGCGCGGATGTCGGGGCTCTCGACCACGCCGCCGTGGAGCGGCGATGCCCCGGCGATCACAGCGCGATGCGGGTCGCACAGGACGATGCGCGCGCCCATGCTGATGAGCTTGTCCACGAAGAACAGCCGCGACTCGAACAGCTTCTCGAACACGAGCAGGAGCCCTTCGCACTGCGACGCGGCCACAATGGCGATCGAGATCAGGTCGGCGGGAAAGGCGGGCCAGGGCCCGTCCTCGAGCTTCGGGACGTGGCCGCCGAGATCCGGGCGGATGCGCCGCTCCTGGCCGGCGTCCACGATCAGGCGAGTGCCGTCGAGCCGCGGGCGGACACCCAGCCGCTCGAATCCCATCAGGACCGAGCGGAGGTCCTCGGCCCGGACGCCATCGATGGTCACCGCTCCGTTGGTGACCGCGGCGAGCCCGATAAACGAGCCGACTTCGATGTGATCGGGGCCCACGGTAAACGCACCACCCTTCAGTGGCGCGCCACCCTCCACCGTCAGCGTGTTCGTACCGATGCCCTGCACCGTGGCACCGAGCGTCACCAGGAAGCGAGCGAGATCCTGGACGTGGGGCTCGCACGCCGCATTGCGGAGCGTGGTGACGCCGCGCGCCGCCACGGCAGCCATCAGCGCGTTTTCGGTGGCGGTGACGCTCGGCTCGTCCAGGAAAATATCCGCCCCGCGGAGGCCCTTGCCCTCGAGCTGATAGGTGGCGCCTACGGTGACCTCCGCGCCGAGCTGTTCGAGCGCGAGGAAATGCGTGTCCACGCGCCGCCGGCCGATCACGTCGCCTCCGGGGGGCGGCAGGGTCAGGCGCCCGAAGCGCGCGAGCATCGGGCCCGCCAGCAGAATCGACGCACGGATGCGGGCGCAGAGGGCCGGATCGAGCTCGCGCGGCCCGGCCCGAGTGGCATCCACGGCGACGCTGTTCGGTCCGGTCCATTCGACGGCCGCGCCGAGGTGCGCGAGCAGCGCGAGCATGGTCTCGACGTCGCGGATGTGCGGCACGTTGTCGATCCGGCAGGGCCCGTCGGCGAGGAGCGTGGCCGCGAGGATGGGGAGCGCTGCGTTCTTGTTGCCGGCAGGGCGAATGGTGCCCTTGAGCGGGCGCCCGCCCGTGACCGCGAAGGACGGAGGCATGGGTGAGGCAAGCTATGCGGCGGCTTGCGCCGGCGTCAAGCGTTCGCGAACGTTGGCCACGTGAATGTGAGTCCGATTCTCGCCCTAGCTGGACTCATCACGATCGGGTTGCTGGTACCGCGACTCACGAGCCTCCGGTGGCCGCGCGTGTCGAGCCTCGATCTGTTCGTCGCCGCCGGCGGGCCGCTCGTCGCGCTCGGGCTCGTGCTGGGTCCAGGAATCGATTTGCTCGACCGGCAGGCGCTCGCGGCGGTCGCGCCCGCGATCGCACTCGCGATCGGGTGGATCGGCGCCGCGTTCGGCGCCCGCTTCGAGTGGCGTTACCTCCGGCGCATTCCCCGCGGCGCCTGGCTCCTGGCCGCGATTTCGAGCCTTGTGACGCTGACCGCCGTCGCACTGGCCACCTGGCTCGCCATGCGGCTCATACCGGCGCTGTCCGCTGCCTGGGCTCCCCCCCGGCTCCCCGCAATCCTGACGCTCGGCGCACTTGCCGCAGCGTCTGGACCGGGAGTGGTGACGCTCGTGGCCCGCGTCGTCGGTACTCCGCCGCGGGCCGCTCGCCCGATCGTGCTGGCCGCGACACTCGAAACCGCATTCGCCTTGGTCGCGATGACTCTGCCCTTCGCATCGCACCGGCGCGTCGGCGCCGCCGTGGCGTGGCTGGCGTTGGTTGTCCTGGCGGCCGGCAGCGGTGCGCTGGCCGGATTGACGTTCGTATGGCTCACGCGGCTGGGAACCGGGCTCCCCCGGACCGAGCTGGGCTTCGCGGTCCTCGCCACGCTGCTGTTGGGCGCGGGGGTCGGCACCGCGGCCGGCGTCCCGCCCTTCGTCACGTGCTTCCTCGCATCGGCGCTGATCGTCAATGCGTCGCCGCAACGGCACGCCGTCCGCGCCGTACTCGTCGAAGGGGAGCGTCCGAGCTACGCGGTGCTTCTCGTCGTTACCGGCGCGCTGCTCGCGTTGCCCACCGCCTGGATCCTTGTTGCGGCGCCGGTGCTCTTGGGGCTGCGCGCCGTCGCGAAATGGGCCGCAGTCCGATTCGGAGGCAGTCTGCTCGGCCTCGCTCGCGGCTCGCGCGAGAGAGGGGGGCTCGGCACGATCGCGCAGGGCGGTGTCGTCGTGGCCCTGGGGCTGAGCTACGCCCTCTTGTACGGAGGTGCGGGACCACTGCTGACGACGATCGTGCTCCTCGTCGCGGCGGCACAGCTCTCCGCGGTCCCGCTCTGGACCTTCGCGTTGCGAGCGGACTCGGCGGGGCCGGCGCCCGCGACGCCCGATGCGTCCGCGCCGTTGACACAGACCACGGCGCCGCCCGAGCTTAGTGCCAACGTTCCCGCGGAATGGCCCCGATGATCCCGACGTGGGTGGCGGTGGTGACCGGGATTTCCCTCGCGATTCTCGCGCTGTCGGCGATCGTCATCGCGCTGTCGTCCCTCGCCGCCGCGCTGGGCGTGCGCGAGTTCCTGCGCATGCTCCGGGAGCTCGCCGGCCCCGCGCTGGGCGACGTCCGCCAGCTGGTGGCGGGCATCCGCACCGAGGCGGACGGTCTGGTTGGGACCTCGCGCGAACTGCGCGGCCGTATCGTGGCCGCGGCGGACGCGGCGCAGGCCCGCCTGGCCGATCTGGATGCGCTCTTCGAGGTGGTGCAGGAAGAGGTGGAGACCACGGTGCTCGACGTGGCGGCGACGCTCCGCACCGTGCGGCGCGGCCTGTCGCTGCTCGAGTGGGGCCGGCGAACCCTCAAACGGGGGAAAAAGCACTGACGCGTAAGGGGCTGCTCGCGGCCGCGGCGGCCGGCTTCGCCGGGGTGGTGTTTTTCCCGGCCGTCGCACACGCCTGGACGCCGGGGACCCATGTCTACCTCGGCGAGTCGGTCCTGGCAAACCTGCATCAGTTCACCGGAGCGGTGGCCGACCTCCTGCGGGCGTTTCCCTACGATTTCCTGTACGGCAACATCGCGGCCGATACCTCACTCGCCAAGAAGTACGCGCCGGTGGGCCGCCACTGTCACGCCTGGCACGTGGGTCAGGAGATCTTCGACCTCGCCCACACCGACCCGCTCCGCGCGTTCGGGCTCGGGTATCTCTCCCATCTCGCGGCCGATGCCGTCGCGCACAATTTCTTCGTGCCGCGCCAGCTCGTCCTCACCTCGAGCACCACGGCGCTCGGCCACAGCTATTGGGAGAGCCGCTTCGAGACCCACCTCGGGCCCGCGTACGCGACGACGGCCAAGGAGCTGATTCTCCAGGACCACGCGGCGAGCGATACCCACCTCGACACGATCATTTCCCCCACCCTGTTCAGCGTGGGCACCAGCCGGCGGCTGTTCCGCGGCATGGTGCACCTCACCGAGAGCGAGAGCTGGCGGTGGGCGTTTCAGATGATCCTCGAGAACACGCGTTGGGACCTGCCGGACGAAGACGTGGAGCGCCACATGGCCGTGGCGTTCGAGTACGTGATGGAGATGCTCGGGGAGAAGGACGCGGCGGCGCGGCGGCTCGATCCGGCGGGCGATCAGGCGCTCAAGCTGGCGAAGCGGATGCGGCGCGAGGCGTTGCACGAGGGCGGTCGGGAGGATCCCGAGCGGATGCTCGAGACCGCGGAGCAGCACTTCGGGCTGCCGACGCCGCCGCTCGCATACTGGCGGCAGTCGGCAGCGCAGCGACCGTGGCGGAATCGGAACGGAGCGGGGGGCCGCTAGGCCACGAGCTTTTCCTCCAGCACCCTCTGCACGAGCTTCGGATCCGCCTTCCCGCGCGACACCTTCATCACCTGGCCGACAAAGAACTGGAGCAGCTTGACCTCGCCGCTCTTGTAGCGTGTCACCTCGGTCGGGTTGGCGGCGAGCACCTCGCTCACCCAGCCGGTGACCACACCGGTGTCCGCCACCTGGATCAGGCCGAGCGCCTCGGCCACGTTGCGGGGCTCGCCGC
Organism: Gemmatimonadota bacterium; assembly: GCA_003221045.1. Taxonomy (GTDB): domain Bacteria; phylum Gemmatimonadota; class Gemmatimonadetes; order Gemmatimonadales; family GWC2-71-9; genus AG41. The sequence goes on along the minus strand of QHUC01000108.1, from coordinate 1,845 downwards.
CCCGCTCGGCGACTTCGCCGAACACCCGCTTCGCCGCCTGGTGGCTCAACGTGCCGCCCCGCACGAGACCGATCAGGTTGGCGAGCGCGCCCGGCGGCACGCGCAGCGCGTCGCCGTGATCCTTCGCGTCCTCCAGCACTTCCGTCATCACCCAGTTCGCCGCGGTCTTGGAGTCCGCCCCGGCGTGCACCACCCCTTCGTAATAGTCGGCCACGGCCCGCTCCGCCGTGATCACGGCGGCGTCGGTCACGCTCAACGCGTACTGGGCGACGAACCGCTCGCGCTTCTTGGCCGGCAGCTCTGGCAGGAGCGTCTGCTGCTCCGCGATGAACTCCTCGCTCAGGACCAATGGGGGCAGGTCCGGATCCGGGAAATAGCGGTAGTCGTGGCTCTCTTCTTTGCTCCGCTGCGGTCGAACGCTGTTGGTCTTCGAGTCGTACAGCATGGTCTCCTGCGTGATCATGGCCCCGCCCTCGAGAGCGGCGACCTGCCGGTCGCGCTCCACCGTCAGGGCCTTCTCCACGTACGCGAACGAGTTGATGTTCTTCACCTCGGTCTTGGTGCCGAGCGTGGTCTGGCCCCCGCGCCGTACCGAGAGATTCGCGTCCACCCGCAGGCTGCCTTTCTCCATGTCGCAGTCCGAGACTCCCGAGTACTCGAGGACCTGCTTGAGTGTCTGGAGATAGGCGCGTGCCTCGTGCGGCGAGCGGAAATCCGGCCCGGTGACGATCTCGATGAGCGGCACGCCGCAGCGGTTCAGGTCGATCGCCGTCTGCTTCGGGTAACGGTCGTGCAGCGACTTTCCCGCGTCCTCCTCGACGTGCAGGCGCACGATCGTGGCGGTCACGACACCCCGGTCGGGCGAAAGGTAGGACAGGGCCCCGTTCGTCGAGAGCGGCTGCTCGAATTGGGAGATCTGATAGCCCTTCGGGAGATCCGGGTAGAAATAGTTCTTGCGCGCGAAGAGGCTCCGTGGATGCACGGTACAGCTCAGCGCGAGCGCAGCCCGCACCGCGAGCTTCAGCGCCAGCTCGTTGGGCACGGGCAGCGCGCCGGGCAGGCCGAGGCATACCGGGCAGACGTTGGTGTTGGGCGGCGCGCCGAACGCGGTCGAGCAGCTGCAGAACATCTTCGACAGCGTGCGCAGCTGCACGTGCGTTTCCAGCCCGATCACCGTCTCCCAGGGCCCCCCCCCGCTCCCTGCGGCCATCTACGCTTCCTCCGTAGCGGGCACGACCCGCTCGAGCGCATAAGCGGCCTCGAGCATCTCGTCCTCGAGAAACGCCTGGCCGATGAACTGCCCGCCGATCGGCAGCCCCTTGATCCGCCCGATCGGCAAGGAAATCGCGGGCAGCCCCGCGAGGTTGGCGGTCACCGTGAAGATGTCGGAGAGGTACATCGCCACCGGATCGTCGAGCTTCTCGCCGGCCTTGAAGGCGGGGGTCGGCGTGGTGGGCGTGAACAGCAGATCCACGCCCCGGTCGAAGGCATTCCGGAAGTCCTGCGCGATCAGGGCCCGCATCTGCTGCGCCTTCCGATAGTACGCGTCGTAGTAGCCCGAGGAGAGCACGTAGGTGCCGATCAGCACGCGTCTCCGCACTTCGGCGCCGAACCCCTCTCCGCGCGTGGTTCGATACAGCGCGCGGACGTCCTCCGGGCCGTTGAAGCGGGGCCCGTACCGCGCCCCGTCGTAGCGGGCCAGGTTGGACGACGCCTCGGCCGGAGCGACGATGTAGTAGGTGGCCACGGCGTATTGCGTGTGCGGCAGCGACACCTCGCGCACCGCCGCGCCAAGCTCCCGGAACAGCCGGATGGCGCGGTCGCAGGCGCGCCGCACGGCCGGAT
>QHUC01000242.1 GCA_003221045.1 Gemmatimonadota bacterium | reverse complement strand
CGCGGACAACGCGATTACGGTCGGGGACAATGGCCGCGGCATTCCCGTCGACATCCACAAGACGGAGAAGAAACCCGGCGTCGAGGTGGCGCTGACCGTCCTGCACGCCGGCGGCAAGTTCGACAAGAGCACGTACAAGGTATCGGGTGGCCTCCACGGCGTCGGCGTGTCGGTGGTGAACGCGCTGTCGGAGAAGCTCGAAGTGTGGGTGGATCGCGACGGCAAGCGGTACCACATGGCGTTCGAGCGGGGGGAAACGAAGGAGAAGCTGGAGGTCATCGGGAAAGCCAAGGGCACGGGGACCACCGTGTGGTTCAAGCCCGACACGGAAATCTTCACCGAGACGCGGTTCGACTACGCCACCGTTGCCACTCGGCTGCGCGAGCTCGCGTTCCTGAACAAGGCCCTCACGATCACGCTCAAGGACGAGCGCAAGGGGCAGCAGAAGGAGGAGACGTTCTTCTACAAGGGTGGCCTCGCCGAGTTCGTGAAGCACCTGCTCGGCAACCGCAAGTCGCTGCACCCCAAGCCGATCGTGTTCGAGACCACGCGAGAAGGTGTCGTCGTCGAAGGCGCGATCCAGTACGATGACGGCTACAACGACAACACGCTTTCCTTCGTGAACAACATCAACACGCACGAAGGCGGCACGCACCTCACCGGTTTCCGCGCGGCACTCACGCGGACGATCAACGAGTGGGCCAAGAAGGACGGAGCCCTCAAGAAGGAAGAGTTCACGCTCACCGGCGACGACATCCGCGAGGGTCTGACCGCGGTGCTGCACATCAAGGTGAAGGACCCGCAGTTCGAAGGACAGACCAAGACCAAGCTCGGCAACTCAGAAGTCGAAGGCATCGTGAAGAGCGTTGTGAACGACGCGCTCGGCGAGTTCTTCGACAAGAGTCCGAGCGTGGCGCGCACGATCATCGCGAAAGCGGTGAGCGCGGCGCGGGCGCGCGAAGCGGCGCGCAAGGCCCGGGAGCTGGTCCGCAAGAAAAGCGGGCTCGAAGGCGGGTTGCTCCCCGGCAAACTGGCCGACTGCAGTGTCAGCGACCCCAGGCTCACCGAGCTCTACCTGGTCGAGGGCGACTCGGCGGGCGGCTCGGCCAAGCAGGGCCGCGACCGCAGCTTCCAGGCGATCCTCCCGCTGCGAGGCAAGATCCTGAACGTCCAGAAGGCGCGCATCGACAAGATCCTCTCCAACGAGGAGATCCGGACCATCATCACGGCGATCGGCACCGGCGTGGGCGAGGGCTTCAAGGTCGACGACGCCCGCTACCACAAGATCATCATCATGACCGACGCCGACGTGGACGGCGCCCACATCCGGACCCTGCTGCTCACGTTCTTCTACAAGGAAATGAAGTTCCTGATCGACGCGGGATACATCTACATCGCGCAGCCGCCGCTGTACCGCGTGGCCAAGGGCAAGGAAGAGTTCTACGCCTACGAGGAGAAGGAGCGGGACGCCTACGCCAAGCGGCTCTCGAACGGCGAGGGTGGGCACGGCACGGTGGTCATCCAGCGCTACAAGGGGTTGGGGGAGATGAACCCCGATCAGCTGCGGAACACCACCATGGATCCGGAGCGCCGCACGCTCCTGAAGGTGACCATGGAGGACGCGTTCGAGGCCTCGCAGCTCTTCGAGACGCTGATGGGCGACGAGGTCGAGCCTCGGCGGAAGTTCATCGAGGAGAACGCGAAGTTCGTGCGGAACTTGGACGTGTAGCGAGGTCTTCGACACCGGCTTTGGTCACGCGATGTGAGACGAGCGGCAAGGGCTTCTCGTCGAGCTTGTCGCCGATCACGATCGCCTGCGCGAGCGCCTCGAATGCCAGGTTCATCCCGGTCGGGTCCTTCGCGAAGACCGAGGCGATCGGCTCCCCCGCCAGCACCTTGCCTCCCGGCTTTGCGGTGATCACGAATCCGACGGTGGGATCCACCGGGTCCTCGACCTTCAGACGACCGCCGCCCATGGCGACGACGGCGCGCCCGATGATCCTCGGCTCCACCCGGCGTACGACACCCGTACGGGGCGCGTTGTACACCTCGACCTCCTGCGCCTGCGGCAGCACGGACGCGTCTTCCACCACTTTCGGGTTGCCACCCTGCGCTTCGATGACCTGCTCGAACTTCTCAGCCGCGAGACCGGACCCGATGGCATTCTCGAGCCGCTGGCGCGCCTTCTTCGACGTCTTCTCCACGCCCGCTGCGAGGAGCATCTCCACACCGAGCGCGTAGGTCACTTCCATCAGATCCTCGGGGCCTTCGCCGCGCAGCGCGAGGATCGCTTCCTCGGTCTCGAGGGCGTTGCCGCAGGCCCGCCCGAGCGGACGATCCATCGCGGTGAGCAGCGCCACCGTGGGGCAGCCGCGGTCCTCGCCGAGGGCGATCATGGTCTTGGCGAGCTCGAGGCTCTGCTCGAGCTTGGGCAGGAATGCCCCGCTGCCGCGCTTCACGTCCAGGACCAGCGCGTTCAATCCTTCCGCCAGCTTCTTCGACATGATGCTCGCGGCGATCAGGGGGATGGCCTCGACGGTCCCCGTGACGTCGCGCAGCGCATAGAGCCGGCGGTCGGCGGGCGCGATCTCGGGTGTCTGACCGATCATCGCGCAGCCGAGCCGCGTCACCTGGGCTTTCGTTTCGGCGAGCGACAGCGCGGTGCGGAAGCCGGGGATCGCTTCCAGCTTGTCGAGTGTCCCCCCGGTGTGGCCCAGGCCGCGCCCCGACATCATCGGGACCGCGAGTGAGGGCGGCGAGCTCCTGGCGCTCGAGTCCCCGAAGCAGCACGGCCATCAACAGCGCCGACATTTGGTAGTCGGGGATGCGGTCCGCGGTGTACGCGGCGACCAGCGCGGACCACTCCTCCGGTGTGAGCGCGCCGCCGTCGCGCTTGCGCTCGATGAGTGGCACGACCAACATTTACCGACCCCCCGACTTTCGGAGTCGTCGATGCGCGGTCTCGCGCCGCTGGTCTTGAGCCTTGCCCTTGCCACCCGATTGAGCGCCCAGGCGCAGCCGACGGTGAAGGAGCACATCGCCCTGGGCGACAGCGCGTTCGCGGCGCTGGCGCCGGCCCAAGCCCTCCAGCATTACCGGGCGGCCCTCGCGCGGGACTCGACCAACTACGAGGCCCTGTGGAAGGCGAGCCGCGAGCTCGTGGACATCGCGAAGCAAGTCGATGGCAAGGACGACGCGTCCAAGAAACATCGCGACAGCCTCTACGAGGCCGCTCGGGACTACGGCGAAGCCGCGGTGCGCGTCAACCCGAACGGCGCCGACGGTCATTACATGATCGCCCAGTCGCTCGGGCGGCTGTCCCGCACCCGCGGCGGGAAGGAACGCGTGCGCTTCGCCCAGATCATCTTCGACGAGGCCAACAAAGCGATCGCGCTCGACTCGACGCACGACGGGGCCTATCATGTGCTCGGCGCCTGGCATGAGGAGGTCATGCTCCTCTCCGGCCTCCAGAAGATGTTCGCCAAGCTGCTCTTCGGGGCGGGCTTTCTCGACAAGGGCAACTGGGCCGACGCCCAGCGCTACCTCGAGCGGGCGGTGGCGTTGAAGCCGCAGAATATCTTTCATCGCTACGAGTTGGCCGGCGTGTATATCGACGTCGGGAAATACTCCAAGGCGCGAGAGCAGCTCAACGCGCTCGAGACGCTCCCGATCGCCGACGTGCTGGACCACCAGTACCAGACGGAAGCCAAGCAGCTCCTCGAAGACATCAAGGGCGAGAAGGACGAGACCTAGCGCCGCCCCATGAGACGCTCGATTTCGACCGTGGTCTTGGGCGCCTTGGCGGAGAGCCACTCCGCCCCCGTCGCCGTCACCAGTACGTCATCTTCGATCCGCACGCCTAGCGCTTCCTGCGGGAGGTAAATCCCGGGCTCGATCGTGAGCACGATGCCGGGCCGGAGGGGCGTCGTGTAGTCGCCCACGTCGTGGACATCCATGCCCAGCCAGTGCGACAGGCCATGAATGAAGTACGCGTCGCACCCTTCGTCCCCGCACAGCGTGCCTGAATGGGCCCGCATGTAATCGCGCGCCACGCGGTTCAATCGCGCCACCGTAGTTCCAGGACGCGTGGAGTCGAACGCGGCCTGCTGGGTCGCGAGGACCAGATCGTAGATGGCTTTCTGCCGCGCCGTGAACTTCCCGTTCACCGGGAACGTGCGCGTCACGTCCGCGGTGTACTGACCCCACTCCGCGCCCGCATCCACGACGACGAGGTCTCCGTCCTTCGTCTGGCGCCGGTTCACGTCGTAATGGAGCGTGGTGCTGTGGGGACCGCTCCCGACGATGGACGGATAGCCGACCCGGTCGGCGCCGTTGCGGCGGAACGCGCCCTCGAGGACGGCCTCGATCTCGTACTCCCACATGCCGGGCCGGGCCGCCTGCATCGCGGCGACGTGACCCGCCGCGGAGATGTCGATCGCCTTGCGCATGCGCGCGATCTCGTCGGCATCCTTGACGAGCCGCATCGAGTCCACGATCGGCCGCAGGTTGCGAACGTCGCGCCCGGCGAAGGCGAGGTCCTTGACCCGCGATTCTTCGCGGGTCGTGGCATCGAGCGGCACGTAGAGCGGCCCTCCGCCCGCCCGGAACGCCAGGCTCCCGAGCACCGCATCGAGCGAATCAACCGGAAGGACGCGCGCAATCCCCGAGAGGCGCGTCGCCGTGGAATCCACGCCAAGGCGCAGCCCGGTCCAGCGCTCCTGGGCGGGGTTGCGCGGTGGGAGGAAGAGGATCGTCTCCGGCCCTCCGCGGTCGCCCGCCGCGAGGAGCAGCCAGGCATCCTGGGTCTCGAGCTCGGTGAGGTAGAAGAACGTGTTGTTCTGGCGGAAATCGTTGTCCTGGATGACCTCGCGCTCGATGTCGCGCTCAGAGGGAGCCGGGGGGGCCGGGGGGGCCGGGGGGGCCGCGGGGGCCGGGGGCCGGGCCTGCGCCGCGGCGATGCTCGCGAGTGCGGCGATGAAGACGACGCCAAGAGCCGATCGCATCGGCTCCGAAGCTACCGCGCGCTCGTGCGCGCGGCAACTTGACGCCGCGTCCGCCGGGGCCGCAAACTATGCCATGCCTTCGCCTGCCGCTCCCACCTCCGCCGATGCGGAGCGCCTCGCGGCGCGAGTGGCCGAGCTCGAGCGCGAGCGCAAGCACCTGCTCGCGGTCATCGAAATCCTCAAAGAAGTCTCCACTTCGCTCCATTTCATCGACATTCTCCAGGCCATCGCCCGCAAGCTGGGTGAAGCGTTCGGGCTCGATCGCTGCTCGATCTTCCTCGCCGAGCGCGGCGGCCGCTCGGTTCGCCTCGTCGCGTCCTACGAAGACCCCACGATCCGCAACTACGTGGTCGATCTGGAACGCTACCCGGAGCTCAAGCGTGCGATGGTCGGTGGCGAGACGGTGTTCATTCCGGACGCGGCGACGGATCCGAGCCTGAAGCACGTCAAGGGCGAGATGATCAATCGCCGCGTGAAGTCGATCACCGTGGTGCCGGTCACGTGGCGCGGCGTGGCCATCGGAGCAATCTTCCTGCGAACGTTCCGCGACGGACCGACCTTCTCGGACGAGGACGTGCGGTTCGTTCAGGTAGTCGCCGCGCTCACCGCGCAAGCCCTCCGGAACGCCCACCGCTACGAACGCCTGGAGCAGCGACAGCTCGAGACCGGTGAAAATCTCCGTCGGATGGAGCTCGAGCGCGTGGCGTTGCTCTCCTTCCTGCGGCGGCTGTTTGCGGCGTTCGGCGAGCGCGAGGGCGCCTGGGCCGAAGGCCTCCTCCCACGCGCCAGCGCCGAGGAGCTCGACCGGCTCGTGGGCGTAGCGATGGCGGTCATCCAGGAAGAAGCCAAGGGGCGGTGAAGGGGGGAGGCACCGCCGCGCGCGCCGCCGAGCTGCGGCGGCTGCTGGAGCGCGCCAACCACGCGTATTACGTGCTCGACAAGCCGGAGATCTCGGACGCCGAGTACGACCGTCTCTTCCGCGAGCTGCAGGAGCTCGAGGCCAAGCACCCCGAGCTCCGCACGCCGGACAGCCCGACGCACCGCGTCGGCGCGGAGCCGGCGGCCGCCTTCAAGAAGCACCGTCATCTCGTCCCGATGCTCTCGCTCGCCAACGCCTTCAACGAGGTGGAGCTGACCGAGTGGGAGGATCGCAACGCCCGCCTGGTCCCGGAGGTCCGGACGGCGGGCTACACCCTCGAGGTGAAGATCGATGGTGCCGCGGTGAGCCTCACGTACGAGGGCGGCGTGCTCGCGACCGGCACGACGCGCGGGAACGGCGTGGAGGGAGAAGACGTAACCGCAAACCTGCGCACCGTGGTGGACGTACCCCTGCGCCTCAAGGGCAGGAACTGGCCCAAGCGGATGGAGGTCCGCGGCGAGGTCTACTTTTCCAAGTCGCGATTCGCGGCGCTGAACCGCGAGCGCGAGCAGGCGGAAGAGCCGCCCTTCGCGAACCCCCGCAACGCTGCCGCGGGGTCGCTCCGTCAGCTCGACCCGAAGATCACCCGCGCGCGGCGCCTGCGGATCTTCTGTTTCCACATCGAAGCTCCGGGCCAGAAGCTGCCCGTCGATACTCAGCACGAGCTTCTGGAGCAACTCGCACTGTGGGGGTTTCCGGTCGAGCCGCACCACACCCTCGTCCCCGACCTGGCCCGGGCGCACCACGAAATCGTCAAGCTCGGCGAGCTCTTCCCCACACTCGATTACGGCGCCGACGGTGTGGTCGTGAAGGTCAATCCCTTGAAGCTGCACGCCGAGCTCGGCACAGTCGGCGCGCGCGAGCCGCGGTGGGCGATCGCCCGCAAGTTCGCGCCCGAGGTGCAGATCACAAAGCTCCTCGAGATCCGCATCAACGTGGGGCGCACCGGCGCGCTCAACCCCTACGCCGTGCTCGAGCCGGTCGAGATCGGCGGGGTGACCGTGTCCACCGCGACGCTGCACAATTTCGACCTCATCGAGGCGAAGGACATTCGCGAGGGCGACTGGGTCGAGGTCACCCGCGCCGGCGAGGTGATCCCGCAGGTGCTCGGACCGGTGCGGGAGCGGCGCACGGGCAAGGAGCGGAAGTTCAAGCGCCCCGAGCGCTGTCCCGTCTGCAACTCCAAGGTCGAATACCCGTCCGATGAGGTGATGGCGTACTGCTCCAACGTCTCGTGCCCCGGGCGCATCCTCGAGAGCATCGTGTACTTCACCGCCGTGATGGACATCCGGGGCCTCGGGTACGAGCGCGTGCGGGCGCTCCTCGACGCCAAGCTCATCAAGGACGTCGCCGACCTTTACGAGCTGACGCCGATGAAGCTCCTGACGCTGGAGGGGTTCGCAGAGAAGTCGGCGCAGCAGCTCGTGGACGCGATTCAGGCATCCAAGAAGCAGCCGCTCTCCACCCTGCTGCACGCCCTGGGCATCCGGCACGTCGGCGCGGGGGCGGCCAAGCTGCTCGCCCGCCAGTTCGGCACCATGAAAGCGTTGCGCAACGCTTCGGTCGAGCAGATCGCCGCCATCCGCGGTGTCGGAAACGCGATCGCCGAAGCCGTGGCCGGCTTCTTCGATGAAGCGAAGAATCGCAAGCTCCTCGAGCGGCTGGAGAAGCTCGGCCTGAACTTCAAGGAGCCGACCGCCACGGAAGGCAAGGGCCCGCTCGCCGGGCAGGTCTATGTCGTGACCGGCACGCTGCCCTCACTCTCCCGGGCCAAGGCGATCCAGCTGATCGAGGCGGCCGGGGGTCACGTGGTCGACAGCGTATCACGCAAGACGACGGCGCTCCTGGTCGGCGCGGACGCGGGCTCGAAGCTCGAGCGGGCGAAGGCGCTCGGCGTCCAGGTTATCGACGAGGCGGAACTCTTGCGCCGCGCGCGCGCCAAACCCTAACTTGCCGTCCCAGATATGAATCCCTCCGCGCCCTCGACGACCGACGCGCTCACGATCGGTCGGGCCGCCCTCCACCAGCTCCACGTCAGCCTCCTCCGCGACGCCCCCGACGCCGCCGTGGCGATCCTCCAG
>QHUC01000246.1 GCA_003221045.1 Gemmatimonadota bacterium | reverse complement strand
CGTTGCAGATCCCGAGCACCGGACCGCCGGCGCGCGCGTGCGCGGTGACTGCCGCCATCACCTTCGAGAACCGGGCGATCGCCCCCGAACGCAGATAGTCGCCATAGCTGAACCCGCCCGGGAGGATGACCACGTCGGCCCGATGCAGGTCGGTGTCGCGATGCCACACAAAGTACGCGTCGGAGCCCGCCGCGCGCGCCGCCGCGAGGGTCTCCGCGTCGCAGTTCGAGCCGGGAAAGACAATCACCGCGACCCGCTTCATCGGGACGTGTCTCCATCCACCACGAGGTCGTAGTCCTCGGTCACGGGATTGGCGAGCAGGCGGTCGCACATGGCTCGGGCCTGCGCCAAGGCCTCCTCGCGCGTGGCGGCCTTGAGCTCGAGGACGAGATGCTTGCCCATGCGCACCCGGCCCACGTCCCCGAACCCCAGGGCGTGCAGGGCATGCTCCACGGCCTGCCCTTGCGGATCGAGCAGGGCGGCTCGCGGCATGACGCGCACCTCGACGCGAAACCCACTCATCCGGCGCCTCCACGCGGGGCGATCCCGCGGGACGACGGGCCGTAGGCTTCGTTCACGCGCTCGCTGTCCCTGATCACGATCGGCCCGGCGGTCTCCGCTTCCTCGTCCTCGGCGGCCTCGAAGAAGAAGCCGAGCAGCGCAGCCCGCAGAATGCCGTACGCCATGTACGCAGCCCCCAGCGGGAAGAAGAAGGCGTCGTGCTCGAGCAGCCCGAAGATGAGGATAAACAAAATCGTCGCGAGCCCCAAGAGGCCTTTCACGCTGCGGAACCCCGCGCGCGGCAGCGTGGCGTAGCGCACGTTGCTCACCATGAGGATGGAGAGCAGGATCATCAGGAACTGCATCAGATGGTGGCGCGGCAGGAAGCGGAATACCTGCTGGTACAGCTCCGTCGTCGTGAAGGGATAGAACGTCGCCAGCGTCATCCCCGCGGCCGGTGACGGCAGGCCGATGAAGTACCGTTTGGCGCGCCCCGCCTGCGTGATGTTGAAGCGGGCGAGGCGGATCGCCGCCGCCATCACGTAGAACCAGCAGAAGATCCACTCCGCCTGGCCGCCACTCGCGAACTCGAGCTGATAAATGAGGAAGGCCGGGGCCACCCCGAAGCTGACCACGTCCACCAGGCTGTCGAGCTCGGCGCCGAACCGCGTGCCGGTCTTCGAGAGCCGTGCGACGCGGCCGTCGAGCGCGTCCAGGATGCCGGCGAAGAAGATGTACCAGCTCGCGCGGTAGAACTCCCCGCGCGACGCCAGCACCATGGCCCAGATGCCGAAGAACAGATTGAAGAGCGTGAACAGGCTCGGCACCACGATCACCACCCGGCGAATGCCCCCCCCGGGACTCGGGAACGGCCTCACGCGCCAAACTCCGCGAGCACGGTGGCGCCGGCCCGCACCCGGTCGCCGACGGCGACCCGGACCGTCGGGCGGACACCGGACGGGAGGAAGACGTCCACGCGTGAGCCGAAGCGGATCATCCCCATCCGCGCGCCTTGCGTCACGCGATCCCCGGGCTTCCCGTCGGTGACGATCCGTCGCGCGATGAGGCCGGCGATCTGGCGCACCAGCAGCGGTCCCCGGGCGCCGCGTATGCCCACGGAGCACTGCTCGTTGTCGAGGCTCGCCTTGTCCGACCCGGCGTGCAGGAATCGTCCCGGGTTATATCGCACGAGCTCGTTCGTGCCCGTCACCGGATACCGGTTCACGTGCACGTCGAACACGCTCATGAAGATCGAAATACGCATAGCCCGTGTGTTCACGTACATGGGTTCATCCGTCTCCCGGATGTCCACGACCTTGCCGTCGGCGGGCGCGATGACGTACTGGTCGCCGCGCGGGCCGACGCGCACCGGATCGCGGAAGAACACGAGCAGCCAGATCGCAATCAGGGTCACGGGGGCGAGGGCCGCCCAGGTCCACGGGCCCCACGCCCTCACGCCCCAGGCGCCGAGGGCGACCAAGGCCCATCCGGGTACGATGAAGGGCCAGCCTTCGGGCGCGATCCGCATCAGACGGTCGCAAGCGGCTTGCCCGTGAGCCGACGGTACGCTTCCAGGTAGCGCTCGCTCGTCGCCTGGACCACCTCGGCCGGCAGCGGGGGTGGCGGGGCGTTGCCGTCCCACTTTCCCTCCTGCTTCAAGCCCGCGAGGTAGTCGCGCAGCGGCTGCTTGTCGAAGCTGGGCTGGCCTCGCCCGGGCGCGTAGCGGTCCGCGGGCCAGAAGCGCGACGAATCGGGCGTCAGGATCTCGTCGATGACGATCAGCCGGCCGTCGGGCGTCGTGCCGAACTCGAACTTCGTGTCGGCGATGATGATGCCGCGCGGTGCCGCGTACGCGCGCCCCGCCTCGTACAAGCCGAGGCTCGCCTGCTTGAGCGGCTCGGCGCGGGCATGCCCGAGGGCGTCCACGACGTGGCGGAATGTGACGTTCTCGTCGTGCCCGACGTCGGCCTTGGTGGCCGGCGAAAAGATCGGTGGCTCGAGTCGCGCGCTTTCGACCAGCCCCGCGGCGAGTGGCTCGCCCGCCAGCGTGCCCGACCTCCGGTATTCGGCCCATGCCGAGCCGGTGATGTAGCCGCGCACGACGCA
>QHUC01000020.1 GCA_003221045.1 Gemmatimonadota bacterium | reverse complement strand
CATTCACGCGCAACGACAAGTTGTATTACGTGATGGTGCAGCTCGATCCGAAGGATCGCGCGACGCCGAGCGACATGCGGGGGATATACCTGCGCGGCAAGGGTGGGCAGCTGGTCCAGCTCGACGCCCTCTCCAGTGTCCAGGAAGGCGTGGGCCCGAGGCAGATCAACCACTTCAATCGTGTGCCGGCGTTCACGCTGTCGGCGTCGCTCACGCCGGGGTTGGCGCAAGGCGAGGCCCTCGACTCGCTCGATGGCGTGGCGCGCCAGGTGTTGCCGCCCGGAAGTACGACGGCGCTCGCGGGCGAGTCCCGTGAGTTCCGCGAGAGTGCTGGCGCCTTGTACTTCGCGTTCGGCGTCGCGCTGCTCGTCGTGTTCATGGTGCTGGCATCACAGTTCGAGTCGATGGTGCACCCCTGGACCGTGCTCCTGGCGGTGCCGCTCGCGATTACCGGGGCGCTGGCGACCCTGAAGCTCGTGGCGCTACTGCAGCCGACGTCAGTGGGGCGCCTGCTCCACTTCTCCGGCGCCACGATCAATCTCTACAGTGAAATCGGCATGATCTTGCTGATCGGCCTGGTGAGTAAGAACTCGATTCTGCTCGTCGAGTACACCAACCAGCTGAAGGCGCGCGGGCTCGACACCGTCTCGGCCGTCCTCGAGGCCGGTCGGATTCGGCTGCGCCCGATTCTCATGACGTCGGTAGCGACGATCATGGGCGCGGTACCGGTCGCGTGGGGAGTGGGAGCCGGCTCGGCAGCCCGCAGGCCGCTCGGATACGCGATTGTCGGTGGCGTGTTCTTCTCGACGGCCCTGACGCTGTTCGTCGTGCCCGTGGCGTACCTCGTGTTGCCATCGGTGGTTGCATGGCTCGCGAACCTGTTCCGTCGGCTGGGGCGCTTGGTGTTCCGTAGGCGCGAGCACGTACCGGTGGAGGCCGACTGATGCTGGCGCTCCTTGCAGCACTCCAGTTCCAGCTGCAGGCTCCGTCGTTGGCGGCCGCGCGGGACGATTCGTTCCCGACGGTGACGCTGCCCGAGGCGCTGCGGCGGGCCACCGGGCTCGACCCGAGCTACGTGGCGGCCGTGGGGCTGGTCGACAACGCCAGGTGGGCGCGGCGCAGCGCCTTTGCCGTGTTCTTGCTCCCCGCCGTAGCGGTGGAGACGGACGCGACGAAGAACCTGCCCGCGTTCTTCAACTTCGGAACCCTGAGGCCCGAGTCGTACGCCGTCTCTGCGCAGGTGGCGGCACGGTTCGACCTGTTTACGGGTGGGCAGAAGGTCGCGGAGCTTACGCGCTCCGCGGCCGTTCTCGATGCGGCCCATGCCGGGGAGCTCCAGGCGCGATTCAATGCCGCCTTCGAAACCGAGGCGACCTACTACGCCGTGGTCTCGGACGCCGAGCTCTTGCGAGTCGCGCGAGAGCGGGCCCAGCGCGCAGAGCAGCAGCTCGGCGTGGCGCGCGCGCGGGTCGTGTCGGGCGCGGCGGTGCAGACCGACTCACTGCAGCTGCGCCTCGAGCTGAGCAAGGCGCAGGTGGGACTGTTGGTGCAGCAGACCGCCTTACGGGTGGCGCGCCTGTCGCTCGGGAGCCGGATCGGTGCGGTCGGGCCGGTGGACGCGGTGCCGCTGGACAGTGTCCTGCCCGCGACGCCGCCGCTGACGCTCGATGCCGCGGTGGAGGAGGCGGCGAACCAGGGGCCGTCCTACCGGCAGGCGCGCGCCCTGGAGCGGGCGGCTGCCGCGGTGTTCCGGGGCCGGCTGGGCACATACCTGCCCCGCGTCAGCTTGACGGGGGTCGGGATCGGGTACTCGAACAGCTTCTATCCGAGAGCCGCGAAGTTCACCCAGCTGACGCTGACGGTCACGCTCCCGATCTGGGATAACTTCCAGCGCCAGACGTTGATCAGCCAGGCGCGCGTGAGCCGGGACATCTTGCGAGCGCAGCGCGATTCGGCCGAGCGCTCGATTCGGCGCGACGTCACCGCGGCGTACGACGGCTATGTCACGGCGCGCGCCGCCGCCGACATCGCCGCTCAAGCCGTGGCGGTCGCACGCGAGTCCTACCGGGTCCAGCAAAGCCGCTACCGCGCGGGCGCGTCCACGATCCTCGACCTCCTGAAGGCACAGTCCGATCTAGACGACGCCGAATCCGGCTTGGTGGCAGCGCGGTACGCGGCGCGATTGGCGCTCGCCGGTCTCGAAACGATCGTCGGCCGGCGGCTATTTCCCGAACAAGAATACCGGTGAGCTTCATGATCACGACTCGTAATGCGTTTTGGATCCTGGCGGCGCTTGCACTCGCGGCAACCGCCTGCAAGAAGGGGAAAGCTGGCGCCGCCGCCGCGGGAGGTGGCGGAGCCGGAGGACCCCAGATGGGCATGCCCGTTGAGGTCGTCGTTGCCCGCACGGACACGGTACGCGACGAGATCGCCGCGACCGGACAGATCGAAGCGGTGCAGTCGATCGACCTCCGCCCCGAGGTAGAGGGCCGGATCGTCGAGATGCTGATCCACGAGGGCCAGGAGGTCGACCAGGGCACCCCGCTGTTCAAGGTCGACGACGCGCAGCTCAAGGCGCAGGTGGCGCAGCTCGCCGCCCAGCGCGATCTGGCCCAGCAGGCCCTGGCGCGCGCCAAGGCGCTAGCCCAGGAGAACGCCTCCTCCGCAGCGGATCTCGAGCAGGCTGAGGCGTCGGCGCGGAGCGCGCAGGCGCAATTCGACCTGCAAAACATCCGGCTCGAGCGGACCACGGTTCGGGCGCCGTTCGCGGGCGTCGTGGGACAGCGTTACGTGAGCTTGGGCGACTACGTCAACACCGATACCAAGCTGGTGTCGCTGCACACCGTGAACCCGCAACGGGCGGCGTTCCAGGTGCCCGAAAAGTTCGCGCGCCAGCTCCGTCCTGGTCAGGCGGTCACGTTCCGGGTCGCGGCGATCCCCGGCCGCGAGTTCACCGGCGAGGTGGACTTCGTGGACCCGGTCGTGCAGCTCCCAGGACGGACCATCATGGTGAAGGCCCGCGTCCCCAATCCGGCTCGCTTGCTGCAGCCGGGGATGTTCATCGAAGCTCGGCTGGTAACGGCGGTGCGCCCACAGGCAGTCGTCATCCCCGAAGACGCGGTCGTGCCGGCCGAGGGGTCTAGCTTCGTCTGGGTCGCGACTGGTGGGAAGGCGGATCGCCGCAAGGTCAGTCTCGGCGTGCGGACGCCCGGGTTCGTAGAAGTGCTCGACGGGGTTAAGGCGGGGGAGCAGGTCGTGACCGGCGGCCTCGAGCTACTGGCGCCTGGCGCGCCGGTGATGCCTAAAGTGGTGGAGCGCCGCCCGCCATCGGCGCCGGCACCCGCGGCCGCCGACGGGCACTAGGTCAGGCCGAGCCGCTGCCGCAGGTGAGACTCGACGCTGGGCGTGATCACACCGCGCTCTAGGGCGTCGGCGAGCGCCGCGGTGACCGCCGCCCGGTCGGCATCGAGCGTCTGCTCCCGTAACTCCCGGATCACCCGCGCCAGCCGGGTGTCGTAGTCTCCCGACTTCAACGCTCCGGCGTCCATTTCCTTTTTCAATTTCTCGAGCTCCTTCATGAACCGCTGGAGCGCCACCGGTGCCATCGGAATCCCCCTGGAGATGTGATTCTGCGCACCAAATATAGCCGCCGCGAATCGCCCCGGGTGAAGGGGAGCTAACGGAGCGGATGGCCAACGGCTATGTTGAGGGCGGGAGGGTGAGACCACGATGGGCGAGGCGGCTCCGGAACAAGCTCTGCTCCATGCGGTCTTTCTACGGCGGCTGGCCGAGGCGTCGTCGGGACCTTCGTCCCAGGCGCGACTCGGTCACGGCGCTTTCCTCACCCTTCGGCTGGTGGACTTGCTCGACCCCGCGCAGCAAGCTGTGCGCCCGGACGCGTTCGCATACCAGCTCGCAGGCCTCGATCGGGCCTGTCGTCAGCTCCCCGGCGACTCCACCGAAACGGCCCATTTGATCGGGCTCATGCACGCGACTGCGGACGCCTTCCGGGCTCGCGACACACAGCTCGTGGTGCCCGACCTGCTCGCCTACGCCCACTACCTCGAGGACGAGCTGCTCCTCGAGGAGGCCCTCGATGTTTTGGACACGGCGTTACGGGTCGGCGGCGAGGCCTTGCGGGACTCGGATCGGGTTGCGAGCCGGCTGCGGGTGGCGCGGGTACTGCGCAAGCTGAACGAGTTTGGAGCCGCCGAACAGGCCTACAGCCATGCTGCGACGCTTGCCGCTGCAACGGGGGACCAACACTCTGTGCTGTTGAGTCGGATCGGGAGTGCTAACACGCTCGTCGCTCGCGGGAACCTGACATACGCTGAACGCAGGCTCCGAGAGATCCTTCTGGACGCCGAAGGTCTTGATGACCGGGACGCTCAAGCGCGTGCCCATCAAGGCCTCGCAGTTGTACTCAGTACGAGCGGACAACCCGCCCAAGCGATTCCCCACGAGTGGCGCGCGTTTCAGCTGTACGAAGACGATCTCTCGCGTATGCGGGTACTCAGCGATCTCGGCATCATGCTGCTCATCATCGGTGACGTCGACAGCGCAGAGCGTGCCCTAACTGAGATCGTCCGAAGTGGGGCGAATCAGGATGTCGTAGACAACGCGATGATCGAGTTGATGAATTGCGCGTCGTACCAGCGGGACCGCGTCGGTTTCGAGCGCTGGTGGGACCGATGCTGGGAACGGCGCGAAGAAATGCCGTCAAACGTTCTGGCGGACTTCTACCTCAAGGCGGGGATCGGTCGTGCGCGGTTCGGGCAGTTCGATCGAGCAGAGGTGCTGTTGCGTACAGCACTGAAGACTGCGGAAGGCGCGGCCTCGCAACGTGATGCGACTGTGTTCTTGTTAGCGGCAACTCAATGGCACGTGTTGCTGTTGCTGTAGTCGCAGCCATGCTGCGGCCCCGTGGCGTCGGCACATGCCGAAGCGCCAAGAGCGAACGATACGACGAGCAACGCGATCAGGGTGCGAATCGTGCGCGACATAAGACCTCCGAGAACTGTAGGTGAGGAGTAGCCAGCTGCAGCGCAGCTAAGCTCGTCCGTGCGAAAGGGGTTGTTTAGGGCGTTTTCGCGGCATCGGGGGGCGTTTTTGCGACACTTATGCTGGTTCTAGCGGCTGTCCCCGAGGTCCAATATCACAAGCTGCGCCGTGCCATTGCGGCACGGTTCCCCGTGGTCCATGCCCGAACCTGGGACGAGGCCCTCGCTATTATCCGGGCGCGCCCCGTGGAGTTGGCCGTAGTCGACCCGTTGCTGGCGGGAACGGCCAGCGCCCGGGAGATCGAGCGCCTTCGGCTCCTCTTCCCCTCCCTCCCGCTCCTGCTCTACACGAGCCTCTCGCCCGCGACGGCCGCCGTGCTCCTCGCCCTCGGGCAGGCCGGCATCCGGGACGTCGTCATCTTCCGTTACGACGACCACGCGAGTCGTCTCTGCGAGCTGCTCGCACAGGAAGAGGCTCGATCCGCCTCCCGACAGCTCCTCGAACAGGTGGCCGAGGTCCTGGCCCCGCTGCCGAGCGAGCTACGCTGGGTGCTCGAGGAAGTGCTGCGCTCGCCGGCCGAGCTCCAGACCGTGCAGCAGGTCGCGGCGCGGGCCCGGGTGGACCGGCGGACGTTCGAGCGGTGGTTCGCGCGTCTCGGGCTGCCGTCCCCGCGCCACTTCCTTGCGGTGGCCCGCGTCCTCTACGCGCACCGGCTGCTGCAGGATCCGGGGTTCACCATCGAAGACGTCGCACAGCGCCTGGGCTACGCCCAGACCAAGACCTTGCAACTGCATGCCCGCTCCTACCTCGGCCTGACCGCGGGCGAGATGCGGCTCACCCTCGAGCCGGCCGAGGCGCTCGAGCGCGTGGCGCAGGGCTTCCTGCCGGTGCGTCGCGCGCACGCCACGGCGTCGTGAGCGCCCATCCGTTCACCGTGTTGATCGTCGAGGACGAGGCCGCGCTCCGACGGGTCCTCGAGCGCGCGGTCGCTCGCGAGGGACATCGCGTGCTCAGCGCCGCGAGCGCCGAGACCGCGTACGACCTGCTGGGCTCCGAGCACGCCGACGCGGCGCTGCTCGACGTGCGGCTGCCCACGATGTCCGGTCTCGCGCTGTACCTCGCGCTGGTCCATCGGTCGCCGACACTGGTCGGGCGCATGGCGATCATGACCGGCGACGCCGACGCGGAGAACGTGCGCGCGTGGGTCGAGCGCAATCCGTGCAAGGTGCTCCGCAAGCCGTTCGATCTCCGCGAGATCGTGGAATGGCTGCGCTCGGTGCTGGAAGTGCCGAGCCGCGAACGCGGCAACGCCTGAGCGGGGGGGCGGGGGGCGATGGCCGACAAGACCTTCGACAAGCTGCGCACTCTCCTCAAGACCTACGAGGAGCGCACCGTCAAGGCGCGGGCGGGGGCCAAGCCGACCCACGATGAGGGCGAGCGGCGCCGGCGGGCGTGCGGCGACCGGCTGCAAACCGTGGTGCGCTCCGTCCTGCAGAACTTCGCGGTCGAGCTGCGCAACGCCGGGCACCAGGCATCGGTCGAGGATCACACCGACACGGCGGACGCTTACCCGAGCGTGTCGCTGTCCATCACTCCCCGCACGGCCGCCGGGACCGCGCTCGCATCGATGCTCGCGTTCAAGTGCGATCCCCGCCGGGGGATCGCGGTCGCGCGCGACGTGCGCGTGCCCACCGCCAAGGGACGCGTGGTGTCCACCAGCACCGACCGGCTCGGGACCATGAAGGTCGAAGGCGTGACCACCGAGTGGGTCGAGACCAAGGCGCTGAGCTTCATCGAAGACGTGCTCAAGGCCAACTAGCGCGCGCTCGTGTCCCAGGCTTCCGTCGGCAAGTCGGCCGGCGGCGCGAGCGACTGCAGATACGTCACGAGTTTCCAGACCGCGTCGGAAGAGAGCAGCAGGCCGCCGTACGCCGGCATGCCGTGCGGCCGGCCGTAATAGATGGACTGAAAGATCGCCCCATCCGAGCCTCCGAAGCGCCAGCGCCCGTCGGCGAGGCTCGGACCCACCCAGCCGGCCGCGCCGCCCCCATGACAGCCGTCGCAATTCATCGCGCCGAAGATCGTCTCTCCCTGCGCCGCGGACGCGCGGTCGCCCCGATACGGGTTCTCGAGCGTCACCCCCGCGGGTGCGGCACCGCCGGCAAACACGTGCTGGCCGTATCGGACCGCCGGCGGCGCCGGCGCGGGAGACCGGCAGGCGGCGAGGAGCGCGAGCGCCGGGAGCAGGGTTCTCACAGGCCGAACAGCCACACGATGCCGCCTTGACTCGTGTGGCGTGCGAGGTCGGGCGAGAAGTCCGCGGGTGGCCGCACGTCGGCGGGATCATCGGAGCGGACATCTCCCGCCAGCAGAAACCAGTCTCCCCCGATCCCCGCGTATACGGCCACGTACTGCTTGCCATCCGCCCCGGTGAAGCTGATCGGGTTCCCCACCACGCCTGAGCCCACCTTGAATCGCCAGAGCAGATGCCCGGTCCGCGCGTCGACCGCCTTGAACCAGCCGTCCAGGGTGCCGTAGAACACCACGTCCCCGCCCGTCGCCAGGACGCCGCTCCACACCGGGTAACGCTCTCTGATCTCCCACACCCGGCGGCCGCGCCCGGCATCCCAGGCGATGAACGCGCCCAGGTTGCCGTCCCCCCTCGACCCGGCGTGATATGGAGTAGCCGCGCCGATGAACGGCGTCCCCGCGATGTAGGTCGCCTGCGCGGCCAGGTAATCCATGCACATGTTGTTGGTCGAGACGTAGAACAGCCCGGTGCGGGGAGAGTAGGCCGCCGGTGCCGCGGGAGTCTTGCCGCCTTCGAGCGTGGGACAGATATGCTTGAAGTTTCCGCGTGACGCTCCGGTCAGCTTGGTCGAGTCCAGCACGGGACGGCCGGTGGTCAAGTCCACACGCCTGGCCCAGTTCACCTCGACGAACGGTTCGGCCGAAAGCACTTCGCCCGTGGCACGATCGAGTGTGTACGCGAAGCCGTTCTTGTCGAAATGGACCAGCGCCTTGCGTGGCCGGCCCTTCACGGTCAGGTCCACGAGAATCATTTCGGCGTTCGCGTCGTAGTCCCAGCTGTCGTGCGGCGTGAACTGGTAGGCCCACACGAGGGATCCGTCCGCGGGACGGCGGGCCAGCACGCTCGCCGTCCACTTGTTATCCCCCACCCGTTGATCGGGATTGTATGGCCCAGGGTTCCCGACGCCGTAGTAGACGAGGTCAAGCGACGGATCGTACGACATCCAGCCCCACACCGGCCCACCACCCCTGCGCCACACGTCTTTCGGCCAGCTGGTGAGGGCCAGATCGGTCCCTTTGTCGTAGAACGGCCGGAACGTGCCAGGCCTGGCCAGCACCAGGGAATCCGGTCCGATGTTGTAGGCGGTCCAGACGATACGGCCGGTCGCCAGGTCCAGGCCCTTCGCCCAGCCGTGGATGCCGAATTCGCCGCCCGAGGCACCGACGATGACGCGGTCCTTGACCACGAACGCCGCCACGGGGGTCGTCTCGCCCTTCGCCAGGTCCGCGATCTTCGTCTGCCACAACTCCCGACCGCTGGCAGCGTCGATCGCCACGGTGCGGCCGTCCAGCAGATCGTAGACCACCTTGCCCTCGGCGTAAAACGCGCCCCGGTTGATCGCATCGCAGCAGGCGATCCCGACGGCGTTCGGGTCGACGTCCGGCCGATACTTCCACTTGAGCGGGTATCCGTCCTGCGTGAGGTCGAACGCGTACAGGACGTTCGGGTAGGGGGTGACGACATACATCGTGTGACCCACGACCAACGGTTGCCCTTCGTGACCGCCCAGCACCCCGGTGGAGAACGTCCACACCGGACGCAGGCGAGCGGCGTTCGCCGTCGTGATCTGGGTCAAACCACTGTAGCGGGTGGCACTGTAGTCCTTGGCGGGCATGGTCCACTGCGCGTCTTGCGCGACCGCGCGACGAAGGAGCGCGCCCGCACACAGCGCGAGGAGGAACACATGTTTCAAGCGATGTCCCTACGCACCATCCGGCCGACGATCACGGTGATGTTATCCGTGCCGCCGCCGTCGAGCGCGTCCTGCAGCAGAGCCTCACAGGCTGCCTTTGCAGACGTCATGGCGAGCAGTCGCTGGCGAATGCGCTCGTCCGGCACGTGCTTGGTCAGCCCGTCCGAGCACAGCAATGCCACATTCTTCCAGTCGTTCTCGATCGCCGTGACCACGGGCGACGTCGCCGGCCCCCCGAGCGCGCTCGAGAGTACGTTTGCGAGCGGGGTGCGGACTGCCTCGCTGCGCCGAAACACGCCGCGATCCACGAGGTCCTGCGCAAGGGTCTGGTCACGGGACAGCTGAATCAGCCGGCCTTCGCGCAGCAGGTAGCATCGGCTGTCACCCACCTGGAGCAGGTAGGCACGCGGCCATACACCGATCAGCAGGGTGAGGGTCGTGGCCATGCGCTGGCGCGCTGGGTCGTCCGCGCGCTGCTGCAGGATATCGGTGTGGACCTGGTGCGCGGCCGCCTCAAGCGCCCGCGCAAATGTGTGCTCGTCGTCCGGATCGGCGGCGTAGTAGCAGTGCGTGGCGTGCGCCACGTACTCGGTGATCGCTTCGACCGCCAGGCGGCTCGCCTCCTCTCCTCCCTCGGTCCCTCCCACACCGTCGGCCACCATAGCGAGGAACGCCAGACGCTCCGCATCCCTCGGCACAACGTTCACACTCGAGAGGCTCGTGTGCAGCACCTCCAGGTGCTTGCGCAGCGAGCCGATGAGGAAATGATCCTGGTTGGTGCGGCGGACTTTACCGGGGTGCGTGAGCCCGTAGACGTCGATCTCGTCGTCGCGCGGTTTGCGGTCCGCCGCGGCCGGGGGGGCCGGCGCGGTCCGCGCGATACCAGGGGGAGACCCCACGACACGAGGTCGGCGCGTGGTCACCCGGACAATAGTGACCTGCTTTGCGCCCGGGCGCAAAGCGCCTGGGGCGCGTTTTCAGGAGCCCGGCGTCCCGCCGCGCGCCGCGGCGAGCTTTGCCTGCTGCTCGGCCGACAGCGCGTTCTTGATCTGGATGAGGAGCGTGATGTGCGCGCGCTTCACCTCGCGCTCGATGCTGAGCAGTTCGTCCACCTGCGCCAACGCGGCGGCCTGATCGACCGCCGGCCTGTCGAGCAAGGCCGCGAGGCGATGTGTCTGCTCCTGCATTCGCCATTGCAGGTCGACGACCTTCGTTTGAAAGTCCTGAATCGCCTTGGTGATGGTCGCGCGCTGCTCGGCGCGCAGCGCGATGTCCTGCTGATGCTGCATCACGAGCTCGGGTGGAAAGAGCACCCGGGCGAGTGGATCGTCGGCGGGGGACGGAAGCTGGGGCCCCTGAACCGGCTGTTGGGCGGCGGCAGCGACACCCAGCACCAGTGCGAAGGCGACGGCGATCAACGTCTTCATAGAGTCCTCCGGTCGAGGCCCACCCGGCCGAGCCGTGGCACCGTGCGCAGCAGATCAGCGCCGGGGAGCTTGAGCAGGAAATCAGTCGGAGCGTGCAGGCGCACGGCCGCGAGATCGATGGTCATATGCGGTCGGTCATGCCCCCTGAACACGAATACGAGAGCGGCGACGACCAGCGCGGCGGCCGTCGCAAGCACGAGAAGCCGGCCCCGGCCGGGAGCCGCGCGACGGCCCCGCGCGGCCGCGACGGTCTTCGAAAACGGGGGCAGGCCCGCCGCGTCTTCCCGCCGCAACGCCGTGAACCGCTCGCGCAGCTCGTCCTCTTTGGATTCGATCACTCGCGATCTCCGTCCAACTGCTTCTTGAGCGCCGCTTTGCCGCGCTCGTAGTGGGTGCGCGCCGTGCCGAGCGAGATGCCCGCGACATCGGCCGCTTCGGCGATCGACAGGTCCTGATAGAACACCAGGTACAGCACTTCGCGCTGGCGGCGCGGCAGCCGGACGAGCGCCGCCAGCAGCCGGCGCGTACCCTCCGAGCGCGTCAACGCCACCGCGGGATCGGGCCCGTCGTCGGGCGTCGCAGTCACGCTCGCCATCGGGAGCCACCGCCACAACGCGCGCCGCCGCCGCTGCTCCGCCGCCGTCCGGCGCACGACCGAGAAGAACGAGGTCCGGAAGGTCGCGCGCCCGTCGAACCGCGCACGCCCGTCCAGGGCCTTCAGGTAGCTCGCCTGGAGCGTGTCCTCCGCGGCCGCCCGGTCGCCTCCGCAACACGCGAGCGCCCACCCGAAGGCGGCGGGATGCAGGCGTTCCAGCTCGACCTCCAGAGCCTCCGGTGACATCGCACGCTCGGTGGTGTCAGGGATTGGTGCCTCGAGAGGGGAACCTATATGACACGACCGCCTCCCGCGCCGATAAGCCGGGAGGGGTGAATTCGAGAGGTGGTCTAGTGAATCCGGATGACGTCGAGGCGGGGCACGACGGATGCCGTGACCAAACCCGGCACGCCCATCAGGTCCAACGCGAACGGAAGAGCGCGTGGAGCCTGGACGATGTCGACGTAGAACCCCGAACCGGCGTGCAGCGTCCCCACGACGTTCACCTGAGTTCCACCGTCCACGGGTGGCGTCAGCGGGAACGCCACGCCGAATAGCGATGGGTAGACCTGCCGAAACGACCAG
The DNA here is from genome assembly GCA_003221045.1 of Gemmatimonadota bacterium. Lineage (GTDB taxonomy): Bacteria > Gemmatimonadota > Gemmatimonadetes > Gemmatimonadales > GWC2-71-9 > AG41. The sequence continues at coordinate 3,812 of QHUC01000020.1, read as the reverse complement.
GATCGGTAGAACAGCCCTGGAGGTGGCGAGAAGCCCGGGAGGTCGGAGACCCAGTTCGCGAGCGCCCACCGGGTCGCCGTCGTCGTAAAGGGCAATCCGGTTTGCGCTGCCACATTGTCCGTACCGGTGAGAGTGGTCTGCTCCAGCTTGTTGGTGATCCCATCGCCGAACTGATCTACGAGATAGCGCGCGTAGAGCCAACCAGCGCCAAAGTCTTCCAGGACCGTGTCGCTCGTCTGCAGCAGGAAGTGATCGCCGGGGTCGGAGAGAAAATCGTAGGCGTTGCTCAGGTCATTAACGACGTAGGTCTCAAAGGTCGCGGAGTCTGGGAGGAAGCTCCGCGCACCGAGCTCCTCGGCCAGGGAAGACAACGCCTCGTCCAGCCACAGGTCTTCCAGATTACCGCGGAGGATCAGCACGTGCTGGTTGAAGCTGATCACGTGCTGCAGCTCGTGCAGGAATGTCCCGGGGAGGAACGATTCCACATCGGCGGTGGTGTGGACGCAGCTCACGGCGCCGTTCGGGTCCGCGACGATGGTGTAGAAGATCTCGCCGTCGTTGTACTGCGCGGCAGTGGCTGGATCCAAGTCCGCCGGATCGAAGAATCCCGCGACGAACCCCGCCGTCTGGCACTCGGCGGCGCTCACGAGCGAGTTGACCAGGGGCGTCATGACGGCGATCACGACGCCGTTGCTGTCGATGTCCGACACGCTGCCGAACGCCGACGTATCGACAGCGTAGACGTGCGTGTCGAACACCTGGCGGAGCGAATCGATCTGCGCCGAGTCGAGCCCGTTCGCGGGCGCGAGTGTGTCCACGTAGACGGCGACGTGGGTGCCGACCGAACGCACCCGGGCGCCCACCGGCTTGTAGACGCTGCAGTCGTTGTTGGCGCAGACCGTAAACGTGCGCAGAGTGCCGACGGCGGGAGGCGTGATTGTCGCGACGCCGCCGCCGCCATTCAGCGCCGGTGCCCGGAGCGCGCGCGTGCTGCCTCCCAGGGCGCGCCGCAGGCGCTCCTGCTGGTGGAGCATGCGATCGAAGCGCACCGCGGCCAGCCCGCGCCGGGCGCGCGCGCTGCGGAGTGCCATCGCGGTAGGCGGCGCCCCCGCCACGAGCGACGCGCTCCGCAGCGCGAACGGCGCCGTGTCGCCCGGAACGCCGCCCGCCGCCTGAGCCACTACCATGTACTCGACGTTATCGGTCGAGGAGCCGTTCGCGGGAAGCAGCACACACCCTGAGTCGGTCGCCGGATCGATGACCGTATCCGCGGCGATCGCCAGGGTGATCGGTGTTGCCTCGCTCGCGCTGCAGCGCGCCAACACCGGCGGGGTGGCGGCGTGCTCCGCGCAGCCGGCCAACCCGGCCAGCGATGCGGCGAGCAACGTCAGCGCGGTGAATTCGCCGCGTTTCAGAACGGACTCCCCCAGGCGATTGGCATCTCCTGGGAGAGTACGCATCGGGGGCTCAGGAGGCTGAGCGCAGGCTCAGCCCTGTCGCAGCGAATAGTCGATCGGTAAGGTGATGTGCACGCGGACTGCCTGCCCGTGCAACCGAGCGGGGCGGAACACCGCGCGGAGCACCCACATCCGGGCGGGCACGTCGAAGCCGGGATTGGGGCTCGAGATGATCTCCACCGAGTTAGGCTCGGCGTGTCCCGTCGTGTCCACGATGGCGCGCAACAGCACCCTGCCCTGGATGCCGGCCTGCTTGAGCAGATCCGGGTACGGCGCGGGCGGCGCCGAAAGCAGGGCGGGCCGCTCCTCCACCACCGCTTCTGCATACACGGCGTCTTCGCGCGGCAAGACGCCGTCCGCGCGCCCGCCCTCGACCCCAACACCCGAATAATCTTTGGGGTCGAAGTGCTGTTGCAGGTCGACCGGCGGAACGCTCGTGGGAATCGTGCTCGGCACGACGACGGTTTGGAAGCCGCGGAGCGGCTCGGTGATCTGTACCGGCTGCGGCTCGGGTGGTTTCTGCTGTGGCGTGAGAAGCACGACCGTCGTGTCGAGCTTGACCGTCGTGTCCGCAGGCCGCGCGTGCATGGTGCCGTAGACAACCGCGATCACCACCCCGGCGTGCAACACCAGCGTGCCGAACCCCGTTTTGAACAGCCGTTTATCGATTTTCCGCTTGGTCTCGAAGAGCGTGAGAATCTCCACAGCCCACCTCCGCTGGTCGAAAGGCGCGATTCTGGTCACTGCAAAATGACCAGTTGAGACGACGGAATGTTCCGGCCGGGAGTTTCGAAAGGGAGAACCTGACGAGGTTCTGACAGCGCTGGAACCCAGACTCGAACTACGTGTCGCCGACTGCGGGCCGGTGCAGCTCGCGCACCGTGTCGATCGTATCCGCCTCGGCGGGGCCCTTGTCGGGCCGGTAGCGGACGACGCGGGCGAAGCGCAGCGCGAGGCCGCCTGGATAGGTGGGGCTCGTCTGGATGCCGTTGAAGGCGACCTCGACCACGAGCTCGGGCCGCACGTACACGACGTGCCCCGTGCGACTCGTCTCGAGCTCGAGGAGCTTCGTCGTCTGCCATTCGAGCAGGGCGTCCGTCATGCCCTTGAACGTCTTGCCCAGCATCACGAATGGTCCCCCTCCCCCGGTCGGGTCGCGGGCACCCAGGTGGATGTTCGAGAGACGGCCGTGGCGGCGGCCATGCCCCCACTCGGCCGCGAGCACGACCAGATCGAGCGTCTGGGCGGGCTTCACCTTGAGCCACGCGGCCCCACGCGCACCGGCGTCGTAATGGGCATCCAACGCCTTCGCCATGAGCCCTTCCTGGCCGGCCGCGATCGCACGCTCGAAAAACGCGGTCGCTTCACGCGCATCCGCCGTCACCAACCGCGGCACGAGCGTCGACGCGGGCACCGTGGCGGCGAGGATCTCGAACCGGCGTCGGTATGGCTCGTCCAGCAACGAGGCGCCGTCGGCGTAGAGGATGTCGAAGAAGAACGACGCGAGCGGCAGCTCCGCGCGCAGGCTTTCTACATCGAGCTTTCGCCCGAAGCGGCGCATGGTCACCTGGAACGGCAACGGCACCCCATCGGGGCGGAGGGCGATCGCCTCACCGTCGAGGATTACCTCGCGGACCGCGAGCCCGCGGGCCACGTCCACCACCTCAGGGACGGCCTGCGTCACGTCGTTGAGCTGGCGGGAGAACACGCGCACCTGGTCGCCCGACTTGTGCGCCTGGATCCGTGCGCCGTCGAGCTTGTACTCGAACGCAGCCTCGCCGCCGCCCAACTGCGCGAGCGCGTCGCTCGGATCGTCCGCGGCCTGAGCGAGCATCGGCTGCAGCGGGCGAAAGACCTGCACGCGAAAGCCGTCGAGACCGGCCGCGCCCTGCATGATGGCAGCGCGGGCCACGGCGCCCAAGTCCCCCGCCACCATGGTCGCGCGACGGATTACCTCGGCATCCTGACCGGCGGCGCGGGCTACCGCTTCGGTCACCAGCCCCTCCAGGGCACCCTGGCGCAGCTCGCCGGTGAGCAGGCGCAGCAGGAACCCGTGCTCGTCGTGCGTCGCGCTCGCGAACAACTCGCCCAGCATCTGCTTCTTCGCGAGGACCGATCCGGGGCCGGTCTTCTGCGCGAGACGCTGCAACGCGGCCACGACTGCGCCGAGCTCGAGGCGCGGGACGGCGACCGCAGGCTGGCCTCGAGCCGCCTGAAGCGTCGCGTATCCGACGCCGAGCCGTCCTTGCGGCGGCCCGCCCGAGAAGAACGCGATCGCCGTCTCGATCTCGTCCGGAGCGGTGCGCGCCAGCAGGCCGGCGAGCAGCTCGATCTTCGCGAGCCGCCCGCTCGTTT
>QHUC01000234.1 GCA_003221045.1 Gemmatimonadota bacterium | reverse complement strand
GGTGCCCTGGCGCTGGCGACCCTGGCGCTGGCGAGCCTCGCGAAGTGGACGACGGCCGCGGACGAGCGCGGGACCGCGCGCGCGGCGGTCGTCGTGGGCCTGGCCGTAGGGGGCATCGCGACGATTCGACCGCTCGACGCCGCGGCGGTGGCGCTGGCGGTCGGGCTGTTTCAGCTCGCCGTCGTCGCGCGCGACCGCGGTCGCGCGCGGTCGCTCGTGCTACAGGTCGCGGCGGGCGCGTTGCCGGTGGTGTGGCTGTTGTACGTCAATGCCCGGACCACCGGACATCCGCTCCTGTTCGCCTACGATGCGTTGTATGGCGCCGGTCAGCGGCTGGGGTTTCACGTGGATCCCTTGGGCGTGCCCTACACGCCACTGCGCGCCCTCGCTCTCACTTCGGCGAACCTAATGCGGCTCGACCGCTATCTGTTCGAGTGGCCGCTGCCGGGGCTCGTGCCGATCGTGACGGCGTTGCTCCTGCTGCGACCTCCCACGCGGTGGGATCTGCTGCTCGTCGGCCTGATGGCGGCCGTGATCGGCTCCTACGGCCTGTACTGGGCGGCCGACAGCTTCTTTGCCGGACCGCGGTTCCTCTACACCGCCGTTCCGGCGTTCGTGATCCTGGCCGCGCGGGCGCCCGGCCTGCTCGCCGAGGAGCTGCCTGCCGGCACGCTGCGCCGTGCCACGCTGGTGGTCATTCCCCTGTGCCTCGGCGTCGCGTGGCTCAGGCCCACCGGCGTCTCGAGCGTGCAAATGCGCGCGTACTATTACCACGCCGGTCGGACCAAGCTCAAGACCGATATCGAAGCGGAGGCATCGGCCGGGCATTTGACCCGCGCGCTCGTGTTCGTGCACGAGCCCTGGCGTGCTCGTCTCGAGGCGCGGCTTCGAGCTGACGGTGTGACGCCGGGCGAGGCCTCTCGGATACTGGCATCCGACGCCTGCCAGGTCCAGACGGCGCTCGATGGCGAGGATGCTCGCGCGTCCGCGGACACGACCGGCCGAGTGGCCCGGCTGCGCGACGCCGTACGACTCGACGCCTCTGTGCGCTCCGTACCAGGTCTCCAAGCCGACGCCGCGATATTCCTTGCGGACCGCCCTCTGACGGACGTCTGCAAACGGGAGCTTGCCGCCGATACCGCCGGAACCACGCCGTACGCGCCCTTCCTGGCTCTGGCGCGCTTCGCGCCTGACGGCTGGATCGGGGGCCCGGTCGTCTTCGCCCGAGACTTCGGTCCGCGGAACGAGCTGTTGCGGGCACGCCTCCCGGATCGAACGTGGTTTCGCTATCGGCCGCGGCGGAGTTTGGATGACACCACAGCAGCGATCGTTCCCTACTGAGGAGCCGCAGTCGCACACCGAAGCGGGGTGAACCGTGAACGGTAAGCGCCTGTACGCTGTCGTCGCCGCGTGCGCGGTGGTTGTCTACCTCGGCGCACTGTGGAATCGCTTTGCATGGGACGACACGTTCATCATCCTTGGCAGCGATCTGGTGAAGTCGTCGAGCGGGTGGTGGCGCGCGTTTGCCAGCGTGTACTGGCCCCCCGCGATCGGCGGCGGCATGTACCGCCCACTCACACTCGCTACATACGTGCTCGATTGGCACCTCGACGGAGTCGTCTTGTTTCACGCGGTCAATGTGCTGTGGCACGCTGGGGCAGCGCTGCTCGTCGCGGTGCTCACGCGGCGCTGGGCCGGAGACGCGGCCGCGCTCGTGGCGGGCGTGGTGTTCGCCGTGCACCCAGTCCACGTCGAAGCAGTGGCGAACGTCGTCGGTCGCGCCGAGCTTATGGCGGCGGTGTTTACGCTACTCGCCGTCTACGCAGCCGTGGTGCGCCACAGTGTGGCATGGAGCACTGCATGCTGGATCCTCGGGCTGCTCAGCAAAGAGACCGCCGCGGTGGCCCCGGCATTGATTGCCGCCGCCTGGGTTATCCACGGGGAGCGGCCGGCCCCCCGTCGGTTCATCCTGTTCGTCGGCTCCTGGCTTGGGGCGGGATCGGCGTACGCGGTCGCGCGTGAGCTCGTGCTCCACTCGTACGCGGGGACCGCGATCGCGCCGGTTTTCCTGGGGCAGCCTCCGATACCGGTGCGGCTCACGGCGGTCGCAGCGCTCGCGGACGTGAGTCGTCTCCTGGTCTTCCCGCTCAAGCTGCGGGCAGACTACTCTCCGAACGAGCGCACGATCGTGTCCAGTCCCTTGGATTGGCGGTTCGTGGCCGGCCTCCTGTGCTTGGTCGGGTGGGGGCTGCTCCTATGGCTCGCCTGGAGGCGCCGTCGAGCGGTGGAAGCCGTGGGTCTCGGCTGGATCGCCCTGGCCTATGCGCCGGTCGCGAATTTGCTGTTTCCCGTCGGCGTGCTTATCGCCGAGCGGACGCTCTACCTGCCCTCGGCGGGTTTGGCCATGGCTGTTGGAGGGCTCGCCCGGGGACTCCGCGGCCGCCCGCTCGCGCTCCTCGTCGCGGGCGTGGCCGTGCTTGGCGGTGGCCTCACGGCCCTGCGCGTCCCGGTGTGGCGGAGCGACGCTACGCTCACCCTAAGTGTCTTGGAGGATTCGCCCAGGTCCTTCGTGGGCCCCATGAGGATGGCCGCGATCTACCTGGAGCGCGGAAGGACGGACAAGGCGCTCGAGGCGTCCCGGGTTGCCGCATCCATCTTCCCGCTCGCCGGACGGCCTCTCCTCTTGGAAGCGTATGCCGCGCTCAAGCTGGGGCGCAGAGCTCTGGCTGACTCCCTCCTCACGCGCGTGGACCAATGCGCGTCCTGCCGAGGGCTCTACGACTCGCATATCGCCGCAGCGCGTCAGCTCGGCGACACGGCTGTGGCCGAGTACCTCTCCGCCCACTTACAGCACCTAAATACGCGGTGACCTTCCCTTCGCCTCCGGTGCCGCGCCCCGCAGCGCGACTCGCGGCGGCTGTGGCGGCTCTTGCCCTGCTCGTCTACCTGGGCGCTCTCGTGAACGGCTTCGCCCTCGACGACGTCGGGCTGGTGGCGGACAACCCCCTGGTGCATCACCCCAGCGGCTTGTGGCGCGCCTTCGCAATGCCGTACTGGCCGCCTGCTTTGGGAGGATATCGGCTCTACCGACCCTTCGCGGTGGCGACGTACA
>QHUC01000019.1 GCA_003221045.1 Gemmatimonadota bacterium | reverse complement strand
GACCGAAACGAATCATGGTGGGACCTCCGACGCGGGACCTTCTCTACAATACCCCGCGCGCCCGATCGTAACCAGGGGGAGCACCCTGGCGGATCGTTATGCGCGGGTGGAGAATTGGAGCATGCGGACCGTCGTCGCATTCGTCGTCCTCGTCGTGTCCGCCACGCTCGCATCGGCGCAGCAGGGGGCCGACACGGTGGTGACGGCGCAGGGATTCCTCCAGCGAGACGACCAGGTGGGCGTGTGGACCATCGTGGTGCCGCTCCCCGTCCAGGCGCTTGGCGCGCGTACCTACGTCGTGCCGGTGGTAGGGAAACCGGAGCACTGGAACAAGTTCGTCAACCACTACATCGAGGCAACCGGGCGCGTCACGCGCTCCCCGGAGCGGGGGAACCCGCCGATCACGATGGAGATCGAGAACGCCAAGGAGGTCGAGCCACCCGGCACCGGTCATGCCTCGGTGGACCGCGGCATGACGCTGCACGCAGACGTCACTCTGTCCGTGATTCCCAACCGCTTCAGCTGGCGCGACGCGAACGGGAACGACACCGGCGTAAATCCGTTCGTATTGTACACGATCCTCAATCGCCGCTCCACGCCGATCTTCTACGTGCTACCGAACAACGACCTCCTGTGCATCAGGGTCAGGACCGCCAAGGACAGCATCAAGACGTGGGACTCGACCACGCAGGTCCCAAGTCCCGACGCCCGGCGCTTCGCCGTGCAGCGCGCGGGAATCTACCGCGATCAGATCCGTCTACCCCGCGATGCCGCCCCGCTGCCCGGCCGTTACGTCGCCCACGTCGGGGTCTGCGCCGTGGACGACTATGACGTCAGCGCGGAGTTCGAGATCCGGTAGCCCCCTCCTCGAGCGACGCCCTCGCCTTCCGAAAAACATCGTACCACATCTCACGGGTGAGCTTACCCGTGTTCGTGTTCTGGCGACTCGGGTGATACGAGGCGATCACGATCGTGCCGTCCGGCAGCTCGCTCGCCGCGCCGTGACGAAATGCCGGTCGCGCCCGCGGCGACAGTCGATCCCACCACCCCGCGGCCTTGAGCCAGCTCTCGTGCGCGATGCGGCCGAGCGTCACCACCGCACGGACCCGTGAGAGCAGCCGCACCTCGGCGCCGAGAAAGCGCCGGCAGCGATCGAGCTCGAGGCGGCTGGGCTTGTTCCCGGGCGGTGCGCACCGCGCGGCGGCCGTGATGTAGCAGTCGATCAGCGTCAGGCCGTCGTCCCGCCTGAGCGATTCTGACTGGCTCGCGAACCCGAAGCGGTACAGCGCCTCGTAGAGCCAGCGCCCGCTCGAATCGCCCGTGAACATGCGACCGGTCCGGTTGGCTCCGTGGGCCGCCGGCGCGAGACCGACGATCAGGAGCCGGGCACCGGGATCTCCAAACCCGGGCACCGGTTTTCCCCAGTAGGTCCAATCCGCGAATTCCGGTTTCTGCTCGCGCGCGATCCGGCGACAATAGGAGCGGAGCCGTGCGCAGCGAGTGCAGGAGACGATGGAGCGGTTGACCCCGGAGAGCGAGTGAAACGTCACCCTTTAAGGGTAATGCTTCACGGGCGGGGGCCCCGGCTTTAGCCTGGGCATCCCGCCACGCCGGGGGCGGATCGCGGCGCGCGGATTCCTGTAACCAACGCCCCACACGTTTGCGGCAGGGGTGAACAGGGGCGCTGCGGCTGAGCCGAAGAAGGACCCATCGGCCCCCGCCGCGGCAAGTCAAGGCACCCGTGTGAGGACCATCACCGTCCGGGGCGCGAACGTTGCAGCGAGAGACGCCCCGAGGAGTGCAGCCCACCCGCGCTGCCGTGCTGCAGCGCATGTGCTACGACACGGCAACGCATGTCAGGGAGAAGGTGCCCCATGCGCGCTGCAACACCCGTCGGGCTCTGCCCTTCGGCCATCGCTACCCTGTTCGTTTCCCTATTCACAACGAGCTGCAGCAGCCCGCTGAATCCGGTGGAGCCTGGGCGACCGGAGCTCGCCGCCGTCACCGCTGCCGCCCTCACGGACCTCGGCACCCTCGGGGGCAGCCACAGTGAAGCCCTGGCCATCAACGCCCGAGGCCAGGTGGCCGGCTTCAGCACGACCGCGACCGGCGAGCGCCACGCGTTCTTCTGGGACGGCGGAGCGATGCGCGATCTCGGCGTGTTCGCGGGCGGCACCTTCGGTACGCCGTTCATCGCGCTCAACGACGCCGGCCAGGTGGCGTTCACGAGTGTCGTCGCCTCCGGTGAAAGGCACGCGGTCCTCTGGGACGGCACGACGGTGCACGACCTCGGCACGCTGGGCGGCGATTACAGCGAAGCCACCGCCATCAACGCGACCGGCCAGGTGGTCGGTTTCAGCCGAATCGTCGCCGGCGACGTCCACGCCGTCGTGTGGGATCGCGGTGCCCTCCGTGATCTCGGGCTCGGTCGGGCGCTGGCGATCAACCGCCGCGGTCAGGTGACCGGGTTCAGTGTGTCGCATGCGTTCCTCTGGAACGGCACGACGCTCATGGACCTCGGGACCCTCGGGGGTGGCACCAGCGTGGGAACCATCATCAACGAGCGGGGACAGGTCGCGGGGGTCAGCAGTCTCGCCTCCGGCACCTCGCACGCGTTCTTCTGGGATGGTGCCGCGATGCAGGACCTCGGTGCAGTGGGGGGTGACGACTGGCCCGGGGATCCATCGTCCTGGTTCAGCGGCGCGACGGCCATCAACGCGCGGGGACGGGTCGCCGGCTTCTCGGCGGGAGTCCTTCCCGCGCAGGAGTTGGCGTTCTTCTGGGACGGGACGACTATGCGCAGCCTGGGCACGCTGGGCGGTGCGGACAGCCATGCCATGGCCATGAACGACCGCGGCCAGGTGGTGGGCCAGGCCGCCCTCCCCTCGAGCACCTGCTACAACTATGAGGTCGGATGTCATGCGTTCCTCTGGAACGGCACGACGATGATCGATCTCGGCAGCCTGGGGAGTGGGCCCAGCGTTGCGCTGGCCGTCAACCGGCAGGGTCAGATCGCGGGGTGGAGCTCCCCGGGAGACTTGCACCTTTTCGCACCGATTCACGCCGTGGTGTGGACACTCGGGACGACGAGCGTCGCGACGGCGCTCACGACGGGCGAGCGCTGATCCGCGTCAGGTGAAAGGAGCGGAGCCATGCGCAGCGAGGGCAGGAGACGATGGAGCGGTTGACCCCGGAGAGCGAGTGGAACGTCACCCTTTAAGGGTAATGCTTCACCGGGCCCCGGCTTTAGCCTGGGCTCGCAGGGTACGACTGAGGGTCGCTGGTTAGAAGAACCGGATCGGGAGGCCGTTCTGCACGCTGCCGGCCACGGTGAACGCTTGCACCGCGATCGCGGCGCCGAGCAGCCAGGGCCGGACCTTGGGCGGAAGCGCGGCCGCGGCGCCCAGCACGCTCAAGCCGGCGATGGCCGTGTACGTGTTCACCTGACCCACGCTCGGCCGGTCGCCGAGGAGCGGGTTCGCCTCGCGGAAACCGGGCCAGCCACGTCGGGCCAGTTCGCGGGTCTGCGCCGCATCCATCAGCAGGGTCACGACGAACGCGCCCGCGAGCGCGGTGTGCGTCTGGCTCCAGGAGACACGCGCCGGGAGCCCGGTGATGGCCGAGGTGCTCAACGCCAGACGCGTCGGCTGGGTGACTGCGACCACATGCAGGGCTTGCCTATCCACACGAAGCCCGGTCACACTTCCGACGTCGGTCGAAAACGACGTCAGAAGCGGGTTGGGCAGGCGGTCGACGTGCGACGTCCCCCCGAAGTTGAAGCTCTTCAGGGCAGCCTCTTGGGCGTTCGCCGGTGTGGACAACCCAGCGAGTGCCGCCGCAGCCAGTACGATCGCCGTTCGCGTCATGCCTGCGCGCAGGGGCAAGGCCGGTGCCAGGTGTGAAGGGCGAAGCGCCAAGGCGCAGCGTGACAAGCATCACGGGCATTCCGCCACGCCTGGGGGCGTATCGCGGGGACGACATTTGTGTGGCCCCGCCGTGACAGGTGTGCGGCGTAAGTGAGGCAGATTTGTGCTCGACCGCCCTTGCTGGCGAGGTGGGCTCTGAGGATACTTCTGCCGCTGGTGGGGAGAGGTGGCCGAGTGGCTGAAGGCGGCGGTTTGCTAAGGGGCTCGATCGCCTTCCCTCCTGATCCTTCCTCGTCCTAACGACAACCGCTGCGTCAGCTTGTCCGACGAGGCCCTTTCCGTCGGAGTCCGCCGAAATACCTCCATTCCCGCTCTGTCTGCCACCAGTTTTGCCACCAGCGCGTCAAGCGACCTCTACGCCGGGGGGGCCCAAGGGACCTATGCGGCCGACGGTTGACCGTCGATAGTTCCGCCGCTATATGAATTCCCTTGGACCGGAGGGCCCATGGTGGAATCCTGGATCGCTCCGCTCGAGGCGGGTGATCCCGAAGCCTCGTGGGATCTCTTCATCGAGCGCTACCGCCGTCTCATCTTCGGCGCGATCCGCCACTACACCACCGAGCCCGACGAAGTCATGGACGTCTTCGCACGAGTGTGCGAGGCCCTGCGCGGCGACGACTTCGCCCGCCTCCGTCGCTGCGCGGACCGCGTCGACCCCAACCGTCCGTTCTCCACCTGGCTCGTCGTGGTGGTGCACAACCTGACGGTCGATTGGTTCCGCCATCGCGACGGCCGTTCACGCCTGAATGCGTTCGCGGCAGCGCTCCCCCCAGTACGCAAACGCATTTTCGAGTACGTCTTCCTCGAGCAGCGGCCGCACGTGGAGGCGTACGAGCTGCTCCGCTCCCTCGGCGGCCCCGACCTCTCGTTCGGTGAGTTCCTACGGGAGCTGAGCGAGACCTGCCGCGCCGCGGCGTCCAGTCGCGGGGAACCGCTTATGGCGGGGCTCGCCGGCCCGCGACCGGAGGGTTCCCTGAATCCGCCTGCCGCCGATCCAGCGGAACTCGCTGAGCAGCAGCAGGTGCTGGCCGCCGCCTTGGAGTCTCTTCCCCCCGGCGACCGGCTCGCCGTGCGGCTCTATGTGGTCGACGAGATGCCCGCCGAACAGGTGGCCCGCGCCCTCGGATACCCTAACGCCAAGACGGTCTATAACCGCGTGTATCGCGCCCTCGCGGTCGTCCGCGCTCGCCTCGAGCAAGCAGGGATCAAAGGGGGAGACCTGTGAGGCGTACGCGAGCAGTCCCGAGCCGACCGTCCGTATCACGTGGTCGATGCGAAGGGCCATGCTTCGGAGAGGCCGCGTGACTCACCCCGTCCCCGAGTCCCTGGTTCCCCACGCCTTCGGCGAAGGTGACCCGGCCACCGCGCGGCACGTCGAGGGCTGCCCTACCTGTCGCGCCGAGGTCGCGCGGCTCAGGGAGGCGGCCGAGTCACTGCGGGCGCCGGTGTCGCTCGAGCGGTTGTCCGAGACCGACGATTGCCTGGACGAGCTCACGGTCGCGGATCTTGTGGCCGGGCGCTTGGGCACGGAGACGCGAGCGCCCGTGGTTGCGCATCTCTTGAGTTGCGCGCGCTGCCGATCCGTGGTCCAAGCCGCGGCCCGCCTACTTGCCGATCCGACCCTCGCACCGGAGCTCTCGGGTGCCGCACGTGCGCCGGCCGGGCGTTTGTGGCGCCGCTGGTCGTTGCCGCTGGGGCTCGCTGCGGCGGCAGCACTCGCCTTGCTGTTCGTGTCGCGCGGGGGTGACGACGACTCGACGCCCAGCCTGAGGGACACGACGCTGACGACCGCTGTCGCACCCATGCCGGTCGCCCCACGCGCGTCTGTGGCTCGGGTCCACCGGTTCGTCTGGTCCGGCGTGCCGCGGGCTGTGCGGTACCGCCTGAGGCTGTACGACGCAGAAGGCGCCGTGCTCTGGACGTTGGAAACCTCAGATACCGCGGTGGCGCTGGTGGGCTCCGTCAAGCTCGTTCCTCGGGGCAGGTACTTCTGGAAAGTCGAGGCACAAACTGAATGGCGCCGCTGGACCGCCTCCGATCTAGTGGAGTTCACTGTCGGGGGGCCCTCGCGATGATTTCCCTCCTCACAGCGCTTTCCATCCTCTCGCAGGCGGTACAGAACCCTGAGACGGACTCCCTGCGCGCGCTCGCGCGAGATGGACCCGACTCGGCGCTTGTCGAGCGGGTGCGGCAACGGAACGATGAAGCGCGCAAATTGCTAAGCCAGCTCCGGACCGCCGCCGGAGGCAGCGAAGACAGCGCGCAGGTCGCCTTCCCCGTAGCGGAGCGGCTCGCCAGCGCTTATGCCGTGGCCTGGCAGGACTCGTTCTTCGTGCGTTGGATCGCGCGCTTCCGGTCCCTACCGCCCCCCGCTCGCCAGGCGACCTTGGCGGCAGATAGCGCCCTTCGCGCGGGCAAAGCGACCGTCCGGACCGTCGGGGCCGACGCAGCGCTGCGAGTCTGGCGCGAGAGCCTGCGAGGCTACCAAACCCTGGCAGACAGTGCCGGAATCGCGGCCACCCTCACCGCAATGGGAGCAGGGTTCTATTTCGCCCAGCGATACGACAGCGCCGAGTCATATCTCGGCCTCGCCCAAGGCTACGCGGAGCGGATCCGCGACTATCGAATGCTGGGGAATGTCCTAAACCTGCTTGGACTCGTGAACTGGAAACGTGGTGACTTGCAGCGCGCCAGCGACCTGTATGCCCGCGCTAAACCGTTCCGGGAGCGAAGCGGAGATGTCCTCGGCTTGGCTGCCGATCAGAGTAATCTGGGCGCCCTCAGCATGACCCTGGGTGATCTGGCGGGGGCGCGTCATGCCTTCGAGTCGGCACTGGCGGTGGTGCGGAGCATCGGTGACGCTGGTGGCATCGCCATCATCCTCAGTAACCTCGGTGCCATCGCGGAGCGAGAGGGTGACTACGCCGAGGCTGTGGCGCGGTTGCGCGAATCGCTCTCGATCCGTCGCGAGCAGGGCAACCAGATGTACGAGGCGCAAACGCTCGTGAATCTTGGAAGGCTGGCCCTTCGTCGCGGAGATTTTCCCGGGGCCGTGACGACTCTCTCGGAAGCTGCCGGGATCACGCGACGCATCGGACCGGGTCCCGACATCAACGAAATCGACATCCACGTGGAGCTTGCGGAGGCCCGCGCTCTCATGGGGGACCTGCAACGCGCGCGGACAGAGCTGGAACGTGCGGAGGCGCTCGCGAGCCGTCCAGGCAAGCCTCGAAGCGGAGCATCGCTGGCCGAGCTCGCGCGCGCACGCGGGGATCTCGCCTTGAAGTTTAATCAGTTGACGGAGGCCGAGCGGCAATACGCGCGCGCCCAGCGGCTGGCGCGGCCCGAGACGATGGAGGACCAAACCTCGAGGATTCTTGCGAGGCAAGGGATGGCAGAAGTGCTGTTGCAACGGGAGAGTTATCCTCGAGCTCAAGCGATCCTCGAGCAGCTCTTGCCGATGCTGGGCCTTGATCCCCACAACAGGGCCAATATCCGATTGGAAATCGGCCTGGCCGCTTGGCGCCGCGGGGACACTGCGCTCGCGCGCCGGGCGTTCGGCGAGGCAATTGACACACTGCGCTCGCTTGGTGCCCCCGCAGACGAGGCCAAAGCACTGGCCATGCTCGGCGATCTCGAGGTGAAAGCGGGACGCGCGCTCGCGGCCGAGTCGCTGTACCGACGCGGCCTCACGCGCCTCGGCACCAGACCAGCCGCCAGCACGTGGCAGTTGTACGCAGGTTTGGGGGGGGCCCTCCGGAGTCGTGGTGCGCTCGCTGAAGCTGCGGGGGAGCTGCGTAAGGGCATTGAGCAGATCGAGCGGGTTTCCGGAGGCCTGCCGCTGCCAGAGCACCGAGCCGCGTTTCGGGAGGACAAGTGGAATGTCTACGTCGAGCTCGCGTTCGTCGAGCGGGAGCGCGGGCGGACGGAGGCCGCGTTCGAGACGAGCGAGCGGTTGCGAGAGCGGCAGATGCTCGACCTCTTGGCACAGGGGCGCGTTGCGGCGGGCGACGTGGCGCCGGAGCTGGCAACCCGCGAGCAGGATCTCCGCCGCAGGATGGCAGAGCTGACACGGCAGCTTGAGGCTTCGCCTGACAGCGCGCCAGCTCTCCGTGACCCAGCGCGCCCAGGCGCGGCCACACGGGCCACGGACGCAGCGCTGGATAGCGCCCAGGAAGCCTACCGCGCGCTCTTACTCGAGATGCGCGAGGCGACTCCGACGTACGCAGCGCTCCTGCACGGGGAGGTCGCGCCCACCCGGGACGTGATGAGCGCGCTGACACCGGATGAGGCCCTGCTCGAGTATCTAGCGGGCGACTCGACCACCGTCGTCTTCGTCGTCACGCGAGACACGGTGGCAGCCCTCGACCTCAAGGTGAGTCACAGCACGCTGGCGGCCCAGGTGGACTTCGCGCGCTCCACGCTCGCGAGCCCGACGGCGGGGGCGGCCCGGCCTGCCTGGTGGCCGTCGCTGCGGCGGCTGTACCGGCAGCTGGTCGCACCGGTCGAGGCGACCGGCCTGCTCGCGGGCAAGCGGCAGCTACTCATCGCGCCGCACGCCGAGTTGCACTACCTGCCCTTCGCGGCGCTCGTGGGCCCGGGTCCGCCGGAGCAGCTCCTGGTAGAGCGGTATGTGCTGGAGTACGTTCCGTCGGCGTCCGTCTGGCTGCGGCTGCGCGAGCGCCCGGGGGGGACGGCCGGCAGTGGTGTGCTCGCCCTTGCACCCCGGACCGCGGCGTTGCCGGGCTCCCAGGCAGAGGTCGCCGCCATCGGGCGGATCTACGGCGACCGGGCGCGCGTGCTCATCGGCGCGGAAGCCACCGAGAGCGCGTTCCGCGCTCTCGCGCCCGGGCAGGGCGTCATTCATCTCGCCACGTACGGGGTCCTCAACAAGTACAACCCCCTGTTTTCCTACGTCGAGCTTGGCGCGGGGGGCGGCGAGGACGGACGGTTGGAGGTGCATGAGGCGTTCGGCCTCACGCTGCGGACCCGATTGCTCGTACTGAGTGCGTGCCAGACCGGGGTCGGCGCGGGGACGCTGGCCGACGTTCCCCCGGGCGACGACTGGGTGGGGCTGGTGCAGGGATTCCTGTACGCCGGCGCGTCCAACGTCCTGGCGACGCTCTGGCCGGTGGCCGACGTCGCGACGGCGCGGCTGATGGAGCGATTCTATCGGGAGCTCGCCGCCGGACAGCCCGAGGCCGAGGCGCTCGCCCTGGCCCAGCGGGCGGCCTTACGCAACCCGAGCACAGCCCACCCGTTCTTCTGGGCCGGCTTCACGCTCGTTCGGGGGCGATAGTCCCCGAGTAGGCTTGACCGCGAAGAGCGCGTATACCTTGGGGCCTTAGCCTCGCGGCTCGAATTCCTCCCCCGGACTCTCCCCTTCGCTCGCCAGCTGAAAGTCTACGCTGAGCAACCGGCCAGCGGCCGTCCGTAGCACGGGGGAGTGGTTCACCGCCGAAGGTCGACCACTCTACAGAGCCGTCCCCACTACGGAGGGTGTATGACCTTGCGCCGCTTTAGGTTCGCGTATGCGGTCCTCTTGCTCTCCGTCATCTTCAGCGGCTGTGATCGCAAGCAGCCGATGGCGCCACGGGTGGAGGCAGCTACTGGCGGCCAGCCTGGGCCAACGCTGGCGGCGCCGTCGAACACCAGCGCTGTCGCCGCGTCATGGAATCAGATCAACGTCGGTTGGCAGGACAACTCGTCCAACGAGAGCGGCTTCGAGGTTTACCGCTCGACGACCGGGCCGAGCGGCGCGTTCTCGCTGGTGGCCACCGCGGGGGCCAACGCCACGAGCTACGGCAACGGCGGGCTCGCCGGCTCGACGCAGTACTGCTACGAGGTCCGCGCGTTCCGGACGAACGGCGGCAAAACGACTTACTCGGCGTTCTCGAGCGCTGCCTGTGCTACGACGCCCGCCGCGCCAGTCCCTCCGGCGCCATCCGCTGTGAACGCCGCGCCACGCCTCGGCTACGCGTTCGACATCACTTGGACCGACAATTCGTCGAACGAGACCGGATTCCGCGTGGAGCGCGCCGCCGCGAGCACCGGACCCTGGACAAGCGCCGGCACGACGAGCGCGAACGTCACGTCCCTCACGGATTTCCTCGTGAACTACCCGTACCCCGGCGACGACAGGCCGGCCTGCTACCGTGTGTTTGCCGTGAACTCGTTTGGCGACTCCGGCCCGTCCAACGTCGACTGCACGGCCATGCCGGCCACTCCGACGAACCTCGTGGCGAACCCGGTTGGTGGCACCGCCGTGGAACTGACGTGGACCGACAACTCCGCGGTCGAGGACGGGTTCGGGGTGTGGCGCGCCGGCGGCGGGGCCGACTGGAGCGTCGTCGCGACGCTGCCCGCCAACACCATGGCCTATCACGACGCCGGGCTGACGACCGACAACACGTACTGGTATGCCGTGTATGCGATGAAGGACGGCGGATCGTCCGGCAGCTCGGAGGCCGCCCAGGTGGTGCTCGCCACGACGCCGCCCGTCGCTCCATCGGGCCTAGGCGTGCAACCGACGTCGAGCAGCAGCGTGTACGGCATATGGCTCGACCAGTCCAGCAACGAGGTGGGATTCCG
>QHUC01000018.1 GCA_003221045.1 Gemmatimonadota bacterium | reverse complement strand
ATAGGCGAGGACGGTGACCTGCCGAGACAGCCCCAGCAGATCGGCGATCGGCACGAGAATGGGCAGCGTGAGCACGGCGTGGCCGCTGGGACTCGGCACGGGCACGTGGACGAGAGCGTGGACGATCATCATGCCGAGCGCGGCGAGGGCGAGCGGCAGGTTGGCGAGCGGCGTGAACAGACCGTGCACGATCGTATCCACGATCCGCCCCTCGTCGAGCGTGACGAAGATCGCGCGGGCAAAGCCGATGAGCAGAGCGGCGTAGGCCATCGAGCGGAAGCCCGCGACGAACGCTTCGGCCGTACCGCCAACGCCCAGCCCGCCACCGAGCCCGGCCACCACACCCATGACGAAGAACAGCGCCCCCATCTCGTTGAATCCCCACCGGGCGCGGAGCACGCCCACCACCAGCGCGCCGAAGGTCACGAGCACGAGCGCCAGCACGGCGGTACGGCGTCGGTCGAGCGTCGCCGTCCCGCGCGCCGTCGCATCGCTAAAGGCGGGAGTGGGTTCGGCACGCGTCCGCATGGCGTACCGCACCGTGCCCCAGATCCAGACGGCCAATGCACCGACCAGGAATACGATCCGGAACGACGACCCGGAGAGGAGCGGTAGCTCCGCGAGCTGTTGGGCGATCCCCACCTGAAAGGGATTGATGGGACTGAACGCCGCGCCCACGGCCGCGGCGCCGAGACTCATCGCGACGGCAACCGTCGGTCGGTAGCCGAGCCGGCGGGTGAGCAGGAGCATGACCGGCACGAGCGCGATGATCTCTTCCTTCATGTTATCGAGCACACCGCCGAGGGCGAAGGCCAGCGAGGCCACCGGAATGACGAGTGCCTCCGAGTGCCCAAAACGCCGGACCAGCCAGTCTACGCCCTGCCGCAACGCCCCCGTTGCGTCCACCACGGTGAACGCGCCCCCGATCAGGAACACGAAGAAAATCACCGGCGCCGCGTCCGCCATTCCCCGTGGGATGACGACGAGAGCCTGAAATGCACCGACCGGGCGGGGGGGCACGGCGTGATACGTCCCCGCCACCACCACCCGGCGGGATGTGACGGGGTCTTCTCGGCGGTCGTATTCCCCGGGCGGCAGGACGTGGCTCGCCGCCGCCGCAAGCAGGACGCACCCGCACATGAGGGTGAGGGGATGGGGGAATTTCACGCGGAGATTATGACCCGAGAGACAACCCTTCCGCCACTCAGAGTGTCGAACGTCGATAATGCTTGACGCCTGATGCTGCCGCCCCCTCCCCCTCCCCCTCCCCCAACCCCTCAGGAGGCCCCGATGCTGAAGCACGCGATCGTATTCCTGTTACTCGTGGTTCCTGCCGGCCTGCGCTCTCAGAGCGCCGCCGACGCCCGTTGGATGGCCCAGTGCCGCGACCACGAGGACGCCTGGCGCGCCCGGGCCTGCGAGGTGCGAGTCGTATCGCTGGCCACGGGCGGCGTCATCACGGTGGATCCCGGGCGGAACGGTGCCGCGGCGGTCGAAGGATGGGATCGCGACACTATCGAGGTACACGCCCGCATCCAGGCGGAGGGCGCGACGGACGGCGATGCCGCGGCGCTGGCTCGCGCCATCAAAATCGTCGCGTCCGGAACCACCATTGGCGAGGAGGGCCCCGATGCCGGTCGCCGCCAATCGTGGTCGGTGAGCTTCGTCGTGTACGCGCCCCGGCACTCCGACCTGAAGCTCGACACGTACAATGGGCCGATCGGCGTGCGGGAGGTGAGCGGCCGGATGACGCTGACGGCGTACAACGGACCGATCTCGCTTGTGGGAGTCGGCGGCGACGTCCGGGCCCGGACCAAGCTCGAGTTCGGGACGGTGAACGGTCCGATGACGGTCGGCTTCCCTCTCACGGTCACGATCCAGGGGAAGGTCGGGCGCCGCATTATCACCAAACTGGGCGCGGGGGGCGCTCCGATCCGCGCGGTGACCACCAACGGGCCTGTCGAGATCCAGCGCAATTAGCGTCGGCCTAGGCGCCGAATTGCGTCGGATTCGTACACGTGCGCGCCGCGCGGCGCCTCGCGGGCGATCCGCACCATGGCCCGCGCAACCGTGGCCGCCTTGATCGGCCGATATCTCGCGAGCGGGCCCAGAAACGCCCACGCGACGAGCGGGCTCAGCACCCGGGCGATCGACTCCGCCGGACGGCTCTGGGGTCGAGAGCCGAGGAGGAGCGAAGGTCGAAAGATCTGGATTGCGTCGAATTGCAGGCGCCGCACCGCTTCCTCCGCTTCACCCTTCACGCGGTTGTAGAACACGCGCGAACGGGGGTCCGCGCCGACCGCAGTTACGACGAGGAACTGCGACGCGCGGTGGCGCACCGCCATCCGGCCGAGCTCGACCACGTACGCGAGATCGACCTTGCGGAAGGCCTCCTGCGAGCCCGCTTGCTTGATGGTCGTGCCCAGGCAGCAAAAGACGTCGTGCACGCGTGGGAAGTCCCCGACCTCGGCGAGGCGATCGAAGTCCACCACGCGCTGCACCAGCTTCTTGTGCGTGAGCGCCAGGGGGCGGCGCGTGAGTGCGGTGACCCGGTCCGTCGATCACCCACGCGGCCAGGGGCTTCTCGGAGAACAGATTGGCGGTCAGGCCGATGGTCGCCGCAAACCCGAGCCACGAGAGGAAACCGAGCCACAGGCCCTGGGCGAGGGACGTGGAGCTGGTGTACGACGCGAGCAGCGCGACCACGTACGCGGTCACGAGGGAGCACAGCACGGAGACGGCGTACACCCGCGTCATGCCCTTTCGCTTCATCTCCTCGAGCTTCTCGGGCGTGTAACCCTGGGCGGCCATCCACTGTCGCGCGAACAGCGCCGGTGAATACCACACCATCCCGAGCACGAAGGTGAGGGCGGCGGCGACGAGGACGGCGAGGATGTTGATGTTGGCGGTCGGCATGAGCGCTCCTTTGGAGTCGAAGCTAAGCTATGAGGGCTCGCCCCCCGCGCCAGCGTATGTCCATCCCCTGAGGCAGGACCAGATGTAGACCAGCGCGCCGGCGAACCTCACGCCCCAACCGATGGCCCGATCCTGGTTCAAGAGGCCGAGGCGCCCGAGGAGATAGGTCCAGTCGTGCTCGCCGCCGCCCACCAGGGGCAGCTCCTGGGCGCGGGCATCCTGGACGTAGACGGAGATGTTCCAGAGGTTCTGGGCAACCCACCACAACACGACCATGGCGGCGTGCCGATCGCCGCGCCGCCAGAAGTACACCACGAACGCGGCGGGCGCGAGGAGCTGCATCAGCGTCCCGCCAACAAAGCCGATGAACTCGCCGAAGATCCCGAACAGGGGATGCCCGGACTCGTGGATCGCGAGGTCGAGGCTGTCGAGCCAGCTGTACTGCCCGGGATGAAAGAGGAGGTACCCGCCGTACACCGCGAGCGCCGCGGTCAGCGCGCGGCGCGCCCGCCGCTCGGCGGCGCTCACGGCCTGACGCGTCTGGTGCGGAAGGCTCCATTCATGATCGGGGTGCCGCCCGCGGCCGGCCGCATCTCGAATGTGCCGTTCAGGGAGTCGCCGCGCAGCTTGCCGGTGGCCACGGTCACGACGTCGGCGTTCGCCGTCGGGCTGTGGTAGGGCCCGATCTCGTTGACCAGCAAGGTGTCGCTCACGTGGCGCGCCCGGATGGGAACGGGCGGTGCCTGCACCGCGGTGAACAGCAGCGTCGAGCGCAGCGTCCCGTCCTCGGCCACGTGGGCCACGATGCGGAACGGCGTGCCGGTGTCGGTCGAGCTCCGAAACGACCGACCCTCCCAGGTTCCGGCGTACTTCTGAGCCGGGCTCGAGGGGCGCGAATTGTCTGCCGGGGCGCACGCGACCGTGACCAAGGTCGCGTAAACCGCTGTACGCATCGTCCTGCCTCCGATCAGGGTGCTCCGCACGTGAGGAACTAGAGTATGAACGGCCGGGGCGCCGGGCACAAGGAAGCGGCCGCGTTCACACTGGAGACGGGCCGGGGCCGCGGCTCGCAGGGTCGCGACCCGCGTCCACGTCATGTCGCAGCTGCTCGTAGTGGGCCGAGAGGATCCGCGCCCAGGACTTGACGAGCGACGGAGAATCGAGCACCGGCGTGCCGCCGGCGTCCCCGTCCTCCTGGTCGAGTGCATGGGCGAATTCGTGCAGCACGACGTCGTCGCCATCCGCGGGATTCGCGCCGCCGCGGTGAACGTCATCCCACGACAGTACCACGATGCCGTCTCTCCAGGCCTCCCCCGACTCGGCGACCGGACCGGTCACCACTCCCATATAGCGGCTGTGCAGCACGTGCTTCGGCTGAAACGCGCTGGGATAGACGAGGATACGTCTCACCGTCGGATAGCATGGACCGTCCAGGTGCAACAGCAGCAGACAGGCGTGGGCGGCGATCGTGACCCGGATCTCCTCGGTGATCTCGAGCCCGCCGCAACCCTCGAACGGCTTGTCGTGCACGAATACCTGGGCGAGGCGGAGCAGCCGCTCGCGTTCCTCGGGCGAGAGCCCGGCCGCGAGCGGGACGTTCCGCGCGACGATATCTCTCCAGTTATCCGGGACGGGCTCTGTGCGCAGCCGGATCGAGCCGCGCCGCAAGCTGATGTTCGGCAGGACTGCACGCACGATGACGATCGCGATGCCGACGAGGGCGGCGACCGCGGCGACGGCCAACAGGCCCTCGAGCGAGTCGGGCACCAAGGTTTGGTCTTAGGCGCGTCGCCGGTCCAGCCAGCCGGCGACTGCGGCAAAGGCGGCGTAAGACACGAGCGCCAGGATCGCTGCGGCACGGTCACTCGCCGGGGGAGCGCCGAAGAACACCTCGGCCTGGACGACGACCATCCCGACCCCGAACACCGGCATGCCGAACCGACCCAGCCGAGTGACCGCGCTCGTGGACCGCAGGTAGAGGAGCATCCCGCCAAAGAGCACCACGATTTCGAGCAGGAACGCCGGCGCGGGGTAGTTCCAGAGACCCAGGCCGACTTTCGGGGCGTCGTCCACCAGCGGCAGATCGGGTCGGTGCACAATGAAGTCGAGCACCCAATGGGAGAGCACGGCGAGCGCCACGAGCAGCGCCGCACGGTGCGACCCGCCGAACCCGCGGATGACGCGGTAGGCGATATACGCGCCGACCGACCAGAGCACAGCCGCGACGAGGCTGTGGGTATAGGGCATGTAGTACAGATCGAGCGGGTTCGAGGCGGTGATGCCGGGGACGATGCGGGCCTTCTCGAGGCCCAGCAGCACGAACGCGCCCCAGAACACGTCGAGCAGCTGGACGGCGAGGAACAGCGTCCAGAGCGGGATGGTCTTATCGCCGCGCTTCGCGGCGAAGCTCACACCGTAGTGGCCGACGAACATTATTCGCCGATATCTTCGTTCCAGAGCGCAGGGTGAGCCGCGATGAACTCCTCCATGAGGCGTGTACACGTCGGATCCTGCAGCACAGCGACGGTCACGCCACGTGCGCGCAGCAACTTTTCCTCGCCCGTGAACGTGCGGTTCTCGCCGATGACGACGCGCGGGATGCCGTAGAGCAGGATCGCCCCGCTGCACATCGCGCAAGGCGATAACGTGGTATACAGCGTCGCTTCGCGGTAGACGGCCGCTGGCCGCCGCCCGGCGTTCTCGAGCGCATCCATCTCCCCGTGGAGCACGACGCTCCCCCGCTGAACGCGCCTGTTGTGACCCCGCCCGATGATCTGGTCATGATGCACCAGCACCGAGCCGATAGGGATACCCCCTTCGCGCAGGCTCTGCTCGGCCTCTTCGACGGCCGCTCGCAGATAGGCGTCCGCGATCACCCGAACACCTCCAGCGCCACCTCCACCTTTCCGAACGGGGCGCTGACCTGGACGCCCTGCACCGTGCCCTTCACCTGCTCGAACATCTCTCGCGCGATCTTCACCCCCTCCGCCAACGCGGCCTCCTTGCCTTTGTCCTGCGCCTGGCGCATCCGGGCGAGCACCGGCTCGGGGACCGAGACCCCGGGCACTTCGTTCGCGAGAAACTCGGCATTCCGCAGCGAGATGAGGGGCCAGATACCCGCGACGATCGGGATCTTGAATTGCTCCACCCGCTTCAGGAACTGCTCGAGCTGACGCGGATCGAACACGGGCTGCGTCACCGCGAACTCGGCCCCCGCGTCCACCTTCCAGGCGAAGCGCGACAGCTCCCGATCCAGGTCCACCGCCCCCGGATTCACCCCGACGCCGATCACCCACTTGGTGGGCGCCCCGATGGGGTTGTTGCCGGGGTCGAGGCCATGGTTCAGCCGGTACACGAGGTTCGTGAGGCCGATGGAGTCGATGTCGAACACCGCGGTGGCCTCGGGATACGGTCCCATCTTGGGCGGGTCGCCCGTGATGATCAGAATGTTGCGCAGCCCGGCGGCGTGCGCGCCCAGGATGTCCGACAGCATGCCGAGCAGGTTGCGATCGCGGCAACAGTAGTGAATCACGGTCTCGATCCCCACCTCGCGCTGAATGAGCATCGCCGAGGGCAGGACCCCCATCCGGCTCTGCGCCCGCGGGCCATCGGGGACGTTCACCGCGTCCACGCCCCCGGCCTTCAAGGCGCGGCACTGCGCGAGCATGGGCGCCGGATCGACTCCGCGCGGGGGAACGATCTCGACGCTGGTCACGAGCTTCCCGGCGGCGAGCTTCGCGCCCCAGCGCGAGCGCTCGGCCAACGGCACCGCCTCGACACCCGCGGGCGGCGCGATTGCCTCGCGTGACACGACCACCGGCTGATGGCGCGGCACCACGCTCGCCACGTAGTCGCGGATCTTCTTGATGTGCTCCGGCGTGGTGCCGCAGCAGCCGCCCACGATGCGCGCCCCCGACTCGATCATCCGGCGCGCATAGCTGGCCATGTACTCGGGGGACGCGAGGTAGATCTTTCGGTCCCCGACGTCCTTGGGGAGGCCGGCGTTCGGCACGGCCGAGATGGGGAGATCCGTGGCCTTGACCAGCTTCTCGACCGCTTCGAGCACGCCCGCCGGCCCGACCGAGCAGTTCACGCCGACCGCGTCCGCTCCCCAATCGGTGAGCTGCTTGGCGAACGTTTCGGGGGCGGTGCCGTAATGCGTGAGCCCGTCGTCGCCGATCGTCATCTGGGCGATCACCGGAAGGTCGGAGAGGCTCCGCACCGCACGCAGCGCCTCGTGGATCTCGTTCACGTCCGAGAAGGTCTCCAGGATGAACCCGTCTACGCCGCCCGCGATCAGGCCCTGTGCCTGGCGCCGAAAGTGGGCGAACGCCTCTTCGCGGGAGGTCGGTCCGAAGGGCTCGATCCGCACGCCGAGGGGCCCGATCGCGCCAATCACGCTGGCTCGTCCGCCCGACGCCCGGCGCGCCAGCTCGGCGGCGGCCTGGTTGATTTTCTCCGTATCATCCGCGAGGCCGTAGCTCCCCAGCTTGACCGGATTCGCCCCGAAGGTATTGGTCTCGAGAATCTCCGCGCCGGCGCGCACATACTCCTCGTGCACCTCCTGCACGAGCTTCGGCTGCTTCAGGTTCAGCTCGTCGTAGCAGACGTTCAGGAAGAAGCCCTTCGCGTACAGCATGGTGCCCATCGCCCCGTCCAGGACGTGGACCTTTCCGTCGGCGAGCAAGTTTTTCAGTGTGACCGACATGAGCCCTCAGTGCAGTAGCCAGACGCCAAGCCGCAAGCGGTCTACAGGTCGCTATCTTCTGGCAACCGCTTACAACTTGGCGTCTTGGAACTTAACTGAGAGCGGAAGTCTGACCACTTCCTCCTGACAATGAGCGATCTCCTCGCGGCCCGCTCGCAAATGGGCATCTCGCTCGCCTTTCACATCGTATTCGCGGTGATCGGCATCGCCATGCCGGTGATGATGGTCGTCGCGGAGCGGCGCTGGCAGGTGACGGGGCACGCGGTCTATCTCGAGCTCGCGAAACGCTGGGCGAGAGGGACGGCGATCCTCTTCGCCGTGGGTGCCGTTTCGGGCACGGTTCTGTCGTTTGAGCTGGGCCTCCTGTGGCCCGGGTTCATGGACTTCGCGGGAGCGATTATCGGGATGCCGTTCTCCCTTGAGGGATTCGCGTTTTTCACGGAGGCGATCTTCCTGGGCGTCTACCTGTACGGCTGGGAGCGAATCTCGTCACGCGCGCATCTCTGGGCGGGTGTGGCGGTCGCGCTGAGCGGGGCGGCGTCGGGCATCTTCGTGGTGATCGCGAACGCGTGGATGAACGCGCCGGCTGGATTCGAGCTGGTGAACGGTCGCGCGGTCAACGTGGACCCGATTGCGGCGATGGGCAATGCGGCGGCCCTGTCCCAAACCATCCACATGACGCTCGCCGCGTACGCCGCCACCGGCTTCGCCGTCGCTGGGATCCATGCCTTTCTCCTGCTTAGGGATCCGGCGAACGCGTTCCATCGGCGCGCGCTCGAAATCGCGCTCATCGTCGCGGCGCCCGCCGCGGTGCTACAGCCGCTCTCGGGTGATCTGGCCGCGCGGCACATCGCCGTCCATCAGCCGGTGAAGCTCGCGGCCGCGGAGGCGGTGTTCCGCACGCAGGCCGGCGCGCCCCTGACGCTCGGCGGCTGGCCGGATGTGGAGGCGCGGGAGACCCGGTTCGCGGTCGAGATCCCTTACGCCCTGTCGCTGCTCGCGTTCCACGATCCGCACGCCGTCGTCAAGGGACTGGATGCCGTCCCGCCCGAGGACTGGCCCAACGTCCGGGCGGTGCACTTGTCCTTCCAGCTGATGGTCGCACTGGGGACGTACCTCGCCCTGGTCTCCCTCTGGGTGGGATGGCTCGGGTGGCGCCGCCGCGAGCTCGCGCACAACCGCTGGCTCATGCGGGCCATCGCGCTCGCCACGCCGATGGGCTTCATCGCCGTGGAAGCGGGGTGGATGGTCACCGAGCTGGGCCGCCAGCCGTGGGTGATCTATGGCGTCTTGAGGACGGCGGACGCCGTCACTCCCATGCCGGGGCTCGTCGTGCCGTTCGTCACGTTCACCCTGCTGTACTGCTTCCTGGGCGTCATCGTCGCCTGGCTCCTGTATCGGCAGATCCTCCGGAGTCCGACGGTGCCGGAGTGGCGGGGGTTCTACATGCGATCCGGGAGTGGGGAGCGGGGAGCGGGGAGTGGTACGTGACGCTCGCGGACGTGCTGGCGGTGATCATTTTCGTGGCCCTCAACGCCTACGCGCTGCTCGGAGGGGCGGATTTCGGCGGTGGTGTCTGGGACCTCTTCGCCAGCGGTCCACGCAAGGAGCGGCAGCGCGAGCTCATCGCCGACGCCATCGGCCCTGTCTGGGAGGCGAACCACGTCTGGCTGATCCTCGCGCTGGTGCTGCTCTTCACCTGCTTTCCTCCCGCGTTCGCCCGGCTTGGGACCCTGTTGCACATCCCCCTGTCCCTTGTTCTGATCGGCATCGTACTGCGTGGCTCCGCGTTTACGTTCTGGCGCTACGGGGGCAGCGGCGGCAGTCACGCCGACCTGGCGCAGCGGCGCTGGGGCGTGGTGTTCGCGGTGGCGAGTCTGATCACGCCCTTGCTGCTCGGCACGACGGCCGGGGCGATTGCATCGGGCGGGCTGCCGAGCGGCGGAGCGGTGAAGGGAGAGGCGTTTTACCCAACGTATGTCGCCCCGTGGCTGAACCTCTTTGCCCTCTCGGTCGGTGTGTTCGCTCTGGTGGCGTTTGCGTTTCTCGCGGCGGTGTATCTGACGCTCGAGGCGGACCCGGCGGAGAGCGGGGTGGGAGGCGAGCTGCAGGAGGATTTCCGGCTTCGCGCACTCGCCTCGGGTGTCGCGCTCTTCGTCGTCGCCGCGTCGGCCCTCGTTCTTTCCCGCGGCCGAGCGCCTTTAGTGCGTGATGCCCTGATCTTCGCGTCGTGGGCGGTCCCACTGCACGTCGTCACCGGCGCAGCGGCACTTGCGGCGCTCATCGCCCTCTGGTTCCGGCGTTGGCGTCTGGCGCGCGTGGCCGCCGGAGTGCAGGTATCGCTCATCCTGTGGGGGTGGGCGCTCAGCCAGAAGCCTTACATCCTGCGACCGGATCTGACGATTGCCGACGCGACGGCGCCACCGGCGACGCTGCGCCTCGCGCTCGCCGCGCTGGCGGTCGGCGCGGTCGTCTTGCTGCCGTCGCTCTTCTATCTATTTCGTGTCTTCAAGGGACGCGATCAGGCGCCGCTCGTGGGCCCCAGGTAGAAACGCTCCGGTTCAGTCGAATACGCGCCGCGCCACCCACCAGGCGGCCAAGCCCCCGGCGATGAACCCCACCACGAGCCCCCACGCACCGAACCAGTTGTTGCCGAGCGCGCCAACGAGGGTTGCAGCGATGAGGTTGACGAGGGTCTTGAGGAGCCTCACCTCGCGTACCGATCGGCGCCGAAGAAGTGCAGCGAGATGTAGGGCTCGTTTCCCTCGACCCAACTGTCGTGTCCGGGCGCGATGTGGAACAGGTCTCCCGGGCCGAGGGAGAACGCCTTCCCCTCATCCATGACCACGCGGCAGCGACCCGAAACCACGAGCCCCACGTGCTCCACCTGGCAGGTCTTAGTCCCCGCGCTCGGACCGATGTGGGTCGACCACTTCCATCCGGGCTCGTAGCTCGCCCGCCCGACGGTCACACCGCCGATCTGCACGAGCTCAAACTTTCCCTTTTCAAACCGCCGGGTCTCGTCCGGCCGATCGAACCGCCTGAGTGTCGCAGCGTTCACGCCTCCGTCTCCTGTGCACCACGAGCGCCGCCATCAGAATCCCAAGCCTAACAAGAAGATTCGCTGGAGGAGCATCAACACCAGCCATGCAGCGAGCGGGCTCCAATCGAACCGGCCGAGCGGTGGAAGCACCCGCCGGAGCGGCTCGACCACCCAGTCGGTGAGGACGTACACCGGCCGCAGCCAGCGGGTGTACCGGTGGTACCCGAGCCAGCCGGCGATCACTCTGACGAAGAGCGCCGCGACGAGGACCTTGTAGGCCCCGACGATCAAGAGCGCGACCCCGGCCCGCGGGCCGCCCGAAAATGCGGCGAACATGCCGGCCGCCAGGGGCGAAACCCAGTTCAAGGCGGCGATCAGGACCACGCCGACGGCTGCGACGCCGACAACCAGCCACCATCCTGCGTTGACCGGATTGCCGCCGGCGCGCACGAGTCGCGTTTCCACCGGGTGGATGAGCGGATCGCTCATCGCCCGGAGCGTGCGGCCCGCGAAGCCGAAGGGTGAAACCCTCCGGGTGCGCACCAGCCACGCAGCCAACGCCACCAACACGCTCGCTCCGAATGCGACGAGCACCACGTAGCGGGTGACGGCCAGAGCTTCCGTCATGACGTAAACTTAGCCAGAGCTACGGTGTGAACACGTCGACTGCGTCCGTCTGCGCGAACCCGGGCTTGGGCCCGCCGCCAATCACGTAGAGCCTGCCCCCCACCGCCGCGGCCGCGAGGCCGTGCCGCGCGACGGGGAGCGGCGGGGCGGCGGCCCAACGGTCTGCGGCCGGGTCGTACACTTCGTGGTTCGCGAAGACCGAGCTCCGCGCTTCGCCACCGACCACGTCGATCTTCCCCTCCAGCGCCGCGGCCGCGAGCCCGCCCCGGCGGCTCGGCATCGGGGATCGCGGGGTCCAGCGATCGGTCGCGGGATCGTAGGCTTCCACCAAGTCGTAGTTCCGTCCCGGATCGAGCGGCCGTCCTCCGATGGCAAAGAGCACGCCGCCCACTGTGGCGGCCGCGAGGTGATCACGCGGCGTGGGAATCGGCGCCGCGTCCCGCCAGCGATCCTTCGCGGGATCGTAAATCGCGCTGGCGGCCATGAGCCGCCTCCCGGCGCCCCAGCCGCCCACGACAATGAGTTCGCCGTTGACGACCCCCACCGCCGAGGCTCCGCGCGGCGCCGGCAGGGCGGCGCGGGGCTCCCAGCTGTTTCGGTCCTCTCGGTAGAGCCATAGCGTGTTCACCGGCACGAAGGTCCGCTCGGCCAGTCCGCCGACGGCGTAGAGCGTGTCGCCAACGACGGCGAGCGGCATGTGGTGACGGGGCACGGGCAAGTCAGCGATCCGGTCCCAGCGGTTCAGAGCGGGGTCGTACCGGTACGCGGCCGAGGTGGGTCGCCCCGAGCCGTCGATCCCGCCGGCGACGTAGATCTTCCCGTGCAAGACTGCGGCGGAGAGCTCCTGGATCGGCTCGGGAAGGGGGACCCCTGCGGACCAGTGGCCGTCACCCGCGAGGAGGGATAGACCGACGACGAAACGGAGGGCGGTTCGCATCAGGCGGCGAATGCCGCCGTCACGATGCGCGCCTGCTCTACTTGGTGCGCCGCAGGGTAGCCTTCCGCCGGACTCGAGCGCTCAGGACGCGCGATCGCCCGCAGCATGATGGCCGGTGGAACGAGCTCCCGCAGCTGGGGCAGCATGAACTTTTGCGGCCCCATGTTGCGCGGCTCTTCCTGCACCCACACGATTTCCTTCAGGTGGGGATAGCCACGCACCAGTGCGGCCAGCTCCTCGCCCGGGAACGGATACATCAGCTCGACGCGCCCGATCGCCACCTGATCGGCCGCCGCCCTGGCTGGCGCGAGGACCAGGTCGTAGTAGACCTTGCCGCTGCACAGGATCAGCCGGCGTACGGTGTCGCGGCGCTCCCCGGCCGCGCGATCGTCGAGCACGGGTTGGAACCTGCCGCCGGTCAAGTCCTCGAGTCGCGAGCTCGCCTGGGGCAGGCGCAGCAAGCTCTTGGGCGTGAACAGCACGAGGGGACGGAGCTCCGCGTGGCGCGCCTGCCGCCGCAACAGATGGAAGTACTGGGCAGGCGTGGTGCAGTTCGCGATCCGGATGTTCCCGTCCGCGCCGAGCGCGAGGAAGCGCTCGACGCGGGCGCTCGAGTGCTCGGGTCCCTGGCCTTCGTAGCCGTGCGGCAGGAGGAGGGTAAGCCGCGAGGTCTGCCCCCACTTGGCAAGCCCGGCGATGATGAACTGATCGATGATCACCTCACCGCCGTTCGTGAAGTCGCCGTACTGCGCTTCCCAGAGCACCAGGGTCTCGGGCGCCGCGGCGGCATACCCGTACTCGAAGCCGAGGCAGGCGAACTCAGAGAGCGGGCTGTTATGCAGCTCGAAGGGAGCCCGGGCGCCTGGAAGATTCTGGATCGGCGCGTAGCGCCGCCCGTCCTTGGCATCGTGCAGGACGAGGTGACGCTGGCTGAACGTGCCGCGCTCGGTGTCCTGGCCGGTGAGCCGGATCGCCGTGCCCTCGCTCACGAGTGAGGCAAAGGCGAGCGCCTCGGCGTGGGCCCACTCGATCTGACCCTCGGCCAGGGCGGGGCGGCGTCGCTCGAGCTGCTTCTGCAGCTTGGGGATGATCGTGAACCCGGCCGGGACCTGGAGCAGCTGCTCGTTCAACGTCGTGAGGAGCGGTGCGGAGACCGCGGTGTCGGGCTCGGGCGGCATGACCTGCCCGCCGGAGATGCGCTGCGGCTCTTCGCCGGCTCCCGCCTCGCGCAGATGCGCCTTGAGCGACTGCTGGATGTCCGTCAGCCGCTGGTACATCTGCTCGGCCTCCGCCGCCGCTTGTGTCTCCGGCAACACGCCCTCGCGTACCAGTTGGTCGGCGTAGCGCTGGCGCGCCATGGGCGTCTGCTTGATCCGCTCGTACATGATCGGCTGGGTGTAGGCCGGCTCGTCCGCTTCGTTGTGGCCGTACCGGCGATAGCCCACTACGTCGATCACGACGTCCCCGTGAAACTTGTCGCGGTACATCATGGCGAGCCGCGCCGCGGCGAGGCACGCCTCCGGATCGTCCGCGTTCACGTGAACGATCGGCGCGTCGAACCCCTTGGCGAGGTCGCTCGAGTAGTCGGTGGAGCGTCCTTCCTTGGGGTCGGTGGTGAAGCCGAGCTGATTGTTCGCGATCAGATGGATCGTGCCGCCCGTGGTGTAGCCCTTGAGGCGTGCCAGGTTGAACGTCTCCGCCACCACACCCTGGGCCGCGAAGGACGCATCGCCGTGGATCAGCACCGGAAGCGCGACGGATCCATCGATGATCGCTTCCTTGCCTCGGCGATTGGTCTGGTTCGCCCGCGCCCGCCCCTCTACCACCGGGTTCACCGCTTCGAGGTGACTCGGATTGGGCGTGAGCGTGATGTTCACCGGCTTGCCCGCAGTGGTCTGGTAGACGCCGTCCGCGCCGTGGTGGTACTTCACGTCGCCCGTGCCCCCTTCCGGGGTGAGCGTCTCCTCCACGTGCCGGCCGCCTTCGAACTCCGCGAAAATCGTCTCGTAAGGAAGCCCGACGATGTGCGCCAGGACGTTCAGGCGGCCCCGATGTGCCATGCCCAGCACGATACGCCGTGCGCCGCTGGCGCCGGCCCGCTCGATGGTCTCGTCGAGCATCGGCACCAGGACGTCGAGCCCCTCGATCGAGAAGCGCTTCTGGCCCAGGTAGGCCTTGTGCAGGAACCGCTCGAGCGTTTCGACCGCCGTCAGACGGCCGAGCAGTTTGCGCTTCTGTTCCGGCGCGAGCGGTTTGCGGTGCTCACCTGACTCGATGACCTGACGGAGCCACAGGCGCTCCTGATGGCTGCCGATGTGCTCGACCTCGTACGAGATCGTCCCGCAGTAGGTCTCCTGGAGTCTCGGATAGGCCTCCGCCAGGGTGCGACCCGGGACATAGATCCGCAGCACGTCCGCTGGGATCCGGGCCATGATCTCCGGCGTGAGCCCCAAGGGGCCAGGGTCGAGCGCCGGATCGCCCGGGGGCTCCGAGCCGAGGGGGTCGAGCCGAGCGGCGAGGTGCCCGAAGTGGCGGATCGCCTTCACGAGGGCCATAGCTGCCGCCACATGCTTCAGATCCTCAAGGCCGGCTTCCACGACCACGCCGGGGAGCGGGGAGCGGGGAGCGGTTCCAGCCGGTGCGGCGGAAGGTACCGCTCCCTGCTCCCCGCTCCCTTTCACGCCCAGACTCTCAAACACCGATCCGTAAAACCCGTCCGCTCCCTGGAGCAACTCGTCGAGTCGCCTCAGGAACATCCCTGACTCGGCGCCTTGAATGATCCGATGGTCATACGTCGACGTGATCGTCATGACCTTTGCCGCTCCGATGGTCCGGATGGCGCCGGTCGCGATGATCGAGCCCTGGCCTTTCATGAGGCGCGGCACCGACGCGACGGTGCCGATCGTGCCCGGGTTCGTGAGGGTGATCGTCGCGCCCGCGAAGTCATCCGGCAGAAGCCGGTTGGTGCGCGCCTTCTCGACGAGCGTCTCATAGGTGGCGTGGAACGTCGAGAAGTCCATGTCCTCGGCGTGCCTGATCACGGGGACGAGCAGCGCGCGGCTCCGGTCCTTCTTTTCCACGTCCACCGCCAGCCCGAGGTTCACGCCGTGGGGATCCAGGCGGTGCGGCTTCCCGTCCACCTCCTGGAAGGCGTGCGTCATGACCGGGAGCTCGCGTGCGGCACGCGCGATCGCGAAACCGATGAGATGCGTGAAGGAGACCTTCTTGCCAGCAGCGGCGAGCTGCGCGTTCAGCTCGCGGCGCCGGGCGTCGAGGACGTCGACGGGGATCTCGCGGAAGGAGGTGGCCGTGGGTACCGAGAGGCTGTCGGCCATGTTCTGGGCGAGACGAGCGGCAGGACCCGTGATGGGCTGGAGATCAGCAGAAACCGGGAGCGGGGAGCGGGGGGCGGTCCTTTCCGGTGCAGCGGAAGGTACCGCTCCCTGCTCCCCGCTCCCCAGAACTTCGGCGCGATCCGTCGGAATGACGGGAAGTTCCGCCAGTCTCCCGTTATCAAACAGCTGCCGCCACTCCTCGCCGACGGAGGAGGGATCCCGCAGGTATTGCTCATACATCACCTGCACGAACGCGGCGTTGTGCGTGCCGAAGACGAACTCGCTCACGGTCGGAATTTAATCAAGCCCCGTCCACGGCGCCCCGTAAGGGTCACTGGTTGCGCGCGGTTGCGGCGTTGTTGTTCCGGTAAGCCACGAGGGTCGTGCCACGAATGTGGACGAGCGGCAGACGTCGGGTAAGCCGGTTCAACGCCCGAAATACGCCTGGGCAGTCGGTTGAGTAGTCGTGCCAGAGCACCAGGCCGCCTGGCCGCACCATGCGCAGCGCCTTCTCCGTATCGCTGACGACGTACGAGTACGCGTGCGAGCCGTCCACGAACACGACGTCGCACGACCCGACGTAGGGTGTTTCGTCGAACCGTTTGCTGTCGCCATAGAGCTGGACGACCCGATCCTCGACCTCGGTGCCCGTATAGAGAAAGCGCGTGACCTGGGACTCCTGCCGGGCGTACGCCTCGGCAGTGCGGTCGTCGCCAGACACCGACTGGTACGTATCGAGCTGGTGCGGCGCGAGCGTGAGCGTGATGACCGTACCCCCGGCCGGTTGGTTGCGGGCCCAGAGGTACGCGGTCTTGCCGGTACACGTCCCGAACTCGAACAGGCGTCGGGCGTCCTTCGCGAGCACGGCGAGGATCCATGCTTCGGTGTCGGACGTGCCGCCCGGTACGCGGATCGTCCCGCGGCCCACGTATGTGACCTCGGCCGCGCGTGTCGCGCCGAGCTCGTCGGGGTGGAATCGTGGGTCGAGCTCCTCGACCGGAATCTTACGGATGGGCCAACGTCGCAGCAGCCCGCGCTGGCGTTGGCGCGCGCGCAGGACGAGCCACTCGCGGGTGGCGATGGCGAGGAGCACGGCGAGGATCAAGATGGCTAACCATGTCATAATCCGAAGTCTTCACCACCCGGGTCGCAGCTAATCCTTGTACGGATCGAACTCCTTTTCTCCCGCCATCACCACGATGAGCGGCGTGAGCGTATGGAGCACGGTCACCGTATCGCCCTGCGCAGCCAGCACGTCCGGCAGCCGACGGTATGCGTGAGGAGACTCGTCCAGCCCACCGCCGCGCAGGATCACGCCCTTTCCGCCCACCCACTCGCGTAGCATGTGCCAGGTCACCCTTCCCGGGCTGATCAACGCGCCGGTCTTACGGTTCACTTTGCCGCGCGCCGCCGTCCGCGACATCACGCGGCCCGCGCCGTGCACCGTCGAATACAGCGACGCGCGTTGCCGCTCCGAATCGTGTCGCGCGCCCTCGACGATCACAGCGTCGTCACCCATCGAGCCCCCCACGAACCCCTTTTGCCCCGGGAACGCGGGCGTCGCGCCCTTTCGGACCACGACGTAGTCCGTGCCGTGGTGCCTCTCCTTCCAGGCGAAGTTGTGATGGTTGTGCACGAGCTCCAGCTCCTCACCCCCCAGGATCTCCACCACCTTGCGCGCCACCCACTCCCGCCCCGCGTAGGCGTACTCGCCGGCCAGCGTCATCAGGTGCCAGTAGTCATGCCCCAGCGGCCGCGTCAGTGGAAGCAGCACCTCCGTCTCGGGAGCCCGCTCGCCCCATTTCTTCCCCTGGGACAGAGCGAGGAACCCCGACGCGACCGTATGCCCGAAGCCCCGGCTGCCGAAGTGCACGCCCACCCAGATGTCGCCGCGCTCGTCGGCGAACACGTCTACGTAGTGGTTGCCGCCGCCCACCGTGCCCACCTGGTTACGCGCCTTGGCGCGCAGCCCCTCGCGCTCGTGTTTACCCGGAAGGGCGTCCCAGGCCGGGTGCTCGAACAGCGGATGATCCGTCGGCGCGTCGTCGGCCCGATTGGTGCGGCCCATGCCGAACGAGATGGTGCGCTGGATCTCGTCCGCCAGGTGCTCGAGGTCGGCCCGCGTGTACTCGGGCAGCCGCCGGTTCGTCCGGATCGCCGCATTGCCACAGGCGATGTCGAACCCCACACCCACCACGCTCACCTGGTCGCGGTATGCGGCGACGCCGCCGATCGGCATGACGTAGCCGAGGTGGCCGTCGGCCATGAGCGCCACGCGCTCGGCGCGACTCGCCACGTCCTCGAGCTGCGCGAGGGTCTTTACGTCATGGGTACCGAAGATGACAGGCTGGTGCACACCGCCTCAGGGGTGGAGCGCGAAGAGCAATTTAGCGGGTATCTTCGGTCCATGTTCCGATACTGCCTGCTCTGGATCGGCGTGTTGCCGGGAATCTCGGCCCCGGCCGCGGGTCAGCACGCGGACACGCTGCGCGCCCGGCTCGAGGCGCGGATCGCACAGGCACCGGCCCAGGCCGTAGGGTTGTACTACCGGAGCCTCGCGCGCCCCGACTCCATCCTCATTGGGGCTACTCTCCGGTTGCACGCTGCTAGCACGATGAAAGTCCCGGTGATGATCCAGATTTTTCGGGACGCGGACGCCGGGCTCCTCGAGCTCAACGACTCGCTCACCGTTCACACCGCCTTCCCCTCGCTCGTCCAGGGCGCGGCGTTCACGGTCGCGAAGGACGATGACTCAGACTCGACGCTCTACGCGGTGGTGGGGCAGAACCGGTCAGTGCGGGATTTGCTGGAGCTCATGATCACCCGCTCGAGTAATCTGGCCACCAACATCCTGATCGAGCGGGTCGGCGCGTCACGCGCGCAAGCGTCCGCGCGCTCCCTGGGCGCGTGGTCGATTCAGGTGCTGCGTGGTGTGGAGGACGGCGCGGCGTACCGGGCGGGGCTGAACAATACGACCACCGCCCGTGACCTGGGGGTGCTGCTCGGTGCGATTGCCGCTGGACGCGCCGCCAGCCGCGCCGCCTGCGACTCGATGCTCGTCATCCTCGGCCGCCAGGAGTTCAACGAGGGCATCCCGGCCGGCGTGCCATCGGGGACGCGCGTCGCGCACAAGACGGGATGGATCGGTGAGGTGGTGTACCACGATGCCGGCGTCGTGTATCCGCCGCACGGCGGGAGTTACGTGCTCGTGGTGCTGACGGGCGGCATCAAGGAGGACAGCGTGGCCCACAACCTCGTGGCGGATGTGTCACGGATGGTGTGGGAGGCGAGCAGCCACTAAGACGCGGTCGCACGGCGTATTTCTGGGCGCGCTTGACTTTCGGTTTTTCTTCGGGTATGCTCTGGCTCGATCACCCTCTGTCGGAGCCCCGATGCGCGCCCCTACCGACCTCGACACCCGCTTGAAGCTCCTCATAGCCCTGGCCGCCGACGACCACGACGGCCGGGCCGAGCGCCGTCCGCCACGCCTTCGCCACATAGGGGAGGGTGGAGCCCTGCAACCCTTCAACTTTAGAGAGGTGCGGCTGGGCACGAGCAACGCCTATACCTCGCTGCTCCGCGTCCTGATGACCAACGCCTGCAGCTTCAATTGCCATTACTGCCCCATGCGGCGGGACCGCGAGATGCCGCGGACGCTTCTCAAGCCGGGAGAGCTGGTGCGGGTGTTCCTCGCCGCGCACCGCCGCGGCTGGTGCCAGGGGCTCTTCATCACGACGGGGATCCCGGGGCGCCCGGCACACGTGATGGACGATCTGATCCAGGTGCTCGAGCTGCTGCGGTTCAAGCATGGATTCCGCGGCTACGTTCACGTCAAGGCCGTCCCCGGCGCCGAGCGGGCGCAACTCGAGCAGTTGACGCAGCTCGCGAGCCGCGTGTCGCTCAATCTCGAGACGCCCTGCGGCCAGACGCTCGCGCAGATCGCCCCCGAAAAGAATCTGTTCATCGTCGGTGCCACTCCGGACAGCGACCGTGCCATCCTTGGCCGCGTCTCCGAGCTGTACGGGCGGCGCGGGATCCATCACACGCACTTCAGCGCGTTCCGGCCCATCCGGGACACGCCGCTGGAGGCGGTACCCGAGACGCCGGTCGCGCGTGAGCGCCGGCTATACCAGGCGGATTACTTGCTGCGTCGCTACGGCTTCGCGCCGGACGAGGTAGTGTTCGACGACCGGGGAAACCTGCCGCTGGGGCTCGATCCCAAGGTGGCTTGGGCGCTCACGCATCCGGAGCGGTTTCCGGTCGAGGTGCGGACCGCCTCGCGCCAGGAGCTCCTGCGCGTCCCGGGTATCGGACCGGGGACGGCGCGCCGGATCGTCACGGAGCGCCCCGCGACCGTGCCCCGCGACCTCCGCGATCTTCGCCGGCTGGGCGTCGTGACCACGCGGGCCGCTGGGTTTCTGACGATTGGCGGTCGACGGTTCGCCGACGTGCGCTGGGCCGAGCAAATGAAGTTCTGGGGCCCCGACGAAGACGTGGGGCGATATCACGCGGTTTACGAGGTGAGCCCCGGGACGTTTCGCTGACGGCGTGGCGTCAGCTCACCCTGCGCGTCTTCCTTCTCATGAAGTCCATCAGGATGAACTGGCCGAGGGTCATCGTATTCGTGAAGTAGGCCTTCCCCCGGCAGATCGCGGAGACCTTCTTGACGAACTCCACGAGACTCCGGTCCCGGGCGAGCATGAAGGTGTTGATCATGATCCCCGACCGCCGGCACAGCGCCACCTCCCGGTAGGTCGCCTGAAGGATCTGCGGATCGAGGCCCATCGAGTTCACGTAGATCTTGCCGTCCGGGAGCGTGAGCGCCGACGGTTTGCCGTCCGTGATCATGATGATCTGGCGCATGTCCTTGCGCTGAGACAGGAGCATGCGCCGCGACAGCTTGAGGCCTTCCGCCGTGTTGGTGTGGTACGGCCCGACCTGCGCGCGGGCCAGCTGCGCCAGGGGGATCTCTTCGGCGGTATCGTGGAACAGCACCACGCGGAGCGTGTCGCCAGGGAACTGCGTGCGAATGAGGTGGGTGAGCGCCAGCGCTACCTTCTTGGCGGGGGTGAAGCGATCCTCGCCGTACAAGATCATCGAGTGCGAGCAGTCGAGCATCAGCACCGTGGCGGATGACGAGCGGTATTCGGCCTGGTGCACCATGAGATCGTCGTACTCGAGGTTGATCGGGACACCCAGGCCCTCGCGCTGCAGGGCGTTCGTGAGCGTGGCGTTCACGTCGAGGTTGAGCGTGTCGCCGTAGGCGTACGGCTTGCTCGCCGCTTCGGCCTCGATGCCGGTGGCCAGGTGCTCGGTGTCGTGCGCGCCGAAGCTCGACTTGCCGATGCTCCCGAGCAGATGTTTCAAGGTGCGATAGCCGAGAAAGTCGATGCCCTTCTCG